>JAGOLA010000002.1 GCA_017994375.1 Candidatus Omnitrophota bacterium | reverse complement strand
TCCTTCTACCGCTCCTGAGCCTTTTGGTTTGACTATGCTTGAAGCTATGGCTATGGCTAACCCTATGGTTGTTACCAACATGGGCGGCATGCCGGAGGTAATTAAAGACGGGATAAACGGATTTATAGTACCGGTAAGAGACTTTGAGGCTTTAGCCGCAAAAATATGCCAGCTCTTAGAAGATAAAAAGCTTAATCAGAGATTTGGTTATACCGGAAGGCAAATTATAGAGTCTCAATATACTAAAGAGAAAGTAACTCAACAGACACTTTTAGTTTATGAAAAAGCCTTAAAGAGCTTGTCTTAGGGCTGTACTTATAATACTTAGTTTATAACTAATTGATTAATAAGTTTTTATAACAATATACCCCATCAAAGCCCCGTCGTTTAAATATAAATGTTTGCTAAAAGTCTATTGTTGTGGTAAATTAATTTTCTTTTAAAATATTAGAAGACAATACTTTTAAAGAAAGTTTTATGGCTAAGGATTATATTAATTTTTTAAAAGATAAGCTGGATAAGGATAATTTTAAAAAATTGGCAGCTTTAGAAAACTCCTTTCTGGTCGATTTTATAGGAAAATATGCCGAGATTTGCCAGCCCCGCTCCATTTTCATCCGCACTGATTCTTCTGAAGATGCCGAATATATAAGAAAAAAATCTTTACTGTTAGGTGAGGAGATAGAACTAGCTACTAAAGGCCATACTGCACATTTTGATGGCTATACCGATCAAGGTCGTGATAAAAATATTACTAAATATTTAGTAACTTCTAGCTCGGAAGACCGCTATTATTTAAATAGCATCGATAGAGAGGAGGGCTTAAAAGAAATCCGAAATAATTTGCAAGGTATCATGGCCGATAAAGAAATGCTTATTTGTTTTCTTTGTCTTGGGCCAGTGAACTCGCCTTTTACCATTTTAGCAGTGCAGATTACCGATTCCTGTTATGTGGCTCATAGCGAAGATATTCTTTACCGTCCCGGTTATGAGCAGTTTAGAAGAGCCAAAGTAAAAGATGATTTTTTTAAGTTTGTCCATAGTGCTGGCGTATTAGAAAATAAAGTTAGTAAAAATATCGAACAGCGTCGGGTATATATCGATTTAGAGAATAATTTAGTATATAGTGTCAATACTCAATATGCCGGTAATACCGTGGGACTTAAGAAATTAGCTTTACGTTTAGCGATAAAGAAGGCTTATAGTCAGGACTGGCTAGCTGAACATATGTTTTTAATGGGCATATCAGGTAAAGGCAATAAAAAATCTTATTTTTGCGGAGCTTATCCTAGCATGTGCGGTAAAACTTCTACAGCCATGCTTTCCGGTGAAACTATAGTTGGCGATGATATAGTTTATTTACGGATTATCGATGGTGAACCAAAGGCTGTTAACGTCGAAAGAGGGATATTCGGTATTATAAAAGACGTAAATAGCCAAGACGACCCGATACTATTTAAATCTTTAACTCGTTCCGGAGAAATTATATTTTCGAATATTCTCATCGGCGAAGATAAAGTGCCGTTTTGGAGCGGTAAGTCTAAAGAGGTACCTTCCAAGGGGGTTAATTTTTTTGGACCTTGGTTCCCAGGCAAAACCGACCACCAGGGTCAGGAAATTCCTCCTTCTCATAAAAATGCCCGTTATACCATAAGGCTATCAAATTTAGAAAATATAGATGCTAATTTAGAAAATCCTCTAGGAGTTAAAGTAGAAGGTTTTATTTATGGAGGAAGAGATTCTGACACTTCAGTCCCGGTAGAAGAAGCTTTTAATTGGCAGCATGGTATTATAACTAAAGCCGCTAGCTTAGAATCGGAAACTACGGCAGCTACTTTAGGCCAAGAAGGAGTAAGAGTATTTAATCCAATGTCTAATATCGATTTTTTATCTATACCACTAGGCAAATATCTTAAGATGAATTTAGAATTTAGCCGCAAATTAGCTAAACCACCCTTGGTTTTTTCAGTAAATTATTTTTTAAAAGATAAAGAAAATAAGTTTTTAAATAGTATCCAAGATAAGCGTATTTGGTTAAGATGGATGAAGTTACGAGTAGATAAGAGCGCAAAAGCTCTCCTGACCCCGACTGGTTTAATACCGCGATACGAAGATCTGAAAACTTTATTTAAAAACGTTTTGAATAAAGAATATCTTTATGAAGATTATCTTCGACAATTTACCTTAAGAATCCCGGAAAATTTATCTAAAATCGAGAGAATAGAAAATATTTATAAAGACTTAAAAGATATTCCGCTATGTTTATTTGAAGAACTTAAAGCTCAAAGGCAAAGGCTTGGCGATTTTCAAAGACTATACGGCGACTATGTAAGTCCGGAAAAATTTTCAAAAGAAACCGATGCTTAAAAATATCCAATTATTCAAAAAAGGAAAAGTAAGAGATGTCTATGATCTGGAAGATAAACTTCTGATGGTAGCTACCGATCGGATTTCTTGCTTCGATGTAATATTGCCTACTCTGATACCGGATAAGGGGAGAATCCTAACCAAAATTTCGCTATTTTGGTTTTCCTTCTTAAAAAACTTAGTTGAAAACCACCTCATATCTTCTGACTGGAAAGATTTGCCCTCACAATTTAAAACCCAGAAAGACTACTTAGAAGGTAGATTTATGATAGTTAAGAAATGTAAAGTAATTCCTTTCGAATGCGTGGTTAGAGGATATCTAGCCGGTTCCGGATGGAAAGAATATAAAAACACCCAAAGTGTTTGCGATATAGGTTTACCTTTGGGTTTAAAAGAAGCTCAAAAATTGCCTGAGCCCATTTTTACTCCTGCCACTAAAGCCGAAATAGGGCATGATGAGAATGTAGATTTTAATTATATGAAAAATGCTATTGGCGCGGACTTAGCCGAAAAGATTAAAGAGTTAAGCCTTAATATTTATATTAAAGCTTCTGATTTTGCCGGAAAGAAAGGCATAATAATAGCCGATACCAAATTTGAATTCGGGTTATTAAATAACAAACTTATGTTAATAGACGAAGTTCTTACTCCTGATTCTTCCCGTTTCTGGCCTGCCGATTCTTACGGATTAGGCAAATCCCAGATAAGCTTAGATAAACAATTTGTCCGTGATTATCTAGAAACATTAGAGTGGAATAAAACTCCACCGGCACCAGAGTTACCTTCGGAAGTAGTAGAAAAAACTCGTAAAAAATATCAGCAAGTTTATCAACAACTTACTGGTTTAGAGTCTCCCTTATAAGAGTTAAAACGATGAAGATCATAGTATGTATAAAACAAGTACCGGATACTACCGATGTTAAGATAGATCCTAAGACTAATACCTTGATAAGAGAGGGAGTTTTATCGGTAGTGAATCCTTTTGATATGTATGCTTTGGAGGAAGCAGTAAGGTTAAAGGAACGTTTTGGCGGTCATACTACTGTCATCACTATGGGGCCGCCTCAGGCCGAAGGTGCCTTAAGAGAAGCGCTTTCTTTAGGAATAGATTCGGCAGTTCATCTTTGCGACCGAAGTTTTGCCGGTTCCGATACTTGGGCTACCAGCTTGATTTTAGCTAAGGCCATAGAAAAGATAGCCGATTATGACTTGATAATTTGTGGCAAACAAGCTTCCGATGGAGATACTGCTCAAGTAGGACCTGGTATAGCTACCCACCTTAATTTGCCCCAGGCTACCTATGTTAGGAAAATAGATACTATACACCTTGATACTAACCCTAAAATTATAGTTCTTGAGAGATTGTTAGAAGACGGTTATGAATTGATAGAGCTTCAGTTACCGGCTCTTATTACGGTGGTAAAAGAGATAAATGAGCCACGTCTGCCTTCTTTAAGAGGTAAGATGGCTGCCCGCAAGGCAAGCATTACCGCTTGGGGAAATAAAGATCTAAATATTGAGGAAAATAAAATTGGGCTTTCTGGTTCTCCGACTCAAGTAGTTAAAATATTCACCCCTCCTCCTAAGCCCGGCGGAAAAATTTTTGAAGGAGAACCGGATAAAGTAGTAGAAGAGTTGATTAGAGAAATAAAGGATATACTTTAGCGAAAAGCGAAAAATGTCAAACCACAACCTAAAATTCAAAACCTCTTTTAATTTTAAATTTCAATTTTTCGTTTTTCATTTTACATTTTTCATTTAATTATGGGTGGAATAAGAGTAATTTTAGATAAGTGCGTCGGTTGTAGTTTATGCCTTAAGGCTTGCCCGGTTGGTGCTATAAAGATTGAAAATAAAAAAGCTATTATCGATTTAGATAAGTGTACTATCTGCGGAGCTTGTGTAGATAGTTGTAAGTTTTTAGCTATTGAAATTGTACGTAAAGAAGTAGTAAAAGAGGATGTTAAAAATTATAAAGGGGTTTGGGTATTTGCCGAACAAAGAGATGGGGAAATATCTTCGGTAGCGTTTGAGCTTTTAGCTAAAGCTCAGCAGTTAGCCAAAGACCTTAATACTTATGTCGGTGCCGTTTTACTGGGCAAACATATTAGCCCTAAAGCGAATGAGTTAATTTATCGGGGAGCAGACAAAGTTTTTGTTATTGATTCGAAAATCCTTGAACACTACATAGCCGAAAACTATACTAAGGCAATTGTCAAACTCGTTAATAAGTATAAGCCGGAAATTTTTTTAGCCGGCGCTACTACTACCGGTAGAAGTTTAGTATCCAGAATAGCAGTGAATCTTTATACTGGTCTAACTGCTGACTGTACCGGTTTAGATATCGATAAAGAGAGAAAGATTTTGATACAAACTCGCCCGGCTTTTGGCGGGAATATTATGGCTCAGATTATTTCTCCTAACTTTAGGCCTCAAATGGCTACAGTTAGACATAAAGTAATGCCGGAGGCCGCAGAAGATAAGTCTCGGAAAGGTGAAATTGTAAAAGAAGTTTTTGACGAAAAAGAGCAGGATAAAAGAATAAAATTTTTAGATTTTATTAAGGAAGCAATTGCTACTGTTAACTTAGCAGAGGCCGATATTATCGTTTCTGGCGGAAGAGGATTAGGAGAGGCTAAAAATTTTAAATTAATCGAAGAATTAGCCGAAAGTATTGGAGCCGCAGTTGGTTCTTCGCGCGCTTGCGTAGATGCCGGTTGGATACCTTATTCACATCAAGTTGGGCAGACCGGACGTACAGTTTGCCCGAAAATATATATTGCTTGCGGCATTTCCGGCCAAATTCAGCATTTAGTAGGCATGCAGTCTTCCGATGTTATTATCGCTATCAATAAAGATCCTGAAGCACCGATATTTAAAGTTGCTAACTATGGTATTATAGGTGATTTATTTAAGATAATTCCCCTTTTGACTAAAAAGTTCAAAGAAACCTTTAAAAAAACGTAATTTAAATAAATGTGTTTGCAGGTTATAGAAAAAGCAAAAACCAAATTTTTCGGGAACGCCAAAATTCCCAGCGGTAATTTTGGCTGGTGCCTCGGCCAAAAAATCCCTCGCCAAAGGCGAGGTATACCATGCTTTTTGGCCTCGAAACCTCCCTCAAAAATTGTTTTTGCTTTTTATTAAATTTATCAGTATATTTAGTGAAAAATACCTTAAAAAAAATATGTTTTAGTTTTTCACTTTTCGCTTTACATTTTTTACTTTTATTATGTATTTAAAAGAGTTAGAAATATTCGGCTTTAAGTCCTTTCCTCAAAAAACTTCTCTCACTTTTGGGCCGGGGATAACAGCAGTGGTAGGCCCTAATGGTTGCGGTAAATCCAATGTTTTTGATTCTATAAAGTGGGCGCTAGGAGAGCAGAGTCCTAAATCTTTACGCGGGGCTAAGATGGAAGATATTATCTTTAACGGCACCGAAAATTTGGCTCCCTTAAATTATGCCGAAGTTACCCTTAATTTCTGCAACGAAGACAGGTACCTACCCATAGATTATAAAGAAGTAGCAATTTCCCGTCGTCTTTATCGTACCGGAGAGAGTCAATATTTTATTAACAAAAACGTAGTAAGGCTAAAAGATGTCCAAGATTTATTTATGGGAACGGGAATAGGTGAATCTACCTACTCTTTTATCGAACAAGGTAAAATAGAGATTTTCTTAAGTTATAAGCCCGAAGACAAAAGGCTGATTTTCGATGAAGCCAGCGGTATCGTTAAATATAAAGATAGGAAGAAAGAAACCTTAAAAAAACTTGGCGAAGCCGAAGAAAACCTCTTACGCTTGGAAGATATAATTTCTGAAGTAAAAAGGCAAACCCGTTATTTAGAACGGCAAGTAGAAAAAGCCAAAAAATATAAAGAAATAAACGAACAATTAATAGAGGTAGAAAAAAAGATAGCGACTTTGCAATTTGCTGATTTAGAAGGAAAAGCCAAAAGCCTTAATCAAGAATTAGAAGTTCTTGAAGATAAAAGCCGTAAGAAAAACGAACAGCTATCGGAAGTTAATAACCGCTTAGAGGAATTGAGCAACGAAGCGAAGAACTTAAGGATTAGTTTGGAAGATGCTGCCACTGCTATAGTTTCTTTAAATAGCCAGATAGATAACTCTAGCAACCATATTAATATCAATGAACAACGTATAAATGAGCTTAAAATCCGCAACGAGAGCTTAAAACAAAATAAAGTTAGCCTTAATCAAAGATTGCTTACGCAACAGGAAAGGACAAGTAAAGAAAACCAGCAATTGAAAATATTAGAGGAAAATTTCCTTTTATTAGATGAAGCGGTGAAAAAACTGGAAAAGGAAGGGGCAGATTTAAAAGTAAACATCGAAAAAAATAAGGCAATAATTAGCCAGGAAAAAGCCAAGATATTAGATTATGAGAGCAAAAAGGTTCAGTATCATAATGAATTTGTCCAGAAACAAACCCATATTACGGCTTTAAACAATAGAAAAAAACGGCTTCTTTTAGATAAAGCTAGATTAGAAACTCTGCTCACTGAAAATAAAGAAAAACTTAAAGAGGTAGAAGGAGAGTCGCATGAAGCCGAGAAAAAATTAGAGGTTTTGCAGGGCAAAAAAAGCGGTTTAATCCAGAAAAATAAAGAATTAACGGTCTTTATCGAAAATACCCGCTCTAAAATAGTCGAAAAAGAAAAAGATTTAGTAGAACTAAAAGCATCTTATGATTTTTTAAAAGATTTTCGTTTAAAGTACGAAACTTTTTCGGTTAAGAAAAAGATTACTGTTATATTCGAAGAGGAGCCGGTAAATATCAATAAATTAGTTGCTTCTTTGCAAAACGTCACCTTTATAAAAGAAAAAGGCGCTTATAAAGCTCAAATAGAAGCTAAAATCATTTCTTTTGAGGAAAAACAATTAGAAGAAAAAATTTTCCAACTTAAGAGTGAAATCGATAATCTTAAGGTAAAAATGCAGCAGGTAGAGCAAGAGCAAGTTAAAATCAACGAAGAGCTTTCCAGCGAAAACAGCCGGATAGAAGAGGCAAACAAAGAGTTAAATAAAAATTTGCAGGCGAAAGATATCCACCAAAGAGAAGCTGAACGCCTAGAAGAGGAGTTCGACTTATTAAAAGAGGAAGAAAAGAATGCTTTTAGCGAAATAGAAGATAGCCAGGAAAAGATTAAAGGTATAGAAAAAGAATTACTATTGATAGAAGAATATTTAAATAAGTCCAACAATAATTTATTAAGCTGCCAAGACGCTATAAATATATCTTTAGAGAGAATAAAAGAGGTAGATATTGGAATTGCACGTAAACTTTCCGAAAAACAGTCTTTTATTAAAGAAAAAGAAGCTTTGAGTTCAAAGATTTCTCTATTCCAAGACGAGGTAAATAATATTTGCAAAGATCTTGGACAAATCGATAGTGAAAGCAAGGAGAATGATTCTAAGAGCCTTTCTTTAGGAGAGCAGATTAAAAACTTAAAGTCTAAAATAGAAGAAGATAAAACCAAAATCCGTAATTACACCGAAAAAAGAGCTGCTTTAGAACAAGAAGAAATATCCCTAAATAAGACTATCCAGGAAACTAAAGAATTAATGCATAAGTTAGATAGTGAGAACCAGGAGATAAAAGCCGCTACTTATAATAAGAAATTAGAGTCCCAGGGCCTAGAGTACGAAAAAGATAAAATTAAAGATTATTTAAAACAAGTCTATAGCGTAGAATTCGTTGCGCAGACAGTAGAGGCGGCTATAAACCTAGAAGAACTTTTACAAAGCAAAGACGAGCTTAAAAATAAAATCGAAAATTTAGGAGAAGTTAATTTAGTGGCCATAGAAGAGTTCGAAGAGCTTAAAAAAAGAGAAGATTTCTTAAATAATCAAAAGCAGGATTTGGTTACTTCTAAAGAGAATCTAAAAAAGGCAATAGCTAAGATAAACCACACTTCCAAGGAGTTATTTTTAGAAACTTTCCGGAAAATCGAAGTAGAGTTCAAAAAGAATTTTAAGTTTTTATTTAACGGCGGTAGAGCTAACCTTATTCTTTTGGATGAAGATAACATCTTAGAGTCAGGAGTAGAGATAGAAGTACAGCCGCCGGGAAAAAAATTACAGAATGTATCTCTTCTTTCCGGCGGAGAAAAAGCCTTGACTGCTATCGCCCTAATATTTTCTATTTTTAGCGTTAGGCCTTCTCCTTTATGCGTCTTAGATGAAATCGATGCTCCGTTAGACGAAGCCAACGTAGATAGATTTAATCACATCCTAAAAGAATTCTCTGCTACCTCACAATTTGTTCTAATTACCCATAATAAGAAAACGATGAGTAACGCCAGTTGCCTATACGGTGTTACTATGCAGGAGAAAGGAATATCTAAATTAGTGTCGGTAAAATTCGCTTCCGAAGAAGTTCCTTCCTAATTCTGTCTTATGGAAAAATGGTCTCTGGAACAATATTTTTATGAGCTACCTAGAGAGTTGATTGCCCAGGAGCCAACCAATCCCAGAGATAAATGCCGCCTTTTAGTCCTTAATCGTACTCAAGAGACGATAAAAGAACTTTATTTTTTCGATATCGTTGATTTTTTACAAAAAGGAGATGTTTTAGTTTTAAACAATACTAAGGTGATAAAAGCCCGTTTATACGGCCAGCGGGAGAAAGGAGCAAAGGTAGAAATCTTATTATTAAAGAAGGTTAATTTAGGAGAATGGGAGGTATTGGTAAAACCGGCAAAACGGGCTAGGATAAAAGATACTCTTATCTTCAAAGATGGTAAGCTTAGAGCCCAAGTTATCGCTAAGACCGAGAAAGGATCTAAAATAGTGCAATTTTTTCCAGCTGATATCGAAAATCTTTTAGTTCAAGTCGGAGAGACCCCGTTTCCTCCCTATATCAAAAAGACAACCGCTAGCTTCGAAGATTATCAAACAATTTATGCCAAAAACGAAGGTGCAGTTGCTGCGCCTACGGCCGGATTGCACTTTACCGAAGAACTCTTAGAAAAACTCTTAAAAAGAGGCATAAATATAGTTTATCTAACCCTTCATTGCGGGTTAGCTACTTTTCGGCCAGTTAAAGTACCAGATATTCGAAAGCATGATATAGATAGCGAGTATGTAGAGCTGTCATCTCAAGCGGCAGAGATAATCAACAAAGCCCGTAGCGATAAGAAACGTATTATTGCAGTTGGTACTACTGCTGTTAGAAGCTTAGAGAGTGCAGCTTTCAAAGATTCTAAGCAGAAATTTATGGTTAAGCCTTTTTGCGGCCAGACCAATCTTTATATTACAGCCGGCTATGACTTTAAAATCACAGATGGTTTGATAACCAATTTTCATACTCCCTATTCTACTAACCTTATTTTAGTTTCAGCCTTTGCCGGCCTTGAGTTTATTCGTAGAAGTTACAACTACGCTATCGACCGCCGGCTAAGATTTTATAGCTTTGGGGACGCTATGTTTATCTATTAATACACATATCTATTTGCAAATCAAAGACTTATATAAAATAAAAAAGTAGTTCCTTTCGTTGACTCCCAAGCCTATTTCTACTATAATAAAAGCCTATCTTGGTACAAGCTAAATTGTCTATTAGTAGGCAGAAAAGCCACGCCTTAAATATTGGATACTAGATGCTAGATACTGGCTGGTAAGGATATCAGGAAAGACCTGATAAGCCGATAAGCTTTAAAATCAGCGTAAGGAGGAAGCAGTTATGAGCGAGGATTTAACCAAAAAAAGAACTTTTCTAGTTTGCGGTCATGCTCAGGCCGGAAAAACCTCTTTGGTGGAAGCGATTCTTTTTAAGTGCGGAGTTTCTAGCCGAATGGGAAGCGTAGATGAGGCTACTTCAATCAGCGATTACGAAGATGACGAGAAAGAAAGAAAAAGCTCCATCAACTTGTCTGTTTTAAGTTCAGAATATAAAGGCAATTCTTTACAGTTTATCGATACCCCCGGTTATCTTGATTTTATCGGAGAAGTAATTGCCAGTGTACGAGCGGTAGATTTTGCAATTATAGTTGTAGATGGTTTGGAAGGCATAGGCGTTGGTACTGAAAAAGCTTGGGATCTGTTAAGGAAAGAAAATCTACCTTGTTTGTTTTTTATTAATAAATTAGACAAAGAAAACGTCGATTACAATAAAAGGCTAGAAGAAATTAGAAAAAGTTTAACTAAAAAAGCCGTTGATTTCGGTTTTAGGGAAGATAAGTCGGTAGTAAATATCTTGAAAAATAAAAATAAAAATCCCGTTCTCTACAATAGTGCTTTGGAAGCTATAGCTGAAAGCGACGATATTCTCTGCGAGAAATATCTTGAAACTGGAGCTCTAGAAGAGGAAGAGATAAGGTCAGCCTTAAAAAAGGCCATAGTAAATTCTCAACTGTTTCCGGTTTTCGGCGGAGTCGCTATCGAAGAGATAGGCGTAGATACTTTGCTGGATTTTATTGTCGATAGTATGCCGTCAGTAGCCGAATCTTTACCGCGTAAAGCCAAAGATAAATCCGGAAAAGAGGTGTTAATTAAACCCGAAATAACAGCTCCCTTCGCAGCCCAAGTCTTTAAGACTATAATCGACCCTTTTGTCGGCCAGCTTACCATTTTTAGAGTTTTTTCGGGTAAACTAGAATCCAATAGCGCTTTTTTTAACTCTTCCAAAGAAAGTAAGGAAAAATTCGGACAACTATATTTATTGAGAGGTAAACAGCAAATATCCCAAGATAGTATTTGTTGTGGAGATATTGCTGCTATGGCTAAGTTGAAAGATACCGAAACTCAAGATACGATTTGTGATTCTTCGAGAACAATAGAATTTGAACATTTAGAGTTTCCTTCTCCTTCATACTCAGCCTCAGTTAAACCTAAAAGTCGGCAAGACGAAGATAAGATTTCTTCGGCCTTAAACCGTTTAACTAGCGAAGACCCTACTTGCAGCACCTCTTTGGACCCTCAAACTAAGGAACTTATTATTTCCGGGATGGGAGAATTACATATCAATATCATCATAGAGAGAATGAAGAGAAAATATAACGCCAATGTAGAGTTAGGAACCCCAAAAGTACCTTATTTAGAAACTATTTTAAAATCTATACAAGTTTCTCATAAATATAAAAAACAGACTGGCGGTCGTGGTCAATACGGAGATGTTTCTATTGAAATAGAACCTTTAGAAAGAGGCAAAAAATTTGAATTTGTTAATAAAATTGTCGGTGGAGCTATCCCCCGTAACTTTATTCCTTCGGTAGAGAAAGGAATACGTAAAGCTATGGAAGAAGGCTTTTTGGCCGGATATCCGATAGCTGACATTAGAGTCACTCTGTTTGACGGTTCTTACCATTCGGTAGACTCTTCGGATATCGCTTTTCAAATAGCTGCTTCTATGGCTTTAAAAAAAGGTTTTGACCAGGTCGGTAGCGTTCTGCTAGAGCCGATTATGAACGTAGAGATTTCGGTTCCGGAAGAGTTTATGGGCCAGATTACCGGTGATATAAATAGTAGAAGAGGCCGGATTTTAGGCATGGAAGTCAGAGGCAGAAGCGAGGTGGTTAAGGCAACTATTCCTTTGGTAGAAATGTTCAAATACGCTTCGGATTTACGTTCTGTTACCGGAGGGCGAGGAAGCTATACCATGAGTTTTTCTAACTACGAAATTGTCCCAGCCCGGCTAGCCCAAAATATAGTAGAACAGGCTAATAAAACTAGAAATAATAAGAAGGAAGAAGAATAATATTTAAAGTTCTTTGAGGTTATAGCGGAAGTTTTTTAAATGAAGATATTTAATTTCGGACTAGATATTAGTAGCGGTAAATATAAATACGTCGATGAATGCTTTAAGAAGCTGGTCGAGAAATTTTCTCCCGATAAATCTTCGCCGTATACGGTAGAATTTATAGATTCCGAACTTGATAAAGCCGATGCGGTTGTTTTTAGTCGAGATAAAAAAGTAGACTTTATATTAATTGATTTAGAGAAAATAGAAAAAAGGTTATCCCGTAGCGAAGATACTAACGAAAAAGACCTTCTTGGCCGGGCCCAGAAAATATTAGAGCAAGAGAAACTTCTTTACGACGGCGGATTCTCTAAAGAAGAAGAGAGCAAATTTAGGTTGTGGCAACTAGCCACTATTAAGCCTTCGGCAGAAAAGGATAAAGTTATTGATATAACTTCTTTGTTAGGAGAGGTGTTTGAAAAAAGCGGTACAATTTTCTTTTTTACCTGCGGGAAAAAAGAAGTTAAGGCTTGGAGCTTATTTAAAGGAGATACCGCGCTAGAAGCAGCCGGCCGGATACACAGCGATTTAAAAAGAGGCTTCATTAAAGCCGAAATTACCCATTATCAGGATATTGATAATTTTTTTAATATGAACGAGGCTCGATCCCATGGTTTTGTAAAATTAGTAGATAAGGATTATATTATGCAGCCGAACGATATAATAGAAGTGAAGTTTAATGTTTAATGAAACTTGAATTTTTTCAAGTCGAAGACGCAGAAAAAATACTTAGTCGAATTAGATATGTTAAAAATTAGAAGAGTTTTAATAAGCGTTTGGGATAAAAAAGGGATAATTGAATTTGCCCGTAAACTGAACGATTTTGGGGCAGAAATAATTTCTACCGGAAAGACCGCAGCTTTATTGCGTAAAAGCCAAATTCCTACCAAAGATGTGGCTAGTGTGACTTCTTTTCCCGAGATGCTTTCCGGCCGGGTAAAAACTCTACACCCCAAAATATTTTCCGGAATTTTAGCCAATAAGAAGCATCCTTTGCATATGGAAGAAATAAGAGCTTTAGGGATACAGCCCATAGATATGGTGGTAGTAAACTTATATCCTTTTTCCGAGAAGATAAAAGAAAACTTAAGTTGGGACGAAATGATAGAGTACATAGATATCGGTGGTCCTTCGATATTACGGGCAGCGGCCAAAAATTTTAAAAACGTAGCCTGTTTAAGTAATCCTCAACAGTATAAACTAGTTTTGGGAGAACTGCAGAAGAACAAAGGCTTTATTTCTTACGAAACTCTTAGAATATTGGCGCAAACGGCTTTTTATCTTACTAAAGAATACGATAACGATATTTATAATTATTTTCGAGGCCGGCCGGTTTTAAGTTTAAATTTAGAAGAAACTATTAGTTTGCGTTACGGAGAAAATCCGCATCAGAAAGGATCTTTGTATAATTTGGTCAATTCCGAAAAAATGGCATTTCGTCAACTTAGCGGTAAGGAATTATCCTATAATAACTTTTTAGATTTAGATACCGCTATGGCTATGGTCAAGGAGTTTGGCGAACCGGCTGCTGCTATTATAAAACACGCCTCTATCTGTGGAGTAGCAACCGACCGGCAACTGTCCGTGGCCTACAAGAAAGCTTTTGCTGCCGATGAACTATCTAGTTTTGGAGGAATAATAGGGTTAAATAGAAAGGTAGACAGGGATACTGCTTTAGCAATTATTAAAAGTGATTTTAAAGAGTGTATAATAGCCCCTTCTTATTCTAAAGAAGCTTTAAAGGTTTTATCTAGTAAGCGGCAACTTCGCATTTTAGAAGCTAATTTCGACTATAAAATAGGAGGCAAAGATATTAAAACTACTCTATTCGGCTATCTTATTCAGGATAGAGATTACCTCACTTTAGACAAAAATTCTTTAAAAGTGGTAACTAAAAAAGAACCTACTGATAAAGAATTTAAAGATTTGATATTTGCCTGGAAAATAGCCAAATTTGTAAAATCTAACGCTATAGTTATAGCGAAAAATAATTCGGTTTTAGGTATCGGCGCCGGGCAACCTTCCCGAGTAGGATCGGTAAAGATAGCCTTAAAGAAAGCCGACCATATTATCCGTTCGGCAGTTATGGCTTCGGATGGTTTTTTCCCTAAGGAAGACGGTATAAAGATAGCTTATAGTAAAGGGATTAAAACTATAATTCAGCCGGGTGGCTCTATAAAAGATAAAGACTTAATAAAGATGTGCGATAAATTAGGTATAAGTATGGTTTTTACCGGAATCCGCCATTTTCGCCACTAATCTATAACGATACTAAATCTAAGAATATTATTCAAAGCGAAAAACTAAAACTCAAAACCTCTTTAAATAATTTGACATTTTTAGCCCTTATCTTTTATCTACTTTTTAGTAGAAGAAGTAAGTTCCGCTCCATGTTTTCCGATAATGAATTCTCCCTAAACCATAATTATGATTGATAATTATCTTTCGGCCAAAAAGTATTTAGATTCGCTCATAAATTACGAAAAGATTACCCGTTATCCTTATAAAAAATCTTTAAAATTTAAAAGGGTAATGTTGCTATTTAAGTATTTAAAAATACCCTATGAACGCCTTAGAGTGATTCATATCGCCGGTACCAAAGGCAAAGGTTCCACAGCTTATTATTGCTCTAATTTTTTAGCGGCTTGCGGTTTAAAGGTCGGAGTCTATACTTCTCCGCACTTATTTGATTTTCGCGAGAGAATAGTTATTAAAAAGTCGCTTTTCTTTCCAAAAGAAAAGAAGATAGAAATCAAGAGTCGTAAAATTTTAGGTGCTGAAGTTGTAAAGTTAACAAGAGAAATTAAAGAAAAGTTAAGAAAAATAGATATACCCCAAAAATTAGGAACAGTAACTTTTTTTGAAATTTCTACTGCTATCGCCTTAAAGTATTTTTTGGATAAAAAAGTAGATTTGGTAGTGTTAGAAACTGGTTTGGGAGGAAGATTAGACGCTACCAATATAGTTAAACCTTTAGTTTCTTTGATTACCCATATTGGCTATGATCATATGGATAAATTAGGCAATAGAATAAAAGAAATTGCTTACGAAAAATCCGGAATAATAAAGAGACAAGTTCCGGTTATTTGTTCTTGCCAACGTCGAGGAGTTTTGGAGGTAATAGAGGCTATAGCTAAAACAAGAAAAGCTCCTCTTTTTCTTTCTAGTCGGGATTTTCAGATAAAAGATTTAAAAATTAATAAAAACCTCACTACTTTTAACTTTCAGTTCCAAAATTTTAGATTAAGAAAGGTTAAAATCAAACTTAAAGGCAAATATCAGGCCGAAAACGCGGCCTTAGCTTTAGCAACACTATTTTTATTAGGGAAAAAAGAAATTATCAAAAGAGCGCTAACTAATGATATTATAAGTCTTAATTTAGAGGGTAGATTCGAGCTTATCTGCAAAAAACCTTTAATTATTGCCGATGTTGCCCATAATGTTTCTTCCTTCTCTGTTTTAGCAGATAATTTAAAATTATATTATCCAAAATATAAAGTGATTTTAATTTTTGCTTGTTCTAAAGATAAAGACGCTAAGAAAATGCTAAAACAGATAGCCTATAGAAATCTTATTTTAACCCGCTTTGATAACCCACGTACTTACGAGCCTTTAGAATTAAAAAAAGTCTGCCGTTTAAAAGAGGTAGTGTTAACCGATAATATCCGTCAAGCTTTCGAAGAAGCGAGAAAAATTTACCGAAAGAACGATTTAATATTAGTAAGTGGCTCGTTATTTTTAGTAAGCGAAGCAAAAAAATTCCTGGTCAGCTCCAGAATGGCAAAATACCATTAGCTGATAAATTAGAACCATCACAGTTAATATAGACATTTTAGGAATTTTTAATAAAATACTTTAATCCCATGATAAAGATAAAAGATTATAATCTAGCCGATACTATTGCCGCCATCGCTACTTTTCCTTCCAAATCAGCATTGGGGGTAATTAAGATTTCCGGTAAAAAATCTTTTTTTATTATTTCTAAGATATTTAAACCCCGGCGCCGAAAAAACCTCAAAAAAGTAAAATCATATACTTTGCACTACGGTTGGATACGGGAAATTCTTAAAAATAAGACAGAAAAAAATGGAAAAAATTTATTGATAGACGAAGTATTAGTCAGTGTTATGCGTAAACCTTATTCTTATACTAAAGAAGATGTAATAGAGATATCCTCTCACGGTGGGACGGTAGTATTGAATAAGATTTTAAATATTATTTTATCTCAAGGAGCAAGGTTGGCTTTGCCCGGAGAATTTACCTACCGGGCTTTGATGAACGGGAGAATTGACCTTTTACAGGCCGAAAGTATTTCAGGATTAGTAGAAGCTAAAACCGAGCAATCGCTTTATCAGGCCATCTCTCAGCTTAAAGGAGAAGCTTCAGAAAAGATTGCCAAGATAAAAGAAGAGATAAAAGAGATATTTATTCAGACTGAAGGTATGATGAATTTTCCCGAAGCCGAAATAGGTATCGCTAATAATCATCTTAAAGCAAGAGCTGTAAGTTTAATGAAAAGAGTAGGCTGTTTATCTCAAGGTGCTGGCGAAGCTAAAATTATGCTGGAAGGATTTAAGTGCGTGATTTGCGGCAAAGCCAATGTCGGTAAGTCCACTCTTTTTAATAAGCTGCTTGGGCAACAACGAACTATTGTAAGCAAATTTCCCGGTACTACCCGCGATGTTATCGAAGAGTCTATAAATATAAAAGGCATCCCTTTAAGAATTTATGATACCGCCGGAATTCTAGAGCCCAAAGATATAATTACCAAAGAAGCTGTAGATAAAGCTTACAATATTTTCCAGCAGGCTGATTTAGTTATTCTTATGTTAGACGGTTCTAAGCCGTTAGATAGAGACGATTTTTTGCTTTTAGATAAAACAAAGACTAAAAATACGATTTTAGTAATAAATAAAAGCGATCTTATCCAGAGAATAGATTTAAAAAAGACTCTTTCGCTTAAGTCACCAATAGTACAAATAAGCGCTCTAAAAAACCAAGGTTTAGATAAGTTTAAGAAAGTTATATACCGCAAAATTCATAAAGGTTCTTTTAACAGAGAAGATATCATTTTTCTTAATCAGTACCAACAAGAAGTATTAAAAAAAGTAGAACAAAACTTAAAAGAGGTAATCTTATTTTTGAAAGAAGGCTATACTCTTGATTTTATTAATATGACTTTGAAAGATTGCCTTGATAATTTGGGAAAGCTTAACGGTGAGGTATTTTCGGAAGAGATTTTAGAGAATATTTTTAATAATTTTTGTATCGGCAAATAAGGTGGTGGGTATGGATAAAAAAAAGGTCGAGAAAGGGATTAGAATGGTATTAGAGGCAGTAGGCGCAGATTTAACCAAAAAAGATATTGCTAACACTCCTTACAGAGTAGCTCAAATGTATGAAGAGATTTTGAAAGGGCAATTTAAAGATGCCAGTAGCGAATTAGAAGTAATTCTAGAGCAGAAACACGATGAAATCATACTTTTAAAGGGAATCCCGCTCTATTCACTTTGTGAACACCATCTTTTGCCTTTTATCGGCAAAGCCCATGTAGCTTATATCCCAGATAAGCGCATAACCGGCTTAAGTAAAATAGCGCGGGTTGTAGATACCCTTTCCAGACGGCTACAGGTTCAAGAGCGTCTTACTACTGAAATCGCTGATGTTATCATGAAAAAATTAAGGCCTAAAGGAGTAATGGTAGTAATTGAGGCCGAACACCTTTGCATGTCTATGCGGGGAGTAAAAAAACCTGGAACTGTTACTGCCACTTCAGTAGTAAGAGGTATATTTAGAGTTAACCAAAAAACAAGGCAGGAAGCTTTAAGCCTGATGTCTTCTTAGAAAAATTGTATGGTTAAAAGTATAGTTACCAAATTTGGGGATAAAGGCAAAACTCTTCTTTATAGCGGTACAGTAGTAGATAAAGACCATATCAGTATAGAAACTTGCGGAGAGATTGATGAATTAAGCTCTTATCTAGGTTTAGCTAAAAGCCTGATTAAGAGTAAAAGAACCAAAAAGATAATTGAATTTTGCCAACAAGATTTATTTTTAATTGGTACCGAAGTTGCTCTTGAAGCTAAAGATATAATAAGATTAAAGGAAAGAATAAATAAAAGCTTTATTAGCAACCTTGAGCGGCGGATTTTGCAATTAGAAAAAAAGGGCGTAATTAAAAAAAGATGCTTCCATTTACCGGGGAAAAATATTATTTCGGGCAATTTAGATGTAGCTAGAGCTATTACCAGAAGAGTAGAGAGAAAAATAGTAACTCTTGCTAAGAAGAAAAAACTAAAAAATAAGCATATCTTAGTTTATTTGAATCGTTTATCGGACTTTTTGTATTTATTAGCCCGGTTTTACGAAAGTAAATAATGAAAGAAGCGGTACTTTATGAAAAGTTGGATAATAACAAAGTTCATTGCTATCTTTGTTCGCACCATTGTAGAATTCTTCCTGGTAAAAGAGGGCTTTGCGGCGTAAGAGAAAATTTCCAAGGAACGCTAAAAAGCTTAGTTTATGCCGAGCCAATAGCCCTTGCGGTAGATCCTATTGAGAAAAAACCTCTCTACCATTTTTTACCTGCAACTAAATCCTACTCCTTAGCTACTAAAGGGTGTAATTTTAAGTGCGGTTTCTGTCAAAATTGGCAAATTTCCCAAAATCCCGATTCGATCATCTCTTTTTCCAGCAAGAAGATACTACCTCAAGATATAGTAGAAGAGGCCAAAAAGAGTAATTGTGCCAGTATTTCTTATACCTATACCGAACCAACTATTTTTTTTGAATACGCTTACGATATATCTTGCTTAGCCAAAAAAGAAGGCCTTAAAAACATTTTTGTTACTAATGGTTATATGACTAAAGAAGCTTTAGAAACTATAAGCCCCTATTTAGATGCGGCTAATGTAGATTTAAAGAGCTTTAGCGAAGATTTTTATTTAAAAAATTGTGGCGGTGGGTTAAAACCGGTTTTAAATTCTATTAAATTGATGCATAAACTTAATATTTGGGTAGAAATAACGACTTTAGTTATCCCTGACCAAAACGATTCAGAAAAGGAACTAAGAGACATCGCTGAATTTATTGCTAGTATAAGTAAAGAAATACCTTGGCATATAAGCAGGTTCCACCCTGATTATAAGTTTATTAATTACAATCATACTCCTTATGAAGTACTTACCAAAGCCAAGAATATCGCCAAATCATGCGGATTAAAGTATGTTTATTTAGGAAATGTTTCCGACGGAACAGATACTATTTGTCCTAATTGCGGTAAAATTTTAATAAAAAGAGACTATTTTAATATCTGGGAAAATAATATTAAAAATAATAGGTGCCTATTTTGTCAAGAAAACATAGCCGGAGTTTTTATTGATCGGCATTAAAGAAGTAAACCGAGATGTTTTTTAATATTCTATTTTTTTGCTTATTTATTATTTCATCAGCCTTTTTTTCGGCTTCTGAAACCGCAATTTTTTCTTTAGGCAATTTAAAATTGCGGCGGATCATAGGAAATTTTCCTCAAGCCAAGGCCCTAAAGAACCTTATCAAAAGACCTACGCATTTACTTTCGGCTATTGTTTTTGGCAATTTATTAGTCAATATAGGTTTGACTTCTCTATCAACAGCTATTTTCGTAGAATATTTCGGAGAAAAAGGCCTTATCTTAGCTATTTTTATTAGCGGTACCTTAATACTTTTTCTGGGAGAGATTTTTCCGAAGACATTCGCAATATACACTGCCGAAAGGCTGTCTTTATTGTTTCCTCCGATTTTAAGTATTTTCACTAAAGTGTTTTCACCTCTAATAAATGCTATTGAAAGAATCGTTATTAGTATTTCTTCTTTAGTAATTCGTGGACGTAAAAGGTCTGTCTTAAGCGATGAAGAATTCAAAGCTTTTCTTCTTATCGGCAAAAAAGAAGGCCAGTTTTCGGCTCAAGAAGTAAGAATGATTCACCATGTCTTGGAGTTTAAGGATACCAAAGCCAGCGAAGTTTTGACTGCCCGTATTGATATCAAAGCTATTAACAGCAAGATGTCCCAAAAAGAAGTAATCGATATTCTGCAGAAAGAAAAACACGCGAGATTCCCAGTATATCAGGATTCTTTAGATAATGTTACCGGAATCATTCATGCCAAAGATATTTTTCTTAATCCGGATGAAGATTTTCACCAATTTTTAAGGCCACCGATATTTATTCCTAAAACTAAAAGTATCGATGGTATTTTAAAGTTACTTTTAGAGCAAAAAGAAAGAATAGCAATAGTTTTGGATGAATACGGCGGTACCGAAGGGTTAATTACCACAGAAGATATCGTAGAAGAGATTTTTGGCGAAATATACGATGAATTCGAAACTATTCAGGAGCCTTTGGAGAAAATAGACGAACAAGCCTGGAGAGTCCATGGGAAAACCCCAATTAAGACCGTAAACCTAGCGGCCAACTTAGATCTTCCCGAAGAAGAAGATACCATAGCCGGTTTTATCTTATCGCAAATAGAGAAAATTCCTCATAACGGCGAGAATATAAGATTTGGGAAAATTAATTTTTTTATAGAGCGAGCAACTACAAGAAGAATATTTAGCGTCATTCTAAAAGTAGAAAAATGATTTATTTATCTTTACTAGGCTGTTTAGCTGCGATTATTTTGGAAGGTTTTTTCGCAGCCAGCGAAATAAGCTTTATTTCGTCTTCGACTTTACAGTTACGCCATCGCCAGCTTAAAGGAGATCCGAAAGCCAAGAAAGTTTATGAATTTATTAAAAATCCCGCAAGGTTTCTTGCCACTACTTTGGTAGGAACCAATGTTTCGTTAGTTTTAAGTACTAGTTTGCTTACCTTTATTTTGGCCGAAGTCGGTATAGAAAATAGTAATTTGTGGACGACGTTTATTTTTACCCCTTTTATAGTCATTTTTGCCGAACTAGTTCCTAAGAATATTGGCCGGTTTTTCAGCCAAGATTTTAGTTATAAATCCGTGGAATTAATTGAATTTTTTACGAGATTGTTCTCGCCGATAGTTATAACTGTTGAGGTTGCCAGCAAGGTTTTGGTAAGGATTTTTATAAAGAAAACTCGATTTCGTTCGCCTTTTGTAACTAAAGAAGAAATAAAACAATTAGTCAGAGAGATAGAAATCCAGGGGGGTATTGACCGCGGAGAAAAGGAAGCCATAGAGGAAGTGATGGGATTTCGAAAAGATACCGTAAAAGATTTTTGTGTGAAAACTAAAAAAATTATTGCTTTTGATTATACCGATTCGCTTTCGTCTATTTTTGCGATCGTCAAACAATATAGATTCACTCGTTATCCGGTTTTTAGAAATAAAGAGGTGCTTGGCTTTGTAAATATTTATGATCTATTTTATAGTAATCAGACCGATTCTAATTGGCAACAGTTTGTAAGGCCGATTACTAAAGTGGGTTTTAATCAAAAACTGCACGAAGTCTTTGCGACTTTAAAAAACAAGAGAGAAAATATAGCTTTGGTGCTAAAAGGTAAAAAAACTTACGGCATAATTACTCTCGAAGATATTATAAGAGAAATAGTTACGGTTATTATAAAGAGTTGATTAATTCTTGCAGGGCAATAGCGTCGATACAGGTTATACCTAATTTTTGGGCCCACTTAATAAGGCCTTTGTCAGAAGTAGCTAAACAGGCTTTTAGCTCTTTGGCTAAGAGGATAAGGTCGAAGTCTTCTTTGCTATCGATAATGTCTTCTCTTAGAGCTATACGATATTCTTGCCTTAAGTTTTTAACAATATCTTCTTCTTTTTCGGAATGCCCATTGTTGTCGAGGCCTTTACGAGTATATTTTTCTGCTACTCTTAAGCCTTTATTTATTCTAGCTCTCATTTCTTCGATAAATTCATAAATCAGTATTGCCGGTAGGGGAGATTCATAAATAGAAGGAGGTTTTAATTCTATGAGGACCATTTTTTCCGCAGCCGGCGCTTTTTCGATAAATTTAATTAATTCGTTATATACCGAAGGGGGTATATAACAGGAAACATCTCTCTTATTCTCTAGTCTCTGAAGAAAATTGCCAAAAGCTTCTCTCGGTGTCTGCCCGAATAAAAACCGCGAATCCGGGTTAACAAAGATGCTGGTATCTAAAACAATAAGCCATTTCTTTTTCATTTTCACCTTTAAGAGTTTCTTAAAATTTATGGTGTCTTTTAGCTTAGTATCGTTAGCTTATTTTAAACCAGAATTTTCATAAAGGCAATAAAAAGATACCCTTTCAACGATTAAAAAAAGCTTGATTTAATAAGTTTATATTGTTAAACTTATTATATATTTTAAATAAAAAGGAGGAGTTATGAAGAAATTTAGTTTTATTGTTCTGATAATTATTTCTGTCTTATTCTTTTGTGGTTGTGAACAATTATCTAACGTTACTAAAAAGTTAGGTAAAACTTCAGAGTCTAAAACTAATGAGATTACTCTTGCTAAGGTGAACAAATGGGCCCTGCCGCTTTCGGATTTTCAAGAACAAGTAGAAGCAATTATTAAGGCTAATGACGGCAAAAGTGAAATAGCCGTAGAAAGATTAGGCCTTTTAGCTAGAACTATGGTGCCAGCTTATCTTGAAACCATTGATTTAGCTACCCTGGAAGGTAAGAAAGTGTATTTAGATCTTTTAGTTAATTTAGAATTGCTGGCTCAAGAAGCCGAGAAACGTGGTTTAGCTAAAGAGCCTGATATCGCTAGAAGTATCCGTCAGAGTACGGTAGAAATCTTAGATTTCTCTTTATTAAATAGAGTTTTAAAAGATATAACCGTTACCCCCTTAGATGTAGAAAATTTCTATAATAATGAATATAAAAAAACTTTAGAAAATATAGAGCAGAGAAGAGTTAGAGAAATAGTGGTTGATTCGGAAGCTAAAGCTAAGGAAATGTTAGTAGAGTTGTTACGGGGTGGCAATTTTGCCTCTTTAGCTTCGGCTAATTCTATCGTTGAATCCTCAAAAAAAGGAGGAGACTTAGGGTATTTAGTTTATCAGCCCAATATGAAATTTACCAAATTTTGGGAAGCGGTTCTTACTTTAGACAAAGGGCAAACCTCCAGTGTATTTAAAAATCCTGATAAACAAGAATATTATATAGTAATGGTAGAAGATATTAAAAAGGGAGAGCCGGAATCTTTAAACAAAATTTATGACCAGTTAGAGTTTCTTTTAAAACAAAGAAAAAGCTTTGAGGCAATTAATAATTTGCTTAAAGATATCAAAGCTAAATCCGAGGTAGGCATCAAAGATAATTTACTAAAATAAAATCTTGAATAAATGGATAAAAGGATTCTTAATTTAGTTATTGGTTTAGGGTTAGGAATTATCGCTATTGTGGTGCTTCATAACCACATGCAGAAAAGAGAACAACTTATTCAGGAACTTATCGCTAAAGGCCGGGTGATAGAGCTAGTGATAGCGCGGGCAGATATTCCTCGCGAAGCTACTATTACTCAAGATATGGTAACGTTAGAAAGGACGACATCCAAGTCTTTTCAGCCCGGCGATTTAACCTCTTTAGAATCAGCTATCGGTAAAATTGCGATAGTCGATATCTTAGCCGGACAACATATCAACAGCAATATGATAAGGTCTTTAGGAGCAATTAAGTTTCTTTCTCAAGCCATTCCTAAGGGTATGAGAGCCATAACTATACCGGTCGATAAGATATCGGCAATTGAAGGCTTGCTTAAGCCCGATGACCGTGTTGATATAGTAGCGGTATTTAACTTGCCTTTAGAAGGAGAAAACTATGCTACAATTGTTGAAAATATCTTTCAGGGAGTCAAAGTTTTGGCTGTGGATAGGAATATTTCTTCTTTTAGGATGGCAGAACAGGAAGCTGAAACAGTAACTTTAGCCCTTATGCCGGAAGATATAAAATTGTTAACCTATATATTGGAGAACTCTAAGGTAAGACTAGTGTTAAGGCCGCCTTTAGATGATTCTGCCGAAGAAGTAGGGCGCGCCGTAGTTACTTTAGATACTTTATTAATGAGGCTGGGTAAGTATACTACTATTTCGGAAAGAAGTACGCCTAACGTTATTAAAGTTTTTAAGGGAACGGAAAAAGAAGAAATATTCGTTGAGTCTGGAGAAGAAACTAAAGAATAAGATGAAGGGAACACTGCTTAGAATTTTAGTAGTATTATTTTTGTTAAGCGTCGTCAAAGTCTATTCTCAAGATCCTTTTTCTCTAGATAGCAGCGGTTCTTATACCGAAGAGATATCAATGGTTATCGGAGAGATAGTCGTATTAAAAGTTTCTTTGCCTTCCAGAGTTTCTGTAAGAAATCCAGATATACTAGAAGTAAGTGAAGTTTTAGATAAAGAAATAACAATTGCCGCTAAACAGAGAGGAAATACGGTTTTAACGGTGTGGGATAGCGAAGGAACGAAAGATTTCTACATTTCGGTTCAATCAGAGGATTTGCAGATGATAAAACGCCGTTTAAAGAAATTAATTCAGGAAGACCTTAAGATAAAAAATGTCCGTTTTGAAGACAATGAAGCTGTCGGCAAAATAGTAGTAGCAGGAAAAGTAAGCTCTTACGAGAAAGATCAAATAGAAAAAATCTTATCTTCATTTATAGATGACTTAGGAAATAGTTTAGTCATTGATAATCTTTTGACTATAAAAGAAGAAAGTAAGATGGTAGAAATAGAGTGCCAGATTTTAGAATTAACAAAAAGCCTTGCTCAAACTATAGGTTTTGATTGGACTGGTGAACCTAGTAGTACCCCTACGCCAACTACTACTTTAACAGAAGCTATTACCGGTAAGGCTGCCGCAACCGGAGGAAACTTAAAGGATGTTTTTAGGATAGTAGATTGGACTAGGACAGCTTTAGATGTAGATATTATGGCCGCTATAACCGACGGTAAAGGAAAGATTTTAGCCCGGCCAAAGCTTCTCTGTTTATCTGGGGAGGAGGCTAATTTTTTAGTCGGAGGAGAAATACCGGTAGTTACAGTTACCGCCACTTCTCAAGGGGATACTGTAGCCGAAAATATCGAGTATAAAGAATATGGGGTAAAATTAAATATAAGGCCGGTAGTTTCCCAAGATGATACTATTAAACTGAATTTAACTACCGAAGTCAAGGAATTATCTACTGAAGGCCAATATACACGTTCGGACGGAACTATCATAAAAGCTTTTACTACCCGTAATGCTTCTACGGTATTACTTCTTAAGCCTGGCCAAGGTATAATGATTTCTGGCTTATTTAAAGATAAAGTCACCAAAGATGATATCAATAAGGTTCCGGGCTTAGGTAACTTGCCTATTCTGGGAGCTCTTTTCCGCTCCAAAGACTATCAGGATGACCAAACCGAACTGGTTATCTCTCTTACCCCTAAACTTGTAGGTAGCAGCGAAGAAGCTAAAGACGAGAAGCCTATAAAAGAAATTAAGAATCAACCTCAAAATAAACTTGCGGTATATCCTGAATACCTTCAGAAAGACGAGATATTAAACGATTATATTTTAAGGATTCAGAGAATGATTTTCCAAGCTTTAGATTATCCACGTTTAGCCAAAGAAGCCGGCTGGCAAGGAGCCGTAAAGATAAAAGTACATCTTAATTATAAAGGTGAAGTTATAGAAGCTAGAGTTGCCGAATCGTCGGGATATAATTTTTTTGATAATAATGTTTTAGAAGTTACTAAATCTTTAAGTCCTTTCCCTCCTTTCCCTCCTAGTATAGATATAGAAGATTTATGGGTAGATATCCCAGTAGTTTATAAAATGGATTAATCGATGGACCCAAGGATAATTTCTTTTTTTAGCACAAAAGGCGGCGTAGGAAAAACTTTAATTTCGTTAAACATCGCGGTAGCTTTGTCTTTACGGGAAAAGAAGGTTTTACTTCTAGATTTAGATTTAGGTGGACCACAGGCGAGCTCCAAAATGTTAGGCATCCAATCTAAGTATTACTTATATAGCCTTATCGGCCATGTTAAGGAGTTCCAAGAAAAGAAGAGAAATATCCATAATTATTTAGCACATTTTCAACAGAATCTGTCTTTTTTGCCATCGATAGCTAAAATTTCTCAGAAAGTTCACATAAATCCTGAAGGGTTAAAAAATTTTTTAAGTTTTCTTAAAACTGAATTTGACTATATCATTATCGATGCCGGCAATAATTTAAGCGATAATTTAATATCCGCTTTTGATATCTCTAACCTTATTTTCTTAATACTTACACCCGATATTTTATCGGTATATCAAACCGAATGGCTTTTGGATACTTTACAAAGCATCGGTTTTCCTTTAGAGATGATTAAGATAATTCTTAACCGTTCCGAAAGCAAAGGCTCGATAAGTTGGCCGGAAATAAAAGCTTTACTTCCTTCGGAGATAATGGCTTTAATACCTTCAGAGGGTAAATTAGTAGGTTTAGCTGTTAACAGGGGCATACCGGTAGTAGTGGATAGCCCGACTTCCAAAATAACCTTAGCGATAGATAAATTAGCTAAGGATTTAGTAGAGAGAAAACAACTCTACATAGAGCATAAGACGCTTTCTAAAATACGTCTAAGTAGAGAGGAATTTGGAGAGCAAGATGAACAATTTTGGCAGAAAATCGGTTTAATGGAAAAAGCCGAAGCTATAGAATTGAAAGAAGAAGAAGACCAAATCATTAGATTTAAACAGAAAATACATAATGCCCTTCTAGAGCATTTAGACCTAAAAAAGTTACCTGTAGAGACTTATACTTATAGCCCCCAAAAGATGGCTGAATTTAAGGAGAAAACCGAACGCGCTATCGCTAATATTATAAGTAAAGAAGCCGGAGGATTTATATCGTCTTTAGAAGTAAGAAAGAAGATAACCAAGGAAGTAGTAGATGAAGCTCTAGCTTTAGGGCCGTTAGAAGATTTATTAAAAGATCCCAGCATAACAGAAATTATGGTCAATAATAAAGACCAGGTTTATATAGAGAGAAAAGGAAAAATTATTTTAACCAGTAAAAAGTTTACCGGCAATGAGCAAGTAAAATTAGTGATAGAACGAATTCTTGCTCCTTTAGGCCGACGCATCGATGAATCTACACCTTATGTTGATGCTCGTCTTCCCGATGGTTCTCGTGTAAATTCTATAATTTCACCACTTTCCTTGACCGGTCCAACTTTAACTATTAGAAAATTTTCCCGGGAACGATATGGTATGCAGGATTTAGTAAGTAGATTCGGAAGTTTAACTCCGGATATGGCTTTATTTTTAGATGCAGCGGTAAAATCCAGAAAGAACATTTTGGTTTCTGGGGGTACGGGCTCCGGTAAAACTACTTTCCTTAATATCTTATCTTCCGGTATTCCCGAAGACGAGAGGATAATTACCATAGAAGATTCAGCGGAATTAAAATTAGACCAGATTCATTGGGTGAGATTGGAATCCCGTCCGCCTAACATAGAAGGCCGCGGCGAAATAACTATAAAGGATTTATTTAGGAATACCTTACGTATGCGCCCGGATAGAATTATCGTAGGAGAAGTTCGAGGAAACGAAGTTCTAGACATGTTACAGGCTATGAATACCGGCCATGATGGTAGTATGTCTACGATACACGCCAACTCTACTCACGATGTTTTAATAAGGTTAGATAGCATGATTTTGATGAGCGGTGTAGAATTACCTATTCGTTCTATCCGAGAAATGATTTCTTCGGCTCTTAATCTAATAGTCCACACCGCCCGTCTTTCGGACGGTTCGCGTAAAGTAGTAGCAATTACAGAAGTGGTAGATATGCTTGATGATGTGCACATAAACATGCAGGATATATTCCAATTTCGCCAAACCGGTGTAGATGAAAAAGGCGCGGTAAAAGGTTACTTTACCTCTGTAGGGTATATTCCTACTTTTTACGACGAAATGATTGCTCGCGGCATCAGCTTATCTAGAGAAATATTTATTCCTAAAGAATAATTTTTATGGTTAAAATTTTAAACAAACTTAAAAAATTATTAGATGATCCTTTTGTTACCGAAATTATGATTAACGGTACCGAAGCTACCTTTGTAGAAATAGAAGGAAAAAAGCAAAAAGTCGATGTTAATTTTAGCGAAGAAGATTTTCGCGATATTATAGGTAATATTTTTGTTAATGAAGGCAAAACCATATCGCATTATTATCCTTACGGAGATGTTCGTACTGAAGAGGGGGCGCGTGTAAATATTATTATTTATCCTCTAGCTCGTTGTGGTACTACGATCACTATTCGAAAATTTGATAAAAATATCGGTTGTTTAGATGATTTAGTAAAGTTAGGAACTTTAAACCAGAAAATGGCCGATTTTTTAATCGCTTGTATCAAAGGAAGAGTGAATATTCTTTTCTCCGGTGCTACTGGTGCCGGAAAGACTACTACTATGGAAATGTTATCCTATCATATTCCGCAACAAGAGAGAATAATAACTATTGAAGATACGGCAGAATTAAGGCTTCACCATAGCAATTTAGTACCTATGGAAACAAGAACCCCTGATTCCGAAGGCAAAGGAGAAGTAACATTACGGGATTTAATCAGGAATTCTTTGCGAATGCGGCCGGATAGGCTTATTATTGGAGAAATAAGAGGCCCGGAAGCACTAGACTTGATTCAGGCTATGTCAACCGGCCATCGCGGAACATTGGCCGTAATCCATGGTAATTCTCCTTTAGAAATAGTTAGCCGTCTGGAAGCTTTAGTCCTCTCATCGGGAATAAAAATACCGATCGAAGAGGTAAAAAAAATGATCGGAAATACTCTTAATGTAATAGTACAACAGGAACGTTTCATAGATGGAATCCGCCGGATAACTCATATTTCAGAAGTAAGAGGAATAGAGAGAGAAGAAGTTGCCATACAGGACCTCTTTATTTTCCAGCGGGAAGGTAAAACTACTGACGGTAAAATTAAAGGTAAATTCAAGACCGTCATGCGTAATTATCCCCGTTTTTTTGCCGAATTTCAAAAGTTAGAATTACTTTCCGAAAAAATCTTTTCCGAATAACCTAAATATTCTGATTCTTCTAATTTTTCTGCTAATATTTTTATTGACATAAGCAGCGACTTTTTTTATAATGCACATATGTGCATAACAGCAAGTAAATAATGAGGCCAAAAAAAACAAGATGGATTAGGTGCCGTCCTGGAGAAAGGTGCTTTAGGCCCCAGTGTAAAAAAAATAAAAAGCTAGAAGGTGTGACTTTAAGCCTTGATGAGTTTGAAGCTATGCGCCTTGCGGATTTAGAAGGCTTAACACAAGAGCAGGTTGCTAAGCAGATGAAAGTCCATCGCTCTACAATTTCAAGGATCATTGCTTTAGCGCATAAGAAAATTGCCGATGCTTTAGTTCATATCAAGGCTATA
Organism: Candidatus Omnitrophota bacterium; assembly: GCA_017994375.1. GTDB lineage: Bacteria > Omnitrophota > Gorgyraeia > Duberdicusellales > 4484-171 > JAGOLA01. The sequence goes on along the minus strand of JAGOLA010000002.1, from coordinate 25,471 downwards.
CGCATAGAAGGCGGATGTTGCCAAATTATAAAAGGGCGTAAAAAATGAAGAAATGGAAGAAGTTTCTTTATATCGTAGCGGCGTTTTTAGCATGTTTTTATCTGCCTGTAGAAAATCTGCGATTTAGTAATGCTATATTTGAGGCTTTGGCTCTTGTCAAATGGTACGCCCGGGAGCATGTGCTTTTGTGCCTTATCCCGGCGTTCTTTATAGCGGGGGCAATCTCGGTATTTGTCAGCCAAGCGTCGGTGATGAAGTATTTTGGGGCGAAGGCCAATAAGTTTCTTTCTTACAGCGTGGCTTCAGTATCCGGGACTATTCTCGCTGTTTGTTCATGTACGGTTCTGCCGTTGTTTTCGGGGATTTATAAGAGAGGTGCTGGACTTGGGCCTGCAATCGCCTTCCTATATTCAGGACCCGCGATAAACGTATTGGCGATTATTCTTACCGCTCGTATTCTCGGCTGGCAGTTAGGATTAGGCAGGGCAATAGGAGCAGTTGTTTTTAGCATTGTTATAGGATTGCTCATGCATTTAATCTTTCTTAAAGAAGAACGTGCCCGTCACGCTAGCGGCGACCTTCAATTCGGCGAGGTTAAGGCATCCCGGCCGCTCTGGAAAGATATTATTTATTTTTTCTCGATGGTAGCAATACTAGTGTTTGCTAATTGGGGCAAACCAATAGAAGGCGATACCGGCATTTGGAGCTTGATCTATGCGTCTAAATGGTGGATTACCGGATTCTTCTTGGTGGTTTTAGGATTGACGCTCATGAATTGGTTCAAGAAGGATGAGCTTAAAGAGTGGACATCCGCTTCATGGGGTTTTGCTCTGCAGATATTGCCGCTTCTTTTAGGCGGTGTTTTGGTTTCTGGCTTCCTCTTGGGCAGGGTTGGCCATGAAGGCATTATTCCTTCACGCTGGGTAGAGGCATTGGTCGGAGGGAATTCTCTAAGGGCGAATTTCTTCTCATCGATTGTGGCGGCATTCATGTATTTTGCCACACTTACCGAGGTGCCTATCCTTCAGGGGCTTATCGGCTCTGGCATGGGAAAAGGCCCTGCTTTAGCGCTTCTTTTAGCCGGGCCTGCATTGAGCTTGCCGAGCATGCTGGTTATTCGAGGCGTTATCGGCACAAAAAAGACGCTTATATATGTGGCGCTTGTGGTTGTCATGGCTACCATAAGCGGAATGATTTTTGGTTTTATCGTTAAATAAGCGAGGAGATTATGGAGAAAGATATTAAGAAGATTGTCAAGGAAGGCTACGCCAAAGTAGTCAAACAGGGAACGTCCTGTTGTTCTCCCAGTTCGTGTTGTTCATCTTCAAACAATTCCCGGGATATCAGCATGACCATTGGTTACTCCGATGATGAGATGAACGCTGTCCCAGAAGGGGCGAACTTGGGGCTCGGGTGTGGCAATCCGGTGGCCATCGCTTCCCTAAAAGAAGGCGATGTAGTGCTCGATTTAGGAAGCGGTGCGGGATTTGACGCTTTCCTTGCGGCAAGGAAGGTTGGCAAAACCGGCCGTGTCATTGGTGTGGACATGACTCCGGAAATGCTGGAAAGGGCTCGGTCGAACGCTAAAAAAGGCGATTTCAATAACGTGGAGTTCCGCTCAGGCGAAATAGAGAAACTTCCGATTGAGGATAATGTTATTGATGTGATCATATCCAATTGCGTTATAAATCTATCTCCGGACAAAGAGGCGGTATTCAAAGAGGCATTCAGGGTGCTTAAGTCCGGCGGCCGGTTGATGATTTCTGATTTGGTGCTAGCTAAAGACCTGCCTAAGCAGATAAAGGAATCAGTTGAGGCGTATGTGGGTTGTCTGGCCGGAGCGATTAAGAAAGACGAGTATCTCAGGTTTATTGAGAAAGCAGGGTTTAAGGACATCAAGATAGTAAGCGAGGCGAGTTATCCGGTGGATACGATGTTCGACGGTTTCCAAGACGCTCAAGACGCGATCGTGAGCATAAAAGTTTCTGCAGTGAAAAGATAAACGGAGGAGCAAGATGAAAATAGAAATCTTAGGAGTCGGCTGTCCGAAATGTAAACAGCTAACAGCCAACGCCGAAGCGGCAGTAAAAGAATTAAATATTCAAGCCGAGATCGGCAAGGTTACGGATATCGACAAGATCATCGAATACGGTGTCATGATGACGCCTGGGCTGGCCGTTGACGGCAAGGTAGTTTCATCTGGGAAAGTTCTTAACAAGGATGAAATTAAAGCAATCATTTCAGGAGGCGGATGTGAGAAGAGTATTAAAAGTTCTGGCGGTTGTTGCGGTAATTAGCATTTCAACAGTCTTTGCGGCTGACAATAATTCAGCGAAGGTCATTGCGTACTATTTTCATGGATCGTTTCGGTGCTATACTTGCATTAATATGGAGAAGTTTTCAAGAGAGGCAATTGATACAAATTTTAAAGACGCTCTCGCTTCAGGAAAACTTGAATTCAAGGCTGTTAATGTAGAGGAGCGTGGTAACGAGCATTTTGTGAATGACTATAAGCTATACACCAAATCTCTTATCCTTTCGATAGTGAAAGATAACAAGGAAGTTAAATCGAAGAATCTTGATAAGATCTGGAATTTAGTCCGCGATAAGCAAAAGTTTATGGATTACGTGACCGGCGAGATTAAGGAATTTACCAAGGACATGCAATAATGGAGTTGTTGATAGCTTTAGGTTCTGCGTTGTGGCTGGGAATATTGACTTCAATTAGCCCGTGCCCATTGGCTACAAACATTGCGGCGGTATCGTTTCTCTCAAAGAAAATCGTTCATCCAGCGCTTGTTTTTATTTCTGGATTGGCTTACACAATCGGCAGGATGACCGCTTATTCGGTGTTGGGGTGGATCATTATCAATTCGCTTTTGAATGTTCCGCAGGTTGCGCAGTTCCTGCAGAAATATATGGTCAAGTCCTTAGGGCCTCTGATGATAATCACCGGATTATTTTTATTAGAAGTTATCACTTTGAAGTTGCCTGGGATTTCGTTGTCTCAAAAGCACCACAATAAGCTTGTTGAATCTGGCGCGCCGGGAGCTTTTCTTTTAGGCCTGATATTAGCTTTGGCATTTTGTCCTGTATCAGCGGCGTTATTCTTCGGTAGTTTGATTTCATTGGCGCTTAACAGCAAGGCAGGGACGCTTTTGCCGTTTATTTATGGGATAGGGACAGGGCTTCCAGTATTGGTTTTCGCTGTGGCAATCGCTTTGGGTGTTACTTCAATGAGCCACTGGTTTAGTAAGATTACAAAGCTTGAATTTTATACCCGCAGGATTACCGGTTTGATTTTTATTCTTGTCGGTTTGTATTATGCGAGGATTTGTATTCTGCGGTTATTTTAAGGAGAAAAATTGAGCGTGTAATTCACGAGGAACGCCGCTTAAGTTTTTTTGAAAAGTATCTTAGCGGTTGGGTTATTCTTTGTATCGGACTAGGCATTATTTTCGGTAAATTATTTCCGCAGGTAGCTGTAAAGCTTGATCAGTTTTCAGTTTATCAAGTATCTATTCCTATAGCAATTTGCCTTTTTTTCATGATGTACCCTATCATGGTAAAAATTGATTTTGCCGAAGTTATCAAAGCCGGTAAAACACCTAAGCCGGTTATCCTGACATTAGTTGTGAACTGGTGCATTAAGCCGTTTACTATGTTTATAATTGCTTGGTTGTTTATCGGGTTTTTATTTAAGGGATGGCTTCCGGGAACGGAGATTGTAAAAGGCGGAATGCAGGTTGAGTTGTTTCGCTCGTATATCGCCGGATGTATTCTTCTTGGCATAGCACCTTGCACTGCGATGGTTTTAATTTGGGGCCATCTTGCCAAAGGTAATGACGGCCATACGCTAGTTATGGTCGCTATTAATTCTTTAACCATGCTGTTTCTTTATGCTCCGTTAGGCGGTTGGCTTTTAGGAGTAAATAAAATGCCCATTCCTTGGCAGACGATTGTATTATCGGTAGCAATTTATGTGGGATTACCGTTATTATTAGGGTATTACTCTCGAAAGTGGTTAATTGCTAAGAAGGGATTTAAGTGGTTTGAAGAACAATTCCTTCATTATTTAACGCCGGTTTCGATATCTGCTTTGCTCCTTACGCTCCTACTATTGTTTTCTTTTAAAGGCGAGCTGATAATTAATCAACCGCAGATAATTATTTTGATCGCAATTCCGCTTTTTATTCAAACTAGCTTAATTTTTGCAATTACCTACGGATTAGCAAAATGGCTAAAATTACCTTATCGCGACGCTGCGCCTTCAGCTTTAATCGGAGCTAGCAACCATTTTGAAGTGGCTATTGCTACTTCAACTGTTCTTTTCGGCTTATCTTCAGGAGCTTCCTTAGCTACAGTCGTCGGTGTCTTAATAGAAGTGCCGGTTATGCTAATGCTAGTGAAAGTTTGCCTAAAAACTCAACATATCTTCAAGTAATTTATTACTATTTGCCATACCCTTCTCTTACACTTGTGACTTGCGATATGAAGCATGTAATTTATTATCGTAGTACGCACGACGGACTCCTCTTTACTCTAAAAGGACTTCTTTGTTTTATGTGAGTATGCTATAATTCTACCCATGCCAGATATACTTTCAGTGAAGAGCCTTTCTAAATCATACGGTAAAATTACGGCTGTAGATGGGATATCTTTTAGCGTTAAGCAAAATGAAATAGTTGGCCTTCTTGGCCCCAACGGCGCCGGTAAAACCACAACCATCCACATGCTTTTGGGAGTATTAGAACCGGATATAGGCACTATACATATCGATGGTCTCAACTTAAAAACCGATCGTTCCCATGCCATTGCTTGTACTAACTTTACCGCCGTATATACACCATTACCTGGTAATTTAACCGTAAGGCAAAACCTTTCGATTTTCGCCCGCATTTACGGCATAAAAGACATAAACGGTTGCGTAGACAAAGCTATCAAACAATTCGGCCTAGATAAATTCGGTAATAAAAAATGCGGTTTGCTTTCTTCGGGCGAACAAACACGTGTTGGACTTGCCAAAGCAGTCCTAAATAATCCCAAACTACTTTTACTCGATGAGCCGACTGCTTCGCTTGATCCTGCGAGTGCTAATGAAATCCGCGGAAAAATTCGCGAACTTACTGCATTTGGGAAAAGCGGTATGTTATGGGCATCGCACAATATGTATGAAGTAGAAGATATGTGCGACCGAGTGTTATTTTTGTCGCACGGTAAAATCCTATTGGAAGGAAACCCTAAAGAACTTCCTTCCCGCCACGGCCAGAAAACTTTGGAGGATCTTTTTATAAAAGTGGCGCGTGAACCACTCACCTTAAAAAACTCTTAATTATGTCTTTGTATCGCATATTTGCCATAACTCTTAGACAATTCTATATTATCCGAGGAAGTTTCTCTAGAATATTTCCTCTTTTTGCTTGGGCTGGAATAGATATGGTTCTTTGGGGATTTTTAACAAAGTATCTAAATAGTGTGAGCTCTCCCGGATTCAATTTTATACCAGCGTTACTCGGAGCAGTTCTTTTATGGGACTTTTTTATACGTATCATGCAGGGTGTTACGATGGCTTTCTTTGAAGATGTCTGGTCAAAAAACTTTATTAATGTTTTTGCTACGCCACTCTTAGTTTCGGAGTACGTAACAGGGCTTGTAATTTCTAGCATCGTGACAAGCGTAATAGGACTTACGGTAATGCTGGCTATCGTAATCTTGGCTTTTAAATTATCCCTTTTTACATATGGAGCGACAACGTTTATTTTTTTTCTGATTATTTTTTTATTTGGTATTTCTATAGGAATTTTCGGAAGTGCCTTAGTCTTACATTTTGGGCCGGCATCAGAATGGTTTATTTGGCCAATCCCAGCAATTATTTCTCCTTTTGCCGGTGTTCTTTATCCTATTACAACACTTCCCCAATGGATGCAATCTGTCTCGCGAATACTCCCTCCTTCTTATGTATTTGAAGGTTTAAGGGCAATTGTCTTGGGTAAAGAGTTTCCCCTAACGGCTCTCTTTATAAGCGTAGGCCTAGCTGTAATATATATATTGCTGGCGTATTTATTTTTCGTAAAAATATATAAAAACTCTCTACGTACAGGTTCACTTGTCCGCTATAGCGCTGAAAGCCTAACGTAATCTTAAGCTGTAAACAAACAAAGCTACTAATAATCATTTAGAATTCAGTATCTAGCAAAGCATATCCAACTCTTTTCGCTTGTGACCTTGCGACTTGTCCCCTTTGTGGGGATTCCTTGACGGGAAGGCTTCGCACGGCTTCGCTTCGTTCCGCACTGACTTATAACTTGTTATTTTTAGGTAATAATTATCTAAAATTCTGTTATAATTATACTTAAAATATGTCGCGCAAAAATATTACTGCCGAGTCAAAAAAGATAATTCTTCGTGAAAAGAAAAAATTCCCTTATTTAGGGGTAAGAGCTTTATCCAGCTTATTAAAGATAAAATACCAAATAGACTTATCTAAGAGCACAATACATAAAATATTTAAATCCAAAGGTTTAAGAGATAAATTCGGCCGAAAAGAATCACTCTCTTTATATCAGAATAAAAATAAGATTAGTAATTGCGGTTTAATCCTTCTTCAAGCCCTAGATAGCCAAATTGGCTTATTAGAACATTTAATTTCTGAACTTAAAACTTATTTTCCTAAATTAGACTACGATTTTCTTAAGAAATTCCTGGTTTTAGCAGTGTTTTCTTCTTTGAATAATAAAGCTCTTTCCGAAAGCTTAAAAGAAAAAGGCTTTTTAAGATTAGTTGGTCTTAAGAATATACCGTTAAACAAGATTAACTACTTTGAAAACATCTTATCCCAACAGAAGATAGTAATAAACCTTAATAAGGTAAAAGAAAATGTCCAGTTAGCTTCTACCATAAAGTTTTATTTTAAGAATGGCTATGAAGGGTATCTAGACGCTAAGATGTCAACTTTTTGGGACAAACCCTGCAATTTAGAATATTTTTATATTCCCCTTAAGGCCGCTATAAAAAAGGTAGAGCAAGCTTTAGCCGACAAAATCCTTATAATTGGCTATACTAAGAGTTTTGGCTATCTTTCGCCGTTAGTTTTTGACTATCTAAGAGGGGTAGAAAGCGGAATAAAAAAAATCCAGTTTCTTAACGGAGAAGGCCGGATTTTAGCCGAGCAACCCTTAAATCAAGCTCAACCTAAATTTGCCGTAGGCTATTACCCTAAAATAATTCCTCAAGGGGTATTAATTCTTAACCAACACCGCTATTTTCGCAGATTGCATTGGGAGGAGATAGGAGAGTTTTATACTCAGATTACAATAGCAAAGCTTTTACAACAGAAAGATAAAAAAGGAGTTATATTAAATAATGTCCTTATAAGAAAAAATCCGGTTTTATCTCCTACTTGGGGTATTTTTACTAATTTTAATATTGGAGCTAAGTTTAAAAGTCTTCCTTTCTTAGTAAAAAAGTATTTATATTTATGGCCTTATTTAGATAAAGGTTTTAGTGAAGAAATGTCAATATTAGAAAAGGCTTTTACTCTAAAAAGTAAGAAAAAAGAGTATTTAAGCCGGATTTTACCCCAAAAACTGACATTTAAGAACCCTAAAGACTTTATTTTAGTGGGGGAAATACTTTCGGTCATTTTTAAAGAACTTATTGGTGGCTGGGAGCCTAAAGAAAAGAGCGGCAATTTCGTGATAGGTAAAGAGTATGTTAAAGTATTCCTTAAAATTCCTTTAGAAGTGAAGAAAAATTTCAATAAAAATAGTCTTTATATTAATAATAAACGGGTTTTTATCTTATAATTGGGTTTCTTGCTAGGTAGTTATTTTTTAAATCTAGAGGAAGTAAGAGGTTATGATCGCTGTAGGGCGGTGAAATCGTTTCCAAATAGTTTTAATTTCCTTCCTTTTTTCTTTGCCCCAGGTAGATAAATTATGGTATATTTAGAGTGCAAATCGGGGAGACGACGAAAAGGCAACCCTTGGCATTAAAGATGTCAAGGGGCGCAAAGCTACGGATCCTAACTAGGGATTCAGTGTGCCTAAGCGTATTTATAGGATAGCCGGGCTACCGAAGGTCTTCTTGGAAAGATAAAAAGGTAGCCCGGTTTTTTTATGGAGAAAAAGATGTTAAGAAGTAAAAAAAGAAAAGCTCAATCTACTTTGGAATATTTTTTGATCAGCGCCGCAGTAATATCGGCTTTTATCGGAGCAGCTTTTCTTTCTAGCGTTAAGTACAATAGCTTTGTTAAACATTTTGAGAAGTGCAGAGATAAGATTGTAGGAGAAGAATGAGAAAATTAACGCAAAGTATAATCGAATATACCATGTTAGTTTTAGCCATATCAGCCGCGATAGTAGTAATGACTAACTATATTAAAAATGCCATGGATGGAAGATTTGTAGAAATAACTAAGGAGTTCAATGATAGCCAAAGGTAAGTCTCAGAGTATTATTGAGTATGTTCTAATATTGGCGACAATTTTAGGTGCTATAATCTTAGGCGCTTTCAGGATAAGGGCAGCAGTATCCGGAGGAATGAATAACGCGGCTAGAGTAGTTGATAGTATAGTTCAAAAAGGTTTATAAGAAGATGAAAAGCCAAAGTACAATTGAATATGCAATACTAGTAGTAATGATAATAGTTTCTATTCTTGGGATAGCTAAATATATTCAAAGAGCAGTTAGTGCCCGGGTTGAGAATGTAAGGCAGGACCTAAACGAAAATATGCAATAAAAAGGATAAAGGAGGTGATTGGAATGTTAAAGAAAAAATCTCAAAACATCTTAGAGTACGTAATTATTTTAGCCGCGATAGTAGCCGCGATAATTTTTGCCGCTAGAGAGGTTATAAGACCAGCAGTAGATAACATGTTTGCTGACAGCGCCGACGTAATTGATGCTCATTCGATGCAGTTTTTAGATAAGGCCGGAGGCGGGCTTTATACTGGTGAATAATTAGGATAGGAGGTGATAAAAGATGTTAAGAAAATTAAGAAAAGCACAGTCAACAGCCGAATATGCCATACTTCTCTCTTTAGTAGTAGCTGCGGCTTTGGGTATGCAGCATGAAGTAAGAAGGGCAATCCAAGCTAAGATGTATGATGCTAATTTTGCCTTAAGCCAGGTATCAGGCCAAGTTACACCGGAAGGAGTAACTTTAGGACAAGGGTTCCAATATGAACCACAAGCTGGTTATAAAAACCGGAATCAAACAGCTAACCAAGACATTAGTGAAATTTTTGTAGAAAGCGAAGGTCAGCCCGATTTTTGGACTAAGACAGCAGATTCTACTACCAGCTTTGATTCCAATGTAAACCAGTAAGAAGGAGTTGAAACTAATTTTATAAGGAGGTGTGAAGATGTTACTTAAACCAAGAAAAGCGCAAAGTACTTTGGAGTATGCGCTTCTTATAACAGTAGTAATTGCAGTGCTGCTTAGCATGCAGGCTTATATCAAGAGAGGTATGCAGGGTAAATTTAAGGATGTAACTGATCAAATTGGTGATCAGTATTCACCGGGGTTAACCCAAGGCACTTACCATCTCGATACTACTAGCACCACTACTGAAACTTATAATGAAGGGCATAATACCAGATTAAATGTAGTAACTTCGGGTAACCAGAATACTACTACTGATCAAGATATTAAGCCTTTACACAAAGAGTCGTTCCCAGTTAATTTTGAGTGGGAATAAACACCTAGGTTAAGTTATAAGAGGCAAGTATTCGAAGAGGTAGTTTAAGTTATGAGAGAATCTGGCTTAACTTACAGAAAAGCTCAATACACTTTGGAGTATGCTTTGATTATAGTAGTAACAGTAGCAGCCTTGCTTACTATGCAGGCCTATTTAAAGAGAGGCATACAGGGAGGAGTTAAGCAGAATATTGACCAGTTAGGAGAAGAATACTCTTATAATAATACTTTACTTAGAGGAGTAGCCAAGAATTCCAGCATGGCAATTGCCGAATATTATGATAAAGATAAGTATAGCGCGGATATCGGAGCAACTACTCATAGTGAGATTATGATGATAGGCGATCTCTCTGGAGAGTAGTATTTAAGAGTTTAGCGTTAGGGTCTTAAAAATCTAAGGGGTGATAAGTATTAATAGAAAAGCCAACGCCATACTAGAGTATGGCGTAGTGATTGCTATAATTATTGGTGTAATGCTAGCTATGCAACCCTTTATTCGGCGGGGAACCCAAGCCAAAGTAAAGGATTTATCCGATGCTTTTATTGGCTATTATCCTAATATGGCCGGAAACAATGCCGATGGAAGTAGAGTCAAAGAGCATAAGCAAATCGATACTTTAGCTTCTGATAAGTTCGAGAATGAAGGGGGCAATACCTTAACTATTACTACCGATGATGATGCTTGGTATAATTATGATATCCCGGTAGGATCAGAAGCGGGAAGCGTAAGGGATGTAGTAGATTATGCTGTCAAACCGCCAGCTATTCTTTATCCTGATACTCAGTATATTGAGTGGAATTTACAGTGGGATTTAGTTAGTGTTAATTAAGCAAAGGTTAGTAAAAAAATGAGAAGTATTCATAAAAGAGCCCAAGGATTGGTAGAAGCCGGTCTTTTTGGAGTAGTAATATTGATTGCTTTCGGCTTTTTGGTTACTTTTATTCAGAAAATGAATAGCGAGCAATATACTTTAATGGAGAATTTTCGCCGCTCGCTTAAAAAATCTCACGACAGAAACGTCATCTTAAGCCACGATTCGATAAATGATAGCCGTAAAGCCGATGTTGAGGTACCGTTACGCGGTGAAAAAATCCTGCGTAGCGCTTCCGGCTACGTCCATTGGGCTGTGCCTTTGATAACTAAATATACTAAGGTAGAGTCAACTGATCAATGGCGTTTTGGAGCTACCGGAGGCACCTTGGATATATATACCGATGAAGAAAATGATCCCGAAAGAAAATTTATCTATGAGATTAACGATCAAGGTGATGTAGTGTTAGATCCGGATGCCGATGTTACCGGAGTAGACCGAGAATATGCTACGGCAGTTTCCGAGAGCTTGAATTTAACGGAAGATCCGGCTAATATAAGCAGCACCAGAGGTTCAGCCGTAGCTGAAGAGATGACTTATTATATAAAAGGAGCTACTACCGTGGAGCAGAGTCGTTCTAGCGGCAAAGCCCGAAGTTTTTCAGTAAATAAATAAGATAAAAATGCAGAAATCCCAAACTACTATAGAAATAACTATTGCTTTTTTGGTAGTATTATCGTTATTTTTTAGTATAATAGCTATGTGGACTTGGGGTAATCGCCAGGTTGCTAAGCGTCAGCCTTTATTTGGCAGCACTAGAGAGGAAGCTGGTCAACCTAACAGGTATCCTGGCGGAGGAGGCTGGAAAGATATAGTCTGGCCAATTTACGCACCCGAAGAGCTTACCAAAGAAGAGACCCATTTTTAGTTAACCTGAAGGTAAAGGGGTGATGTTTAAAAATAATAGTTATTTTAATAAGTCTTCATTTCATAAAGGACAGCTTGCCCCTTTTTTCTTTGCTTTAATACTAGTTATCCTCATTGCAGCTTTAATCAGCGTAAATATCGGAAAGATCGCCGGAACTAAGACCTACAGTGGCAATGCTACTGACGGCGGAGCTTTAGCTGCTGCTTCGCCCTTAGCCTATGCTTTCAATTACGTAGCTTTTGCTAACCGCATATTTGAGATAAATTACCGGCGTTTCAACTGGGAAGCTTTTAGGCATTTTCAGCACTCTTGGAATATTTTATTTTTAGCCCGCCACCAAACCGTAGGTGCCCTTAATTTAGCTTGTCCGAACCCTTGCGAAGCTATTTATTGGGCTATTGAGGCCGATAGACTATTGCGTTTTTTTTGGGCCGAAACCCGCCAAATTCAATGGCAGATAGTGCCCAGTTTTTTCTTTAACCAGCAGGATTTTTACCGCCGGGTAAGAAATATCGTCCATAGAGATCAACCTAACCAGTTTGATTTATACTATACTGCTTTGGCTGCCGGATATAAGTTTCTTTTTCTTAACAGCGGTATAGCAGTAAAGATTAGAGATAGCGATAAGCATTATCTTTATAGTAAGGTAGATAGTTTCACTACTGCGACAGTAGAAAATTGCAAGTTTGAGAATTTTATCTGGAATGATTACTCCGGCCGGCGACATGAAGTTTGGGGGCAAATTTGCATTGATCCTATCTGGGAGTATAAGATTCGTCACACTAATATGACTTATCCGGAAGAAACCGATACTTTAGAGCGAGTGATATTTTTTACCGAAGATGCTATTGATAATTTACGCCACGCTCAAGGGTATCTAGCCGCGGCTTGTAGTTGCGTTCCATGCTGCTTAGCTGGTTGGTGGCCTTGCTGTGTTTGTTGGCAGCAGAATTGTCAGATGGCAATAATGCACCTTCAAAGAGCCTTAAGTTCTATAGATAATGCTTATGATATGAGTACTAGAGCCTGGATAGGCCTAGATATCGACAAAGATAGCACAACCACTCTTTATACTGCCAATAATGAACCACAGCTTATTATTGCCTGGATTGACGATATAGTGCATGATAGAGAGGTGGAAGCCAAGACTGTTCAGTCTCATGCCGGTAATGTCGGCCAGCGTTCTTCGGAGCTTTGGCTTACCCAATATCCTAATATAAAAAGTTCCACTCGAGCTACTTTTAATTATAATGATAGAGGACAAATTTGTTCCCGTCACGACGGTTATAGTTGCGAGCCTATTTGGGAACACGATGCTGCGATTATTGAAGTTGACTTTTGGAAGTAAAGTAATAAGAATAAAGACAATGGTTAAAAAAATTATTTTAGTTATTTTTTGTTTAGTATCTTTTAAAGCCTTGGCGGAAGTCGCTAATTTACCTTATTATCCTAACTCCAAATTGATTAAAAAAGAGATTAAAAAATTTGCCGAAGTAGATAGAGAATCCGTAATATATCACTATACTTCCAACTCTTCTAAAAGCCAAATTAGCCAATTTTATAAAGAGAGATTATCAAAACAAGGTTGGCAACCAATAGATAAAGCTTCCCCTAACTCTTACCTTAAGAAAGGGATGATGTTAAGCTTAAATTTTATGCCTTCGCTAAATAAGAAAGAAACTTCTTATTCAGTTATTACCGGAGATTTAACCAAAGGCAATGATAATAAAGCTTGCCCTCCAGAAGGATGTTTTACTCCGGATAAAAAACCAAGCTTTAAGCCACCTTACCCTTCCAGCGCTGAATTAATATCCTATAATTCTTTCACTAAAGGAATACATTATTTTGCCTATAAAACCAAAGAAAACCCGAAGCAGGTAGAAGATTTTTATCTTAGGAGAATGCCTTCTTTAGGCTGGAAACTATCGGAACAAAAAAGTAATTTTGACACTGTAGATATCAGTTCGGCTTGTCCAGTATGCCCGGAAATTTCTGGTGAGCAGAGTAAGAATATAGCAGAGACCCCGTTCGCCAATGCTAAAAATTTAGTTTTTAAAAATAATAATCAGGCTTATTATATTTTTATTAGCTCTTATTACTTGAAGGATATTAAGTCCGAAGCGGAGAAAGAGTTATTAAAAGATACTTACACTATAATCGGAATTTATTATCATGCGAACAAGTAAACAGTCGCAAGTAATCCTTGTTTATGCTATTTTAATAGTGGTGATTATTGCTGTTTTCTTAGCGATGTCCGGTTATATCAAAAGGCGCCTTCAAGGAAGTTATAAAAAAGCAGCCGATACTTTTGGCTTAGAAGAACAGTTTGACCCCAACTAGTAAGCATTAAATGATCCTAGCCTACATACTTCTTTTATTTTCCTTAGTAGTAATTTCTTATTACGGTATAGGTTTTCTACTTCAAAAATGGGAAGAAAGCCAGCAAAAAAAAGCTATGCGAACTGCTTCTCAATTCGAAGAGATGTTCATTTTTGTCCAGAAAAAAACTCTTATTCTTCTCTATATTGGATTGCCCTTGGTGTTAGGTGCTTTATCTTATATCTTTACCCGAAAGGTATTGGTGGTAATTATATTTTTGATTGTAGGAGTACTTTGTCCCTTACTATTAGTAAAATTTATGGAGAACCTAAGAAAGAAAAGGTTCATTAACCAGTTAGTAGACGGCCTTATGATTATGAATAGCTGTTTAAAAGGAGGGTTAACCTTAATACAAGCTTTTGATGTAGTGGTAGAAGAAACCAGCGCTCCTTTAAGCCAAGAGATTTCGTTAGTAAGCAGAGAAATAAAGGTGGGAGTAACTTTAGAAGAAGCTTTACTAAGATTGGATAAAAGGATGGGCTCAGAAGAAGTAACCTTAGTTACTTCAGCTATAATGGTGGCTCGAGAAACCGGAGGAGATTTAACTAAAGTATTTTCCCGTTTAGTAGAAACTATCAGAGACCGGCTTAAGTTAAAAGAGTTGGTAGCCACTTTGACTTTACAAACTCGGCTACAAGCCATTATTATTTCTCTTATCGGCCCAGTATTCTTTTTTATCGTTCGTAAAATGGACCCGGCTCACTTCGATATTATGTGGCAGGATGAATTGGGAAGATTATTGCTTTTAATAGCTTTAATTCTTCAGACCGTAGGTATTGGCTTAATAATTTTATTTGGGAGAGTCAAGATATGATTATTCTTCTATATTTATTTTTGATTGCAGCCTTCATTTTTATCTTTGTTGGTTTAGTTCCTAAAGAGCCGGATACTATTTCGGTTTTTAAAGAAAAAGTCAAAGAAGATAAAAATCCTCTGCTTATGCCTTTATTAAAAGTTTTTACTCCTCTAAATAAGGTAATATTAAAAATCCTTAAGTTGGAACATGCTTTACGCAGTAAACTAACATTATCTCGGTGGAAATTAACCCCGGCCGAATTTCTTGGAATGCGGGAGATATGCGCTATTGTTTTTCCGCTTTTACTATATGTCTTTGGCTTAGAGAAGCCGATATGGTTGATATCAGCTGCTATTTTTGGACTTATCTTGCCCGGTATTATGATGAAGTCTGCTATCAATAGAAGAAAATATGCTATAGTAAGGATATTGCCAGAGACAGTAGATTTATTAGGTTTGTGTGTGGGAGCAGGGTTAGATTTTATGTCAGCGGTAAGATGGGTTATTGATAAAGTTAGGTTTAATCCTTTAATTGAAGAACTCTCAGTAGTTTTAAAAGAGATAAATATCGGAAAATCCCGCACCGAAGCTTTAAGAGATATGTCTAAAAGATTAGAGATACCAGATGTTACCTCTTTTGTAAGGACCTTAATTCAGGCTGATCGCATGGGAACTCCAGTGGAAGAGGCTTTTAAGATTCTTTCTGAGGATACTCGGATGCGACGTTTTCATAGAGGAGAACGCCAAGCTATGAAAGCACCGCTTAAGATGCTTATTCCGCTTATCTTTTGCATCTTACCAGTAATTCTTATTATTGTTGCCGGGCCGATTCTAATTAAATTTATAAAGGGAGACTTGTTTAGTGGAGTAGGTATGTAATATATTTATTTTCAGATAGTTATGAAAATTAATGTCCATATATAACATCATTAAGAAACAATTTGCTGCTAAATATTAAATAAAAGAGTCAAAATCTCCTAAAAATTTTCTCTCCGGGATTTTTCTTAAAGACTACCTTCTAACATACCGAAAAGGTTTTCATAAAGGCTTTTATTTTTCTTAGGTTTTCTTGACTTATATATTATATTATGTTATATTTACTGTAGTTTAGCAGCTAAGAATTGGGGTCGATAAAGGCAAACTCCAGCGTAAGCGGAGGGCGCAAAGCCACGGGTCCTAATTTAGGAAGCTCTACTACAACTTAGTTTTATCTAAACGGATAGCCGGGTTGCCGAATCTCAAAAGAGAAGGCAATCCGGTTTTTATTTTATGAGAATAGAAAAAGCCAACGCACAATTTGGGGAGAAAAGAAGAGGGGCCATTTTTATATTTATAATTTTATTTTAATTTATGCACGATAACATAGATAATTTAGAATTAAAAGTTTTCAACAAATTACACAGTCCAAGTTTTAAACCTTGGATGCGCGTAATTGCTTTTATCGTGCTTTTCTGTTTTGTCTACCAGGATATAGCTTCAGCGAGTAATCCGGCTTATTATTCTGCCTCAAAAGGATATTTTTCACCTTTGCCTTCCAAGCCAAAAGGAATTTTGAGCTCTTTGTTTTCTTTAAACAAACTTTATGCCGAGATGTATGATTTATCTTCGGATTCGAATTATTCCTCTTCTTCTTCCAGTTCCAATAGCAGCAGTTCAGACTACCAGTATAATTCCAACTATTACGGCTATAACAATTACAACTATCAAAATTATTATAACTATGTGACCACTACTTATTCGGCTAATTATTCGCCAGCCAACAATTATGGCTATAACACTTATTCACCAGCTACTAGCAGCGGTAATTCTAGTAACTACAATATTACTCCGACTGCTACTCCTTATGCGGGATCTAGCGTACAACAATATAACACTCCTGGCCCAGGTAGCTATGATAACTATGTAAAAAATGGCGGAGTAACTAATGACGGTCAGGCTTTTGG
The DNA here is from genome assembly GCA_017994375.1 of Candidatus Omnitrophota bacterium. Classification (GTDB taxonomy): domain Bacteria; phylum Omnitrophota; class Gorgyraeia; order Duberdicusellales; family 4484-171; genus JAGOLA01. Next base: position 8,915 of record JAGOLA010000002.1, on the reverse strand, counting down.
ACCGGTAAGCCAGAATTGGTATGAAAGTAATGTTTCTCGGCCAGCTAGTAATTATTATAGCAACCCTAATTCTGGGGTATATGTTAATCAGCCGTCAGCATCAACTCCTACTTCTCAGCCAGCAGCAGCGTCTTCGAATTATACTGGCGCTAATTATTCTTCTAATACTTCAGCAGTTTCGAATCAGTATCCGACTTCGGTCGGTAACACTGACTCCCAAAGCTCTTCTACTTGGGGAGCAGTGAAGTCCACTTTATCAGTAGTATTTCCTACTACTAGTGCCGTAGTTAGCACTGTCGATAGGGCAACCGGTGGAGCAATATCTAAAGCCGCTGATACTGCAGTAGGCTATATATCGTCTTCTTACTCTCCGAGCCCTTCTACTAATAATTATTCTCAACCAGTAGCTTCAGCCCAAGTTTCTCAGACGGTTTCTGGGCCAGGTATCTATGTTAATCAAGCACCAGCAGTAAGCTCTGCTTCTCAGGCCCAGACAGCACCTAAGAATTATAGTAACACTAATTATTCTGCTCCTGTTACAGCAGCTTCAGGGCAATCTCAGAGTTTTTCAAACAACACTCCTGGCCCAGGTAGCTATGATAACTATGTAAAAAATGGTGGAGTAACTAATGACGGCCGGGCTTTTGGACCGGTAAGCCAGAATTGGTATGAGAGTAATGTTTCTAGGCCAGCTAGTAGTAGCCCTTCAGGAGTATATGTTAATCAGCCGTCAGCATCAAGTCCTGCTGCTTCTCAGCCACAGGCAACAGCTGCGAATGCTTCGAGCAATAGATTCGAATCTTCTTCTAACTCTAAATTCCAGGCTATAAAAGAAACCGCAGATGGTATTTTTCCTTCGCACTTAGTTACCGATAGAACAGAGGCCAGAGGCATTGCTCGTTCAATCCATAGCGCTGTTGGTAATATGTCTGAAAATATGGGTAAAAGCGCTGCTTCTTCAGGTGTTGCTTATCCTAGTGCTACATCCGGCACTACTACTTATATGGATAGATCTTCTAATACCGTAGCTAATTCTACTTCTACTCCAACGATTACAACGCAAACCACTGCTGCTTCTGCTGTCCCAGCTCCTTCTACGGAGGCTCAAGCTTCAAGCCGTTGGGATGATAAAGGCCAACTCTGGAAAGATGTATTTGGAACAATAGCTACGGGCTTAAAATCTAGTGGTGGTGCGGTAGGGGTTGTGCTTGGTACCGGCTTAGATTATATAAACGGTAGTGCTTTAAATAATAGAGAGGCTGCTGCGAAACAAGCCCGAGGCGAAGAATTAAGTTGGGCAGAAAGGCCTTGGTTTAGCTCTGAAGACGGCCTTTCAGTCTTAAACCCCGGAGCTAATTTTGGCTCTACAGCCCTTGGTGTTGCTACTAACGATTGGATGCATGAAAAGTTTTTTAAAGATAGCAAAGCTCAACAAGATTATGCTGCTTTTCAAACAACTTTGAGCGGTATAGCAGATCCTAAAGCTAGAGCGCAATATATCAGTGATAATCAGAATTGGCTAGCTAGAGTAGGCGTAATTTCTGTCTGGGATGAAAAGCAAGGAAAAGAAGTTATAGTTGGTAAAGCCAAAGAAGGCGATGCTGTAGTTGCTTTTGAAAAGAGTTATTTAAAAGATAGCTTTGTCGGTTTACCTACTTCATATAGCGAGAAATCATTCGGAACTCTTAGCAATTGGAATGATAGTGCTGCTACAGCTGTTGCTTGGCGCAATCATATTCAAAATAACCCCATATCTTATGTCCAACAAAGCTATATAAATAACGAAGGAGTTCAGACTTCCCGCGCCGAAGTTAAAGATCCTCAAAATGTCTTTTTAGATAGGACTTTCCACTTTGGAGGAGCTATCGGGCAAGATACAGTTCCTACCAATAATCATCTTGCTATGATTCTTTTAGGTCAACCCGGAACTTACAATTTAGCGCCGGGTGAACTTCCTTATATTGGTCCAGAAGTAAAACCAAATTCAGTAAGTGGTACTGTTCAAACCAGTTTAATTGCTCTTAAAAATGGAAGTTATATTTATGCTCCTCTTCAAGGTTTGCACAGTGCCAGAGGAGCAATCGAAAGCGGCGGCCAGAACACTATTATAGACCAAGCCCGTATTACCCATACTCTCCAAGGTGCTCAGGCCTTAGAGATTTTAGGTCAGGGCGTTTCTCTGGAGGCTTTGCCTGGTATGGGGCCTATTTCTGCCGGTGGTAATCAAGGGGCCTCTTCAATACCCCAGTTATATTTTTCGAAAGCCAATTATACTTTAAGTCCTACTAATGATATTAATACGGGAAGATTGGAAGGGCAATTATCTTGGGTTTTACCTAACGTAGATTTAGCTAAAGTAGTTAGTCAGGATAATTATGTACATCAAGGCATAGTCAGTAATAATTTCGGAGTAGGAGCAATAGCTAGGTTTAGCCAAAATGTTAGCCCAGCTAACTCTATACATATGTATGGAGAACACAATTCTTTCTGGGGTGCAGGAATGCAAATTGGTGTTAATGGGCCATTAGCTATAGAAGGCGCTGATCCGCTTTTCTTTAGAACCACTAAATTACAAGATTTATCGCCTTTGGGAGTTAAAACTAATTTAGAAGCCATCCAACAAGATAATCTTGGGGCAGGAAAATTACCGGGATTAACCTATAGTACTACTTTTGGAAAACCTTGGGAACTTAACCAAAACTTTACCCCTGAAACTCAAGCTCTAAAAGTTGTTCAGGTAATTAACAATAGAACTTTAGCTTTTAATGCCCAAACTTTTGATTTTTCTAAAATAGGAATCAATAGCGGGACTACAGCTATCTTTTCTTCCGAGTCAGTTACTTCTGGTGGTGTTGGCGGAATTAACAATCCTTTCAGTGGAGGCAATTTTAGTACCGCCCAATTAGCCAACAGTACTTATATTTCTACAGCCTTAACTGATAAGAGTCATTTTGCTTCTATACCGCTTCAAATAACCGGACCGCAACAGCTTAACCAAGATGCCTTATCGTTTTCACCAATGTTTCATAATGCTAACCATCAATTCGTAGGTGCACAGAATAACTTTGCAAATACCGGTTTTAATACTGTAGATATGAATAAGTTTGTAGCTGCGGTAGCTTTTGATGGCAATAGGAATATTGCTTCGGAAGTTATTGCTGCTGCTAGACCGGAACAAATTGGCGGCAATAACTCCAAACTACAAAGTTTAGCCGGAAGCCATGTTGCTTTGAATATGGAAGGTTGGGCTATTCAGAAGTTAAGTACTCCGGGCGTAGTATCAGGTTGGAATAATATCTATACTGATTCCGTATCTCTTATACAGAATCCAGTAACTGGTAAAATTGTTGAGAATAGAGTTCTATTAAACGGAGTCAATTTCTGGGGTGTAGCTACTGATAGCGGAATACAATTTATAGATAACTCTTTTAAGGTTGATAGTGCTTTTAGATTAGCTACTCCTTTTGATAAAGTTAATCAGCCAGTAGTACAACTTAATATCACTAAACAAGGTATTGCCGATAGCGGTAAGACTCCTTTTATCCAGTTCAGCGGAGATAATCCTTTAGTTTTAAATCGAGCTTTCGCTCCTGAATTCCAAACCAACTCTAATATAGATTCTCTTGGTAACGCAATTAATATCGGCCCACGTACTCTGACTTTGCATAAAGAGGGTGAATTTGTTTTTGCCGATGGAATTCAACAGACTAATCTTCTATTTTCATCTTTAAGTTCTTCGCCTTCTTTATCAGGTGATTTTAGAAATGCAACAGTGGTTTCTAAGATAAGTGGCGATACTGCTCTTAGCGTTCAAGTAGATAGAAATTCTAAATTATTAGCTAGTGGCGGTTTGACCTTTATTAATAATGAAACTATTCACTTTAATTCTTTAGGACAACCTACTGAACTTCATGCTGGTTATATTCAACCTATAGATGGTAATAGATTTGCTATTGCTTTTAGAGATGCTGCTAACCAACAAGCCATTGGTGAATTCGCTAATGCCATCCGTTGGGATAAACAAGGTGCTGTTAGCGGCGATATTAATAAGGTATTTGAATCAGCCCGCTTTATGACCGAAGCTGGGAAATGGCGAGATGTTGTTGGTCTAGAGCGGATGGGTAATTCTATCAGCGTTACTCTTTCAGAAGGAAAACAGCCGTTATTTAGACAAAGTATCCAATCAGAATTACTTAAACCTCCCGCAGCCACTAACGAAGAATTCTTTAATCAGGTTAAAACCGGTTATTATCAACCTTTAGATAATCTTGCTACCGCTCGTCCAATGCAAGCTTTAACTCTTGGCGCTGACGGCTTACTTTCCGGTAAAGCCTCTAATTTTATTTCGGGTTTTAATTATAATTTCTCCGGTAGCATTGCCCAGGATGTAAGAAACTATGCTATAACCAGCCAAGGTTTTAAAGGAGACCTAGGGTTTACTAGACAAGTTTCTGCTGGCAAGTCTTTAGCTGACGGTGGTTTAACTATTCAAGATAAAGAAACTATTATTTTTAATAACGTTGGCCAGCTTATTACCGCTCATAATGGTTATTTAACGCCTTTAGATAACAACCGTTTTACTGTTACTTTTAGAGATCCTGTTGGCCAAAAAGCAGTGGGTGAATTCGCCAATGCTATTCGTTGGGATAAACTAGGTAATATCCAAGGCAATATAAAACAAATATTTGATAATGCCCGCTTTATGACCGAACCTGGCCAATGGCGCAATGTTATTGGCTTAGAGCGCCTGGGTAATTCTATCAGCATTACTCTTTCAGAAGGAAAACAACCCTTATTTGTTCAAGCTTCTCAATATCAAGGTTCTCAGAATAAAGAGGCCGGAGTTGATAAACAAATTGCAAGGAATATCCCCTTTACGACAAGAGCCCTTACTACTATTACTCTTGGCGCTGACGGCTTACTTTCCGGCAAAGCCTCTAATTTTATTTCGGGTTTTAATTATAATTTCTCCGGTAGCATTGCCCAGGATTTGAGAAATTACGCAATTACTAACAATGGTTTTACGGGAGATAAGGTATTTAAAGTGGTAACTAATCCTAAATATAACAATGAACATATTGCGAATTATCATTTACAATTTAGTAAAGTCAATGTAATAAAATTCGATGCTATCGGTAATACTGCCCAGCAAAATATTAGATTCGAAGATGTCTTGACCCCTCGGCAACTTCAAGAACAAATTGCACAAGTTAGAGTCGAATACGCTCAAAAGGTAAGAGAAATGGGTTATAGTACCGAAAGATTACCGCAGGAGATACGCGGTTTAGAAAGACGTTTAGCTGATCTTAATCAACGCTGGTCTAGAGAATTAAACCTTAATGGTGATTTAGCCGGCCAGCCTTGGTATCGAGGGATACTTCATAATAGAGATGATAGCATTCGTGAAGAGCAATTAAGAGTTGCTAACCAGTTAAGAGTTTTATATCAGGCTCAAGCAGTTTTAAATTTTGACGACCCAGTTAAATTCTTAGAACAAAGAGAGCAGATAATTGCGAAAGCTGATCAACCTTCTATGGGTATACCCGGTGCTATTTATACTGATGGTTTAAAAGTCGATGCTTTGCAAAGACTGGCTAATAAAGTTCCAGTTTTACAAGTAGCTGAAACCCAAGTGCAATTGCAGAGAATGGAACGTAATTTGAATATTATTGCTAATCAACTTATGTCTCCGCAATATGCTGATAGAGCAATTAATGAATTAGGAATGACTAGAGCTCAATTAAGAGATGAATATAAACGTGTAGCTGCTCAATATAACGAACAAAAAGAAAAAGTCTCGACAACCATCGCTGGCTTAATGGCTAATCCTGAAATTCAACGTAATCCTTTTATGTCAGATGTCCTCCAGAATATGAATAACTGGATTGGTACCACTCCAGATTATCGGGTAACAGATATCCCGATATTCCATGCTGCTGTGCCCGAACATCTAAGGCATCCAATACGTCAAACTGGAGGCGCTGTAGCCGGAGTTGTTGGCGACGGATTATCATGGGTAGTACATGATTTTGCAGGTAATACTTTAAGCACCCCTGTCCATGCCATAATGTGGGGAGTCGACTCAGCTATCGGCGCTATATTTGATAGTGATAGTTGGCGAAGATCAGCAGGAGCACATGAAGCTTTCATGTGGTTATATGCTGCAAATAGCGTTGCAGGAGATTTAAATGAATTATTTACTTGGGACAGAACTACTACTAATGCTTGGGCTTTAAATGCAATGAGGGCTAGCGATGATTTAAGAATCAAGAATACTAATAATTCTGCAGATTGGCGCGATTGGGAATTTGAAATTAGAGATGAAAAGGGAAGACCTTATGCTTTCATGGGTAATGATTGGAAGTTTGGTATCGGTTTTAGTCTTTCTAAAGAACATGCTAAAAAAGAGTGGAGAGAAGGAAATAGATGGAGCAGCGGTTTAGAGTATGGATTAATGTCAGCTGGTCAAGTAGGTAAAGTTGCTTTAGAGTTATACGCTACTCGTAAAGTAACAGGAATAAATTTAGGCCGGACAACAGTTGCGGTTGCTGGAGTTACTCGTTTAGCTGCAGATGAACTGAAGTATTATCAAACTGCCGGGTATGACGCTAGAGGAAATTTAGTTACTCCAGGACAATACTTAACTCCTACTGAATCTACTGTGCTTAGTGTGTCTTTTGCTTTACCAGCAGCTGGAGCAAAAATCGCTGGGTATCTTGGTAGTGCTACTGGTTTAGCTAATACGGCAGCTACAACTACAAGTTGGTGGAGTAGAGTTGGGGCTGGTGCTTTAGCAATTCCTCAAAATCCTGTTACTAGAGGTTTGGCAACTGCTAATTTAGCTTTAGGGCATGTCGGTACTGCTGCTACTGAAGGTCGAATAATGCATTTAGGCGAATCTTTATTTAATGTCGGAACTACTTATGCTTTTACTGGCGCTTTTAATGGTTTAGGGCAAGTTACAAGAAGTTTTATCCAATACGGTAGAGATATACCATTAATTGGAAATACTTTTAAGTATATTGGACCAGCTTTAAGTCCGACTAGAGGATGGTCTTGGATAACTTATCCTACTATTGGCGCGATTGCCGCTCCTCATTTCTTAGATGGTGGTTATAGCCGCCCCATGAATTATGTTGATGGTGCTTTGGGCGGACTTGCTATTCGTAGTATTATCGGAGTTGGTAACTGGGCAATACCTAAAAGTACTTCTGCTGTAGTAGCTTCCCAAGAAAAAATTCCTACTTTTATTACTAGAACCAAAGATTTAGTGCAACGTGTGGCTGAACCAGTTAGGCCATTTTTTAATATAAATAATTCTCCAATAGCGACAAGATTTATTAGTATCACTGGTCTTAATCAGCCTTTAAATTTCTTAGCCGGTTCTACTGCTTTAGCTAAGACCGAATTAAATTATTCGGGTAACAGTAGTGTGATATCTAAACCTTTACATGAAATTATTGGACCGGTCAGTGGAATTACCGGTATCTTTATGAATCCCGGCCGAAATATAGTTTCGGCAGCTGGCAATATTGCTGAAAAATGGTTCGGTATCAATAATAATTTACCAGAGATTTCAGCTATTAGAAGTAATACTGAAAGAGTTAAGTTTGATAAATTTATGAACGATTACGCACCTATAGCTGCCTTCCCAACATCTATGCTAGTATCTGCAACAGATACCTTTACTCAAGCTGCCAGCGGTAGCTATACAGCCTTAGGCTTATCTAGACCAATTGAAACTTTTAAAGAAGTTCTTAGTTTAGCTTCAATTAAGAAACAACTAGAGCAACTTGGTAATCAGTTAAATGATCCTAACCGTATGGCTGGTCCAGCTCAGTGGGGTAGATTAGTTGGTGGCGTAATGGGTGCTACAGCAGGATTTAAATACCTAGGGGATAACATAAGAAGTACAACCGTTGCTCCGATTAGCATATCTCGCGAGAAGGTAATGTTTAATGGTTCACCTACTCGTATAGCTTACTTTGAGGGTGGTACAATGCCTTACTCTACATTAAGTAATTTACAGCGCGTAGGTTACTTTACAGCCCAGGCTCACCAAGGAGCAGCCAGTTTTATGAAGTGGAATACTGGCCTTGGTTTTATTATGCCAACCTTAGGCAGCGATGATCAATTTAAAGCTATTAGCCAATCAGCTTATACCACTGCCTATAGTTTAGATACTTTTGCTACTTCTTCTATAGGTTTATCAACCATGTTTAATGCTATTGGTGCTGGTTATGGAAAGATTTCCGATTCAGCTTTTATAAGAGGTTTAGAACAAACCAGACCAGTTCAATTTGCTATCCACCATCCGCTTACTTTGGTCGGTGCTGGAAGCGGAATGTATTATATAGGTAAGAGCGTCGATAATTTTACCGATAATGATATTGCTAATATAGCCGGAAATTATATTGCTAATGCCGGTTTAGCCATAGCCGGTATCGGCGGTTTAAGTTTTGCTCATAGAATGCGTACTTCCATTAGCGAAGCTGGTTGGATAAATAAAGTTTCTGAATTTACCAGCACCGCTAAATTTAAAACTTTCTATACTACTGGTACTGGTCTTGCTGGGGTAGGCATTGGAGCTTTAAGAGGGGATATTAATAACGGCTGGGATGCTCTTTCTTATTTTGGCACTGGTGCTTTAGTAGGGTATGGTTTAAGAAAGCTTCCTACTATAACTCCTTTAGCTATAGATGTTGCTTCGACCGGTGCTATTACTTATGGTGCTACCAAAGCCGTATTTGATCCGGGAATTTCAGCTATTGAGAAGTGGCTAGATCCACGTAACCACTTTGATTGGCGAGAAGCTTCTACTCCGCATTTATTCGATAAACATCCGGTTATGGGTTATCGTATGGAGACAAATGATGAGGGTAAATTACAAAGAGCAGTAGTAAACGGCCAATATG
>JAGOLA010000032.1 GCA_017994375.1 Candidatus Omnitrophota bacterium | reverse complement strand
AATATATACAATCGGGAATATCTTCTAGGGTTGTAACTCCTCTGTATATTTTAGCCATTCTTTCTATTACCCTATTAAGCCTGATGACCTCTTTTTTAGTCATACCTCCAAATTCGCCTTTTTTGCGTTGTTCCAATAGCTCTATATATTTATTGATTCTACTCTTTACGGTAGCAAAATTAGTCAATAGACCTCCGACCCACCTTTCGGTCACGTAAGGCATATCACAAGACGTTGCTAACTCTTCGATAGTACTTCGAAGCTGTTTTTTAGTGGCTACAAAAAGGATTTTCTTCCCAGAACGGGCAATTTGACCTAAAAAAACCTTGGCTTCTTCTATTTTCTGAGCTGTTTTTTCTAAATCGATAATATAAACGTTCTTTTTCTTACCAAAAATAAAAGCTTTCATTTTTGGGTTCCAATGTTTACTTAAATGCCCAAAATGAACACCACTCTCTAACAATCCTTTGATTTCTTCCGATAAAACCATGTTTTTCCTCCTTAAAGAATTTAAGTTATTTCAAATATTTTAGACTCAAAGTATATCATAGTTTTTTATATTTTCAATATTATAATACTGAACTGCTTAAGGAACAGGCAGATATAACTTATAGGCTTAGACATTAAATTGTAAATCGTGCAATTCCTTATATAAAGAATTGGTCTCTAGAAGGTTTGAATGCGTACCTACGCCTACAATCTTTCCTTCATTTAAAACTATTATTTTACTTGCTTTCTGAATTGTAGAAAGCCGGTGGGCTATGACTAAAACGGTCTTTCCCTCCATAAGAACATATAAAGCTTCTTTGACTAATTGCTCGGAAGCCGAATCTAATTGGCTGGTAGCTTCGTCTAAAATTAAAATCGGTGAATTTTTTAATATTGCCCGGGCTATAGCAATTCTCTGCTTTTCTCCTCCGGATAATCGAATACCTCTATCTCCAACAACTGTTTGAAATCCTTCAGGCAAATTAATAATGAATTCGTAAGCGTAGGCTTTTTTTGCCGCTTCAATAATATCTACTTTGGTAGCGCTAGACTTACCGTAAGCAATATTATCTTCTATTGTAGAATTAAAAAGTATCGTTTCCTGCGAGACAATAGAAATCATAGAACGTAACGACTTTAATTTAATATTCCTTAAATCTAACTCATCGATATAGATTGCACCCTTGGTAGGGTCATAAAATCTGGGTAATAAACTGACTAAAGTACTTTTCCCAGCTCCGGAACGACCAACCAAAGCTACAACTTCCCCTTTTTTTACTTCTAAATTTATATTTTCTAAAACATAGCCGTATTCAGTAGTATATTCAAACCATACTCTATCAAATTTAATACTATCCTCGAAACTAATTATCTCTTTAGCATTGGTGGCATCTTTGACTGTCGGTTCTTGGTCAAGAATGTCGTAAATTCTTTCTGAAGCCGCAAAAGCCTGTTGATTAATAGCATGAACATTAGCTAACTTTTTAAGCGGGCTTATCGTAGACATGACAAAAGCAATAAATGCCGCAAAAACACCAAAAGAAAGATTACCCGAGATCACTTCAGGCCCGATTAGCCGTAAAACTAAGACAACACCAAATACACCTACTATTTCGGTTAATGATGCTACACTTAGCGTTCTTTTGACATTCTTTAGATTAAATTTATAATAATTGTAATTGATATTTTTGAATCTTTCTATCTCATAAGTTTCTCTACAAAAAGCCTTTACAATACCTGCACCATTAATAGTTTCTGCCATTAGCGAGTTTAAATCTGCCATCTTTTTTTGTATTTCAACTGTAAATTTCTTTATTTTCCTACCAATCTTAGCCACTGGAACTAAAATTGCCGGAAAGACGATAAAAACAATAAATGGTAATTTCCATGAAATTTTGAAACCTAAATAAAAAGCACAAAAAGCAAAAAATAAAGCTTTCATGGACTCAAATATAAAATCCTTGAGAGCAAAAGAGATAGAATTGGCGATGGCACCGACATCGTTGGTGACACGCGACATAAGTTCTCCGGCACGTCTTTTACTATAGAAATCCATAGATAACTCTTGAAATTTTATATATAACTTATCACGCACATTCCTAACTGCACCTTGGGCAATAATATTCATTAAATAACTTTGTATGAAAAGGAATACTCCCTTTAAAATAAATAATATTGGGATAAAAATAACTATTAATGTCAGAAAATCTAATGGTTTTATAGAATTTAGCTTATCTACGACAAAAGACATAAAGGGTGGTAATTTGCCCGGGATTATTATTTCTTGATTAGTTAGTACTCTATCTGATATAGGAATTATCATTCCTAAGCTTATACCATCAAAAAGGGTAGATGCACCCATAAAAAATGCGGCTAGAAATAAAATCCCCTTATAAGATGCAATAAATTTTAAGAGTTTGAAGTAATCTTTTATATATTTTTTCATAATTAGAGTGGTAGGATTTTACCATATGATTTGACTTTCCTCAAGAGATTTGATAGAATACGCCAATCATTAAAAATATTAAAAAAATCAACGCTTTCGATAAACCCCAAACTTTATAAATTAAGGAGTTTTTAGGGTTAATACCGAGTGTAGTATTGGTTTTTTCTATTCTTAAGAGTAGGGATTTACGTTATCGAAGTAAAAAGCTATTTTTAACATGAGGGTAGGAATAATCGGGCTAGGTAAATTAGGCCAGATACATTTACGTATCTATCAGGAAATCAAAGAGATAGATAAGATTTTTTTAGTTGACATCAATACTCTGGCCTTAGAAAATTACCGCCAATATTCTTGTTTTGATGATTATCACAAACTAAAAGATAAGGTTGATTTAGTCAGTATCGCTACTCCCACCTCTACTCATTTTGAAATTGCTAATTTCTTTTTAAAGAGAAAAATTCCGGTTCTAGTAGAAAAACCTCTTACCGATAACCTCATTAGTGCTAAAAAGTTAGTAAGATTAGCAAAAAAAAGCAGGACTCTTCTTTTAGTCGGACATGTCGAAAGGTATAACAGCGCTTATCTGGCCATAAAAAAAACTATCAAAAACCCTTTTTTTATAGAATGCCACCGCTTAAGCCCTTATCCTTATCGTTCTCTAGATATTAGTGTAGTCCTTGATTTGATGATACACGACTTAGATATAATTCTCTATCTTTTAAGAGACAAAATAACCAAAATTCAAGCTAAAGGCGTAAAAGTACTTTCTAAGACAGCTGATATTGCTAATGCCCGTCTAACTTTTAATAAAGGTTGTGTCGCTAATATCACTTCCTCTCGGATATCCGAAAAAAAGGAGAGAAAAATAAGAATATTTATGCCGCAATCCTATATTTCTCTAGATTATGCTAAACAAACGGTAGAGATATATAAAAAACAAAAAACAAAGATTATAAAAAAATATTTAACCATAAATAAAAGTGAACCTTTAAAAAAAGAAATTGCTGATTTTGTAAATCTGGTAAAAAGAAAACAGTTTACTATTGAATATGCTATGCAGGCTAAAAATGCTTTAGATCTTGCTCGCAAAATCGAAAAGATCATAGAACATGATAAACATTCTTTAAAACTCTCCCGATATAAATAAAGTTAAAATAACTTCATCTAAAATATATTTTTTAACCTATTTATTGGAATTAAAAATGAAAACAAAAAAAATAGTAGTGGTAGCCGGTGATAAATCCGGTGATCTTTATGGCGGTGTTCTAAGCAAAAAAATAAGAGAAAAATTCAAAGAAGTAGAAATATATTCTTTTGGAGGAGAGATCTTAGCTCAGAATTCTTATCAAATAATAAATCTTCTTTCTCATTCAGTCTCAGGAATCTTCGAAGTTATGTCTTCTCTGTCAAAACTTATAAAAATATACCATGAAATCTTAAAAGCGATCGAAATCATTAAACCTGATCTTATAATACTTATAGATTTTCCTGATTTCAACTTAAAATTAGCTAAAAAATTAAATAGAAAATACCCTCTATTTTATTATATTAGCCCACAAGTATGGGCCTGGCGAGAAAAAAGAATAGACTCGATAAGAAAGTATGTAGATAAAATTATAGTTATTTTTAAATTTGAAGAAGAGCTATATAAAAAAGAAAATATCGATGTTTTATATTTTGGCCACCCTCTTCTTGATATTATAGATAAACAAAAAGTTGAGGTTAAAAACATAATTTCTTTTATGCCCGGTTCTAGAAAGAATGAAATAAAAAAACATCTGCCTTTAATGCAAAAAACTAAAGCAATTTTGGAAAAAGAACTTAAAGGCTACCAATTTCGAATAATAAAACCTCCGAATTTAGAGAAAAAACTATATGAAAAGTTTTCTTTATCTATGGACGTGACAGAACACTCCTATCAAGCGATAAAAGAATCTAAATTTATTATCGCCTCTTCCGGCACTGCTACTATAGAAATAACTATCTTAGAGGTGCCTTATCTTATAATCTATAAAATTAATTTTCTAAGTTGGCAGATATTAAAACGTATAGTAAACGCTAAATTTATCGGTATGGCTAATATTTTAGCTTCGGAAAAAATAGTAGAAGAACTATTACAAAAAGAAGCACGTCCCGAAAAAATCGCCCGATTAACCTTAGCTTATCTTAAAGACGAAGAAAAGTATCTTAACCTACAAAAAAAGTTAAATAAAATAAAAGAAAAACTTCTGCCTTATGGTGCCAGCGATAAATTTGCCACACTTATCGGAGAATTTCTAAAATTACCACTTTTAACTTAAGAGAATAAATACGATAGGCTTATTTTTGCTAGGCGGAATTTTTACTGTGTTTAACAAAATTTAAAATATTCAAAACCGCTGCCGGAGTGACTCCGCTTATATTGAAAGCTTCTTTTAAAGTAACAGGCTTAAATTTTTGTAATTTTTCGATTATTTCTTTAGATAATGAAGGGACTTTAGCAAAATCCAAACTTTTTATTTTTATTTTAGCAAAATTATTCAATTCTTTAGACCAATCTGCCTCTCGAGCTAAAAAGCTTTCGTATTTAGAAATGGTTTCTATTTCACGCTGTATACCTAAAGGTAAATTCTTATTATCTAAAAATCCTTTTATTTTATTGAAACTAACTTGTGGCCTCTTCAAAATATTAAATAACGTTAGTTTTTGGCCGTTAAAAATAACTTTTCTAGTTTTTATTTCTTCTAAACTTTTTTCTAAAATATTTTTTTTATCCAAAATAATTTGATATTCGGCCTTATCTATTAAGCCTAATTTATAGCCGTATCTTCCTAGACGTAAACCAGTATTGGTTTCCCTTAAGGAAAGACGGAATTCGCTTCGAGAAGTAAACATTCTATAGGGCTCATCGGTACCTTTACTAATTAAATCATCCAGCAAAACGCCAATGTAAGCTATATCTCTACCTACAATAAAAGGCTTTTTCATCTTTACTTTTAAAGCAGCGTTTATGCCGGCTATTAATCCTTGGGCAGCTGCTTCTTCGTAGCCGGTAGTCCCATTTACTTGTCCGGAAAAATAAAGCCCCCCTATTATTTTAGATTCTAAAGTAACGTCTAGCTGACGAGCATCGATTAACCCGTGTTCTATGCCATATCCCGGCCGTAAAACTGCGGCCTTTTCTAATCCTTCTATACTGTGAATAAAATCAGCCTGGACATCGAATGGCAATGACGAAGATATACCATTGGGATATACCTCTAAAGAATCTTTCCCCTCGGGTTCGATAAAAACTTGGTGCCTTTCATGTTGGGGAAACTTTACCATTTTGTCTTCTAAAGAAGGGCAATATCTTACGCCGGTAGAGCTAATTTTTCCAGTATAAAGAGGAGAATATTTTAAATTATCTAAAATTACCTGGCGCGTTTTTTTGTTGGTATAAGTTATAAAACAACTTAATTGTTTTTTAGGTATAGTAGTATTTCTAAAGGAAAAAGGTTCGACGTCTTTATCTGGAACCTGTTCAATCATTTTAGAAAAATCTAAAGTATTAGAATTTAATCTAGCGCAAGTTCCGGTTTTAAAATGTTTAGTCTTAAAACCTAATTGCTTTATACTATCAAATAGCTTATCGCTGGATTGTTCACAAAGTCTTCCTCCGGGAAAATTATTTAAACCGATATGTATTTTGCTTTTAAGAAAAGTTCCAGCACAAACAATAATGGTCTTGGCATAAAATTCTTGTCCAAAATCGGTCTCTACTCCTATTACGCTCTTATTTTTCGTAAGTATCTTCTCGACTTTTCCCTGCAAAATAGTGATATTTTCTGTTTTCTCTAAGACATCTTTAGCTATTTTAGCATAAGAAAACATATCCACCTGGGCTCTTGTTGACCAGACAGCCTTACCCTTACTCCTATTCAAAATTCTATAACCAAGAGCACAGCGGTCGGTAATTCTGCCCATAAGCCCACCTAAAGCGTCGATTTCCCGCACTAAATGCCCCTTGCAAACTCCTCCTACGGCAGGATTACAAGATAACTTACCAATAGTATCTATATCTATGGTTAGAATAAGAACTCTGCAACCTGACTTTGCTGCAGCATAAGATGCTTCAATTCCGGCATGGCCGGCTCCTATAACTATACAATCATATTTTTCCATAATCATAATGATTTTATCTCTAATTACTGTAAACCCACTTAACGATTATAAATTTTACCATATCTTATCACTAAAGCTAATAAAAGAAATTGTTTTAAAAATCTATGGGGGAGGGTATTAGAAGTCTAGTATTATTTTTTAGTCTGTTTAGCTACAGAATCGATTGCTTTTTTGATCGCTTCGGGATCTCCTAAATAGTAATGTCTTAAGCTTTTTAAATTATCGTCTAATTCGTAGATAAGAGGTATTCCGGTAGGAATATTAAGACTAACTATTTCTTCGTCAGATACCTTATCCAAATATTTTACTAAAGCCCGCAAACTATTTCCATGAGCAACAATAATTACTCGTTTACCGGATTTTAAAATTGGTACTATCGTATCTTTCCAGTAAGGAATAAACCTATTAACCGTATCTTTTAAGCATTCTGTCAAAGGTATTTCTTCTTTTTTTAATTCTTGGTAACGCCGATCGTTAGCTGGATAACGCTCATCATTCTCTGCTAATGGCGGGGGCTGGATATCATAGCTTCTTCGCCAAACCAATACCTGTTTCTCTCCATATTTCTCGACCGTCTCTAGCTTATTTAAACCTTGTAAGGCGCCGTAATGTCTTTCGTTAAGCCTCCAAGACCGATAGACCGGAATCCACATTAAATCCATATCTTCTAAAACTATCCATAAAGTCGAAATAGCCCTTTTCAACACTGAAGTATAAGCAATATCAAAGGTAAATCCCTCTTTTTTTAAGTACTTGGCTGCTGAATGGGCTTCTTCTATCCCCTTTTTTGATAAACCAACATCGGTCCAGCCGGTAAATCTATTTTCTAAATTCCAAGTACTTTCGCCGTGTCTTAATAAAACTAACTTAATCATTTTTTTTAATGAGACTTATCCTTAATATCGCAGATATCAAGGACGTAGTTGAACTCAACACTTAGAATATCCACAAGCGTCACAAACTAGACAACCTTCTTGATGTCTAAGGGCAAAACCACATTCTACACAAACTCCTACTACATTATTAAAGTTACTGGCTTTTTGGGTAACTATTGAGGTGTCTGCGGATTTTGCTTCGGTAGCGGCAGTTATCTTAACTCTAGCCATCTTTCTTTGGTCACCAGCTCTTTTTTCTAAAACCCTGGCTATAGCATCAGCGCAAGAAAAAATCTTCTTACCTTTATCCCAAGAAGGAGAAGGACATCTTATCCCTTTAAGCTGTTCTACAATGACCTTGGTATCTATACCGCCTCTAAGCGCTAAAGAGACTAAACGGCCTACTGCTTCTAACTGCGAAGCAGCGCAACCTCCAGCTTTGCCCATTTGGGTGAAAACTTCAAAAAAGTTTCCCTCATCGTCTTGGTTAATAGTAATATAGAGATTCCCACAACCAGTGGTAACTTTAGTAGTAGTACCTAGAATAACCTCCGGCCTAGGTTTAGGATAAGGAACTACGATAGAATAGCTTTCTGGTTCTTTTTCTTTAATCTCGCTCTTTTTCCCCTTATCTACGGTAAGAACTTGGACGCTTCTACTACCATCCCGATATACGGTAATTCCTTTACAATTAAGTTTATAGGCTAATAAATAAGCTCCCTTTACGTCTTCAATGGTAGCATGATTGGGTAAATTAATGGTTTTAGACACCGCGTTGTCGGTAAATTCCTGAAAAGCAGCCTGCATTTTAATATGCCAAAAAGATGGAATATCCATAGCAATCTTAAAAATTCTTTTTATTCTATCCGGTATCTCATCCATATCTTGAATGTTTTTACCGCTAGCTACATCTTTCATCAAATTTTCAGAATAAAAACCCTCTTTTTTAGCAATATATTCAAAAGCAGGATCTACTTCTAATAATTTTTCTCCGTCTAATACATTTCGAAAATAGCAAAGAGAAAAATTGGGTTCTATTCCCGAAGAAGTCGGCCCAGCTATTATGCTTATAGTACCAGTGGGAGCAATAGTAGTTAAGGTGGCATTGCGAATTTTTATTCCTTTCTCGTGCCATTTACTCTTCTCCCAAGCTAGAAATACCCCTCTAGTTTTTGCTAATCTTTCGGATTCGTTAACGGCTACTTCGTATATAAATTTCATAACTTTTCTGGCTAAAGCTATAGCTTCATCGCTATCGTAAGGTATTTCTAAAAAACCTAAAAGAGTAGCCCAACCCATGACTCCCAATCCAATTTTTCTAGTCCTTAAGGTGTTGATTTTAATTTGCTCTAAAGGAAATTTATTGGCATCAATCACATTATCCAAAAATCTCACTGCTAGCCTTGATATCTTTTCTAGCTTACTCCAATCTATCTCTAAGCCGTCGTCGCCGTCTTTAAACATTTTTGCCAAATTAATAGAGCCAAGATTACAACTTTCATAAGGCAGAAGTGGCTGTTCTCCGCAAGGATTAGTACTTTCTATTTTGCCTAAATGAAGGACGGTATTGACTTTGTTTATTTTATCTATAAAAATTATTCCTGGTTCTCCATTTTTATGGGCGTACTCAGCGATAAGGTCAAAAACTTCACTAGCATCTAACTCTTCTACTGTTTCATTACTATGAGGATCGATCAATTTATATTTACCCTTATTTAAGACGCTCTCCATGAAATCATCTGTTAAAGCTACGGAAATATTAAAATTAGAGATTTCACCTTCTTTAGCTTTACACTTTATGAATTCTAAAACATCAGGATGATCTACTCTTAATATCCCCATATTAGCTCCGCGACGGGTTCCTCCTTGTTTTACCGCTTGGGTAGCTGAATCAAAAACCTTCATAAAAGATACCGGTCCGGAAGCTACACCGCCAGTAGTCTTAACTAAGCTATTTTTAGCTCTAAGCCTGGAAAAACTAAATCCTGTGCCTCCACCGGTTTTATGTATTAACGCCGTTGATTTTATAGCATCAAAAATAGAATCCATAGAATCTTCTACCGGTACGACAAAACAAGCGGAAAGTTGTCCTAAATCTCTTCCGGCATTCATTAAAGTGGGAGAATTAGGCATAAATTCTAACTCTTTAATCATTTCAAAAAAAGCATTTTCTATATCCTTAACATATGGTTGTTTAGCGCCATATTTCTTTTCTATTTGAGCCATCGTCTTAGCTACTCGCCTCATCAACTCTTCAGGAGTCTCGATAACTTCGCCTTTTTTATCTTTTTTAAGATAACGTTTTTTTAATACCACTAAAGCGTTAGAAGAAAAATTTAATGTTTTTTCCATACCACATCCCCTTTCTTAAATCTTTTTAATAAAAATATTTCCTTTATTTTTTGTCGTCTCTAAAGAGGTCTTAAAGTTCTTAGAGCAAATAAATTTAGGCAAGACTCCTTTTTATATCATAACCCTAAAAGACTGTCAAGAAAAAATACTATATATAGTATTTTTATCTTTATATACATACTATATATTGATGGAATTAACATAGCACTGTTCTTGTTGGATCTCTCAATATTCTTTAAGGGCTAAACTTTTTTAACTAAAATAAATTTTTCAAAGATTATCCAACCTGCTAAGGTATGCTAAATAAATCCTACGGTATCTCTAATAATAAGCTCGGTATCAAGGACTATCTTTTGAGGAGATTGCTGACCTTTAAGGCTTTCTTTTAAAATTTGTACTGCCTTACGTACCATTGTTTTTAATGGCTGTCTTATTGTAGTTAACATCAAACTACCATAGAGACAATTAGGATTATCATCAAAGCCAATAACACTCAATTTATTAGGAATATCTATTTTTCTTTCTTCGGCAAAATTCAAAACTTTGCTAGCTACTTCATCACTACAACAAAAAATAGCCGTGGGAGGAGGGGTCTTTTGCGAAAATAACTCTTCTAATCTCTCCCAAGCTTCTTTAGGAGAAAAATTAGTAATTTTAATATAATCTTTTTTTACTTCGATACCCTGTTTAGCCAAGGCAGATTTATAGCCATCTAGCCTGTCTTGAGCTGCTTGAACCCGTAAATCACCAGCAAGGTGAGCTATCTGTTTATGCCCATGCTGTATTAAAAAATCGGTAGCTTCATAGGCACCTTTAAAATTATCTACAGCTACGCAATTTACGTCGTAATCCTCTACTTTTCTATTCATTATTACTACCGGAATATTATCTTTAATTAATCTCTTAAGTTGATTCTCATTGCCTATAATATCAGCCATTATTACTCCGTCTACTAGAGAGCTTTTAAAATTGTCTTTGTCCCAAAAAATATTAAGATGAAGATCAATGCTATCTTCGGTAAGAGCTATGGCTATTTCTCTGATTATTTCTAAAGCATAATAAGAATAAAAAATACCTTCATAACCAGGTATTATTAAACCGAAAGAATCTAATTTACCACCAGCAAGACGACGGGCATAGAGAGCCGGTTGGTAATTTAGCTCTTTAACCGCTATGGCTATTTTCTGGCGATTCTCTTCTTTTAAAGGCGAGTTATTTAAGTAGCGTGAGACAGTAGCTATAGAAACCCCTGCTTTCTTGGCTACATCTTTAATAGTAATTTTGGAAGAAGACACAGATTTTATCTAATTACGGCGACATCGCCTTCCTGAATAGTCAAACCGCCAATTACTTCTTTTATATCAGCAGCAGAAATTTCATTCCTAGTTTCAATCACTTCTACACTGCCAATTTCTCGTCCATCACGCATAATCCTAAATAAAGCTCCGGGACGTAATCCTGATGTTTCTCCTAAATCAATAATAACAAACTGCTCTTGATGATTGACAGCAATAATTCTACCTTGTAAACCTTTCATGCCATAGGTAGGCTTTACTATAATAGGAGGTAATTCTACAGAAGCTGAACCATCGGCGGCTATTTTCTTTCCGCCGGAAACAGCTTGATTTAGATTTTCTTGTAACTCCTGGAAAGATATAGATTTTTCTTTTAATAAGTTTTCAATATCTACTATTTTATTCTCAAGACCTTCTTTCTTTTCTAAAGTTCCTTTTAAAAGCTCCTGCAACCTCATTTTTTCTTTATTAGCTAGAACTAATTCTTTCTTTTGCTCAAGGTTCTCATTGCGTAATTTCTTTAGTTCATCCAAAGCCATAACTTTATTTTCTCGCTCATCCACTACATCTATGCTTAAATTACGCAGTATCCTTTCTTTAAAATTCATTTCTTCTTCTAATCTTGTTTTCTCCTTAGCAAGTTGGTCTACCTTAATGCTCCATTCTTTATTTGTTTTATCTAATTCCGCAACTTTCATTTTTGTATCTAACAAATCTTTTTTAACTAAGTCTAATTTAGCTTTAAGAGCTGCCGTTTCCCTTATAAAGTCAGCCCATCTTTCTTCACCAGACTCTACGGTTAATTTTTCGGCATTAAAGTTTTCAGTGTCAGTTGTGGTAGTGGTTTTTGAAGCTAAGGAATCTCTCTCTTTAATCACTTCGGCCAGCTTTTGCTGAAGCTCGTTTCTTTCCTTCTCTATATCGGAAAAGGCTTTTTGGATGGCTACTAAACGTTGCTCTATATTTCTTTTTTCTCTCTCGGAATTGTTTACTTTATACTTAAGGGAACTATTTTCTTCAACTAAAATCGCTCTTTCTTCTTTTATATTTTTATTCTCTTTGAGTAGATTTTGTTTTTCAGCGTAAAAAGAATAAGCAATAAAACTTACGCCCAAGACAACTACCAACAATATTATAGGGATTAACTTTGTTTTATCCATTCCACCCCCCCTTTGCGATAATTATAGCATATGACTAACTTATGTAAAGCTTTTTCTTAAAAAAAGATAGCTAATAAAATGCTATCACCAAAATTCCTTTACAATTCCACTTTAAACCTTATTTCTTTCATTCTATCGGAAGGACGCGACTTCCAACGCCGATGTATCCAACTCCACTGATAATCCATTTTTCTAATCCAACCTTCTATCATACGAGTAAATTTAATGACATTTAAAAATATAGTCTCATTCTTATCTGGCGTCATCGTTAATTTTTCTTCGGGAAAAATTTTAATGGTGTGTTTATAGTTACTACTACGAAAAATATAAGCCGGTACTATAGCAGCCTTAGTACGTAAAGCTAAAATAATAGGTCCTACGGGAGTAGCAGCTAATTTATCAAAAAACTTAACCCAAATACCACCGGTGCCGAAATTTTGGTCCATTAACATTATAACAATCTCATTATTACGTAATGCCCTTATGATACCCGCTATACATTCTCGACGAGGATAAGAAAAAATTGTTTTGACGCTAGATTGTTCTCTTAAATTATGAAAGAAATCATTTACTGGTTTATCACGCATAGGCCTAATAACTATATTTACCGGAAAACCACTTTTAGCTAATTTTAAACTCATTAAAGGAAAGTTGCCTAAATGCGCCGTGAGCATTAT
>JAGOLA010000031.1 GCA_017994375.1 Candidatus Omnitrophota bacterium | reverse complement strand
GCGATACCCCGCGCTTTTATCTATCCAAAATTTATATCCGAATATAGTAAAGAAAAAGTTAATACTCCCTTCGGTATTTTACATATCGGAGAAGATAAATCTTATATAGTTATTAGCTATAATCATAAACTAGAGTTTTATCGGGAGCTGCCTTTATCAGTTAGCAAATTAAAGGAATATTTAAGCGGTAAATTAGCTTTAGAAACTGGAGAAATTTCTCTTTCCGAGAAAGAGGCCGAAGAACTATTATTTGATATCGGAATACCTCAAGGCCAAGCCATTTATAAGGGTAGGATAAATTCAACTCAAATTTTAGCAATGCTTCGGCCGGGTTTAGAACGCCTTACTCAGGAAATAAAACGTTCTTTGAACTATTATCAAAGTGAATTAAGGCCTAAATTACCGAAAATAAATAGTATTTTTTTAGGCGGAAAAGCTAAAAGCATACCTAATTTAGAAGTATTTTTAAGCCAAGAGCTAGCTTTAAATACTAATATAATTACGGCTGCAGAAGAAATTAAAATATCGTCTCCGATAAATCGTAAAGATTGTTTCAATAATATCGAGTCTTTAGGCATTATTCTAGACTATAAGAGAGGGGTAAATATTTTACCGTACGAATTTCGTACCGAAGATATCGAAAAAGTTCAAAAAATATCTCTGCGCTGGATAACCTTTATTATTTCTCTATTTTTAATTGTTTCTTATTTCTTTACTAAAGTAGCAATTAGAGCTTATCGTTGGCAGTTAGATAATGCCTTGCTGCATTTAAACGTAATATCGGAAGTGAAGAAAATGAAAACCGATAGGGACGAAATAAGTAATTTTATAAGCGATTTAAAAGCTAAAGAACCTCTGGTAGGTCAGTTATTAAAAGTACTAAGCTTTATTTCCGACCGGGAAGTTTTCTTTAATAAATTTACTTTAGATTCTGAAACAAAAAGCGGAATTATCAACGGTTTTGTTAAGAGTACGAAAAACAATCCTGATGCCATATTGGCTAATTTTGCGGACCGTATGGGTAAGAGTAATTATTTCAGCAAAGTAGAAATTTCTTCAGTTAAGAAAAAAAAAGAACCGCCTTTTGAAATTACTGAATTTAATCTTAATTTCGAAGTACCTTAAATATAGATAACTATGAGACTGACAAAAGAGCAAAAAAAGATAATTTATCTAACTATAATAATTGCCTTTGCCATATTTTTATTTTGGTTTTTTATCTATTTGCCACGTAGCCGTGAATTTAGCACTATCAAAAATAATTTAAAAACTGCTGAAGAAAATATCAATGATATTATTGGGATAACTGAAGGCAAAGAGCTGGTAGATATAGCGCATGATTTAGGAGTTGAGCTTAACTATCTTAAACGAAAATTACCTTCCCAGGACGAAGCAGTTATAAAAAATTTATCGCAAGAGGCCCAAAAATACCGGGTTGAGATTAAACGTATCGATGTTTCCAAAGAAGATGAAACTATATACCAGCAGGGTAGTATTAGCATTAGACAGATAACCGTATCAATGGCTTTAAGCGGAGAGTATCGCGATATCGGCAGATACTTAGAAGCTTTAAAGGGGGATTTTCCTATTTTAACTAAGGTTAATAAAGTTGATATCGAGGGTTCTGGAGAGGGAAAGCCAAAATTAAACGTTTTATTGGAAATATCGGCTTATTTATCAAAATAACTATAAAATGGATAAAAAACGCCTTGAGATAATTTTTACTATAATTTTAGTAATTATTTTTATTTTTGTTGGTCTTAGAGCAGCTAAAGCCATTAAGAAAAAAACAACGTCAAAAGTATCCGTAGCTACGGATATAGCCTTCAAAAAAGATAGCGCAATTCCTTTAGCACAACCGAAGACCGCTTCAGCTATGCCAAGAGATACTAATAGCAAAAGTACCGCTGATGATATCAGTTGGGTAAGGTGTTGCTTTTCGGGCAAATTCTATACCACCCAAGATGGAGTATCTAACTTAAATTTAAGCGGTATTCTTTGGGATGAGGTTGATCCGCAAGCAGTTATAAACCAAGAGATTTTTAAACGCGAAGATAAAATCGGTAATTATGTTATAGTCGATATTCAGAGAAATAAGGTTATTTTAAATGATGGCGAGAAAAATCTGGAATTAAAACTACAGGAATATTAACTCCTCTTTAAACTAGCCTAAAACTCCGTACCTTTAAAAAACTTAAAAAAAGAGTTGATTTATTGAATTTACTTATTATAATAAGGCTTTATTTTTCGCTTTACACTTTTCGCTGAATAGCTATTAAGAAGGAGATAGACAATGACTAGAAGAATTGACCTTTCTAAAGTGCGTAACATCGGCATCATGGCCCATATCGATGCCGGTAAGACTACCCTTACCGAAAGGATACTCTTTTATACCGGCCGCTCGCATAAGATTGGTGAAGTCCATGACGGCCAAGCCCAGATGGACTGGATGAAACAGGAACAGGAAAGAGGAATCACCATTACTTCTGCTGCCACTACCTGCTATTGGAACGATTACCGTATCAATATCATCGATACTCCCGGTCACGTTGACTTTACCGTAGAGGTAGAGCGTAGCTTAAGGATTCTCGATGGAGCCATAGCAGTATTCTGTGCTGTTGGCGGTGTAGAACCCCAATCTGAGACTGTCTGGCACCAATCCAACAAGTATGAAGTCCCCAAAATAGCCTTTATCAATAAAATGGATAGAATCGGCGCTGACTTCTTTGCCGTTATCAAGAATATGGAAACCGAACTTGGCGCTAATGTTATTCCCTTGCAAATACCTATTGGAGCCGAAGATAAATTCACTGGCCTAATCGACCTTATCGAGATGAAAGCCTATCTCTATGACGAAGATTCTCAAGGAAAAGACTTCCGAATAGAAGAAATACCTTCGGATTGCCTAGAAACTGCTAAACAATACCGCCATATCATGATCGAGAAAGCGGTGGCTAATGATAGCGAAGTTATGGGAAAATACCTCGAATCCGAAGAAGTCATCACCATGGAAGAGATAAGATTAGCTATACGTAAGGGGACTATTGCCAATAAAATCGTACCGGTGCTCTGTGGTTCAGCTTTTAAGAACAAAGGGGTGCAGAAGCTTCTTGATGCTATATCTTACTATCTTCCTTCTCCGGCGGATCAACCGATAGTAAAAGGTTTAGACCCTTCTGATACTAAGAAGGTTCTAGAAAGAAAGGTCGCTGATGATGAACCTTTTTGCGGTTTAGCTTTTAAAGTTCAAGCCGATCCTCATATGGGGAAGTTGGTATACTTTCGAATTTATTCCGGAAAGTTAGAAGCAGGATCCTATATTTTAAATGTAACCAAGGATAAGAAAGAACGGCTAAGTAGGATTCTACGAATGCACGCTAATCAGAGAGAAAACCGGCCGGTAGTTTATGCCGGAGATATTGCCGCGGCTATAGGTTTAGATAATACCGTAACCGGCGATACTTTATCGGATATAGATAACCCTATTTTATTAGAAGCCATAGAATTTCCGGCACCGGTTGTTTCTATCAGTATCAAGACAGAAAACCGTATTGACCAGGATAAGATCGGAAAAGCTTTAGCAAAATTATCCGAAGAAGACCCAACTTTTCTTGTTCATAGTGATCCAGAAACTAATGAAACTATTATTTCTGGTATGGGGGAATTACATTTAGAAATTATCGTTGACCGTTTAAAACACGAATTCGGTGTAGAAGCTATAGTTGGGCAGCCAAAGGTGGCTTATAAAGAGACTATTTTAGGTTCTTTCCAAGAAGAGTATAAGCATATAAAACAAAGCGGAGGACGAGGGCAATACGGACACGTAGTTTTAGAAGTTTCTCCAGCTCCTCAAGGGGCAGGCTTTGAATTCAAGAATAGCATTACTGGCGGTAAAATTCCCCGTGAGTACATACCGGCTATCGAAAAAGGTGTAATCGAAGCTATGCAAAAAGGTGTTTATGCCGGATATCCGGTAGTAAATATTAAAGTAGAGCTTTTAGATGGTTCTTACCACGAAGTCGATTCTTCGGAGTTAGCCTTTAAGCTAGCTGGCAGTATGTGTTTTAAAAAAGCTTTTATGGCTAGCACACCAGTGCTTCTTGAACCTCACATGTCACTGGAAGTAGTTACTCCCGAAGAATATGTAGGTAATGTAGTGGGTAATATCTGTTCTCGCCGCGGTAAGGTTATGGGAATAGAAAAAAAAGGGCCGCAGCAGATTATTACTGCCGAAGTGCCTTTAGCGGATATGTTTGGTTATGCTACTACTTTGCGTTCTTTAAGTTCTGGAAGGGCAGTATATTCTATGCATTTTGAAAAATATGTCGAAGTACCATCAACGCTTACAGAGGAAATAATCGCCGCAAAACAAAAAAAAGAGTAATTTTATCTTGCCTTTTTTAAAAAAAATCTCCTATTTTTAGATATCCTGATATAATATATTTAAAGTAAATTTAAAATAGAATATTTATGTCTATTTACCAAAGAATACTCTTCTATTTTTTTGTTTTAATCTATCTTATTTTTTGTCCCTGGTTAATTTTATACACTTTTGGTTTTATAACGGCGGATAATTTATCGGATAAAGGTGAGATTTACTTTTCTACTACTCCTCAAAACGCTACTATTTACATCGAAGGTCGGCGCTACAGTTATAAGACACCAACTACAGTCAAAGATATCTTAGCCGGTACTTATGATATTAGGCTTACTCTTAATAAGCACAAATCTTGGTTATATTCAGTTAAAATCAAATCCAATCAAACTCAAACTTTTGATAAAATTCTCTTTAAACCTTTAGATTGGAGCCAGAAAGAGTTACTCCCATATTCTTTTATCAACCTAATACCTCTGCCGGGAACCAATTTTCTTATTTTGACTAAAGGCGAGAGAATAGAAGATCATTTTATCTATAATATGCAAACAGAAAAGCTTACCCCGCTGATTCAGCAAGATTCGTTATTATATGGCTTAATCGTGTTATCTTACGATATAGTTTTAGATAGTTCAGCCTTTATATTACGTGGTATCAATTCCGAAGGTGAACGAATTATTTGGGTCAGGCTTAAGGATTATGATAATGAAGTTAGAGATGTTAGTAGTCTATTTAGCGAGAATAATTTTAAGGTAGGATGGGATCCCCGCGAAGCAAACTATGTCTTCTCTTTGCAACAGAATAATTTAAATCAGATGAATATAAATACCGGTGGCATTTATCCTAAGTTTTACGAAGAAGCCCGTGGTTATGGTTTCAAAGAAGGCATAATTTATATTCTTAATAAAAGAAATATTTTGCTGAGAATGGATTATTCCGGAGTCCGATACCAGATCTTGATGGAAGACCCTATATTAGCTAAATTTATTTTTCCCGAAAATGAGTTTATTGATATTAAACCCTTAGAAGAAGGAGTGATATTATTTTTAAGCGAAGGAGGAGTTTTGACGGCTAATATTGAACCTTATCGTTTTGCCCAAGAAGTTTTAGGCATAACTGCTGATGAAACTAATATGCGGATTATATTTTGGCAAAATAGCCAAATAGGTTTATTGGATTTTAGAACATCAGCTCGCAAAAGAGCAGATTTAGAGATAATTCCGGATATCTCCTTAGTTTATGACAAAGGTAGTGATATCAAGCAAGTATTTTGGGTTCATCAAAGTTCGCATCTTCTTATTAAAGACAGTGATAAAATTTTTCTATTTGACCTATTGAAAGGAAATAAAGAGCGTTTAAATCCCATAATTTCGGCAAAACGTAATTCATCTGTTTATTATCACAAAGGTAATGGTATGCTTTATTATCTTGATCCGAGTTTAGGGCGTCTTTGTAGCATAGGTATAGTGCCAAAAGATAACATAGAAGACAATAATAAATAAGGAGTTCGCAGTAAGATGAGGTTTGATTTTAGACATTCTTCAACCGAAAGCAAAAAATGGTTAGCCGAACGTTTATTCGAAGCTTTACCGGGAGCGATAAGCTTAACTATCATAGTAGGATTAATATTACTGTCTTTCTTTAGGCCTTTTTTTGCTAGTATGGTAGTTATAATTATAGGATTTTATCTATTAGTAAGATTTATTTACTCGATATTTTTCATCTTAATTTTAAGAAAAAGATTGTCGTTAGAGAAGGCTACTGATTGGATGGATAGGGTAAAAGGGTTTGATATTCCTTATGAATATTGGCGTAAATTAGATTTAATGGGAGCAATAATAACCCCAAAAGAAAAAGCTTCCTTAGCTATACATCAAAAAGAATTAGAGATTTTAAAGAAAAGCAAGCAATTGCCTTCTTTATCGACTAATTTACATCACCTTTTGATTACCTATCTTAATAGTGAGTCTTATGAAAAATTCGAGGCAGTTATCAAAAGTATTAATGGTGGGAAGTTTCCTTCCGAACGTATTTTAATGCTAGTATTATTAGATAAAAATTCCAGTAATATCTTAGAGGATAAAATACAAGAGATTAAAAAACGGCATGGCGAAACTTTTTTAGATTTTTTTATCTATCGTTTTCCTTTTGATTCGCATGAAGCGGCTAATTTAGAGCCTTTAACTAAAAAAATAAAAGAATATTTTGAAAGCAAAGGCATTGCTTTTGAAGATGTAATTGTTTCATTATTCGATTCTGTTATTCCTTTACCAGCCCATTATCTAAGCAGCCTCACTTATTACTATATGGTTTATCCTCATCGTACCCAGGCGATCTTTAAGTTTTTTACAATTTATGGCGATGATAGTTGGCGAAGATCAGGAATTGCCAGAGTCCTTAATCTTTCATCTTCTTTCTTTGGCTTAACCGAATCGGCCAATCCATTGCAAGTTATTCCTCTTTCGGATTTTAGCATCAGTCTTAAAACTATATTAGAGTTAGAGTGCTCGCCCCTAGATCTCATTTTTGATCCTACTATGATTTTCTGGAAAGCTTTTATCTATTTTGATGGTAGTTATAATATTGTGCCAGTTTATTTTACTTTATCTAAAGATCTTATCGAAGGTAAAGATTTTAGAAGTACTGTAGATAAAATATACCATCAAAAATTAAAAGAGGCATCACAGATCAAAAAGCTACCAATTATTACTAAGGCTTTCTTTCAAGCCCGGTATATACCTTGGTATAAAAAAGTAAAGTATATTACCAGATTGCTTGAATACCACATTTTAGATGTTATCTGGTCGCCTTTTCTAAGTGCTATTGCTTGGTTACCGGTTATTTTTGTTTGGCCGCAGTTTGTTAACATGAGACTGTACTACAGTACTTGGCGTATTAGTACGGTAATTCCGGTTTTAATTTTTCTTAATATTTTTATTTTAACGATAATATGTTTGTTATTTTTCCCTAAAAGAAAAGTTAAATACAGTTTTTTTCAGCTGACCGGATATATTTTTGAATGGCTTTTAATTCCCTTTTTTGCTATTTTTTTAACTGCTTTCCCAGCCTTAATAAATCAGATTGGATTAGCTTTCTATAAAAAGCCCAGCCAGAGAAATAATAGCAAGATAGCTAGTAAAGCTAATACAAATTAAATATTTTAATTTATGCGGATAGGTTACCCCTGTCTAAATTTATCTATAGGTTGTAGCAGCAGTAGAACCTTTAGACTAAAAAGCTATTCTCAAGATAATCTTATCAATAAAATCAATCTTAATCTGGAATGTTTAGAGAAAACGCTAAGATTTAATATCGATCAAAATATACTTTTTTTTAGAATTACTTCTGATTTGATTCCCTTCGCATCTCATCCTCAATGCACTTTTAAATGGCAGGATTATTTTTTAGAACGTTTTAAAAGCATAGGTGGATACATTCGTTCATCTAGCATGCGTATTTCGATGCATCCAGACCAATTTGTCTTATTAAATTCTTTTAAAAAAAATATTTTAGATAATAGTATACGCGAACTTATCTATCATGCCGAGATTTTAGATTTGCTAGGATTAGATTCAACATCTAAAATTCAAATTCATATCGGTGGTATTTATGATAACAAAGTAAAAAGTTTAAGAAGATTTATAAACAGATTCAAAAAATTAGACCGTAAGGTACAGAATCGCTTAGTTATTGAAAATGACGATAAGTTATATAAAGTTTGCGACTGTTTAGAAATTTATCAAGATGCCGGCATTCCTGTTCTTTTTGATGTATTTCACCATAGTCTAAACAATTACGGTGAAAGTACAGAGGATTGTGTTAAAAAAGTTTTTCCCACTTGGGAAAATACCGATGGTTTGCCAATAGTCGATTACAGTAGTCAAGATCACAGTAAAAGAATTGGAGCTCACGCTAAAACTTTAGATACAAGACATTTTAAATATTTTTTAGAACAGACCAAGTCCTTTGATTTTGACATTATGCTAGAGATAAAAGATAAGGAAAAAAGTGCGATAAAAGCAATCTATCTTTTAAGCAGAAACAAACGCTTAAGGAGGATAAAATGCGAGAAAAAATAGTTATTGTTGGTGCTGGAGTGGGTGGATTAGCAGTTACTGCGCGGTTAGCACATAAAGGCTATGATGTTGAAGTTTTTGAGAAGCTGTCTGAGTGTGGCGGTCGGGCACATATAATAGAAGATAAGGGATTTAAATTTGATACCGGACCTTCTTTTGTGATGATGCCCGATTTTTTTAAAGAAGTTTTTTCTTATTGTAGAGAAGACATAGCAGATTATTTAGCTTTAAGAACTTTAGATATCCACTATAAGATTTTTTATCCTGATGGCGATACTTTTACAGTTTATAGCGATGATAAAAAAACCAAAGAGGAGTTAGAAAGGATAGAGCCGAAAGCAGCAGTAGCTTATAATAAGCTCATCAAAGAGACTGAAGATATATATAAATCGGTTGAACCTTTGCTCTATAAGTGTTTTACCCCACCTGACTTGCTTAATCCTCGTTATTGGGGTTTAATTTCAAAATTAAAGATAGGCAAATCATATTGGCAGCTTATAAAAAAATATTTTAGGACTGAGAAACTGCGCTATGCTTTTACTTTTGAATCTATGTTTATAGGCGTCTCGCCTTTCCAGTCTCCAGCTTTTTATAGTGTAATTACTTACACTGACCAGGTACATAAAATATCTCATTCTATGGGGGGTATGTATAAAATTCCTCAAGCCATAGAATTAATGGCAAAAAAATTTGGTGCAAAATTTAATTATAATTCAGAAATAAACTCAATAGAAAAAGAAGGTTCTAATTTTTTATTACA
Source organism: Candidatus Omnitrophota bacterium (assembly GCA_017994375.1). Taxonomy (GTDB): domain Bacteria; phylum Omnitrophota; class Gorgyraeia; order Duberdicusellales; family 4484-171; genus JAGOLA01. Next base: position 3,801 of record JAGOLA010000031.1, on the reverse strand, counting down.
TAATAGCAACAAAATAATAAAAGCTGATAAAGTAATAGTTAATGCAGATTATACTTATGCAAAGAAGAGAATTCTTCACCAGAAAGTTCCAGATTATGATTATTCTTGTTCGGTATATCTTATTTATTGGGGAATCAAAAGAAAGGCCCAAGGTTTAGCACACCATAATCTTTTTTTTGCTAATGACTTAAAGAAAAACCTTGAAAACATCTTTACAAATGGTGTTGTCTCTGATGATTTTTCATTTTATGTCCATGTACCTACAGTAACCGATAGCTCTTTAGCACCAATAGATAAAGATATCCTTTATGTTTTAGTACCTGTACCTAATCTTAAAGGTTCTAATTATGATTTTAGGATTTATGAAGATGTAATAAGAAAGAAAGTTCTAAATAAGATTAATGCTATTTGCGGTTTTGATATAGAAAAAAATATAGAAGTTGAACATAAGTTTTATCCGAGTGATTTTAAAAGGTATTATAACATCGAATACGGAGCAACGTTTGGTTTAGCTCATACCTTTTGGCAAAGCGCCTTTTTTAGACCAGCTAATTACAGTAAAACCTCTAAAGACCTTTATTTTGTGGGAGCAAGTACTCAACCAGGCGGAGGATTACCGCCAGTTTTAGCCTCTTCGCGTATAGTAGCTGATTTAATTACAAAAAATTTTTTAGTTTAATTCCTTTATGCTTTTAACAATTTCTTCAGTAATGTAATCTGGAGTCGATGCTCCGGCAGTTATACCTACAGTTTTTACTTTTTTAAACCATAACTTACGTAAATCTTTTGCCGATTTAACCCAATAAGTATTTTTATTAAAATACTTCGATATTTCATAGAGTCGCTTAGTATTAGCACTATTTTTGGAGCCGATAATAATCATAACATTATTCTTTTGAGGCAAAGATTTTATTTCTGACTGTTTTTGCCTAGTAGGACCGCAAATAGTATTGACGAAGCGAACATTATTAATATATTTTCGGATAACTTTAACTATTTCCAAGGCTTTTTCAATATTCTGTGTAGATTGGATAACTATTCCGGCTTTTTTTATTTTTTTAATTCTTTTAAAAGGTATATTTTTTACCTTATCGATTACGATAGCCCCTTTTTTAAGATGTCCGATAACTCCTAAAACTTCATCATGGTCTTTATCGCCGATAATTATTATTTCATAATTTTCTTTTTCCATATTTTGAGCGATACGGTGTATTTCTTTAACCATAGGGCAAGTAGCATCGATAATCTTATAGTTTAGTTTTTTAGCTTTTTTATAGATTGAAAGAGGTGCTCCGTGAGCACGGATAAGAAGAGTTTTGTTTTTTTCTTTACAGAGCTTATTCATTTTTTTAATGCCGGCTTTTTCTAACTGTTTCACTACATATTCGTTATGAACTATATCTCCTAACATTACTACGCCTCTTGAAGTAGAAGTAGCTTTAAGAGCAAGGTCGATAGCTCTTTTTACTCCAAAGCAAAAGCCAGCAGATTTAGCAACACTTATTTTCATTAATATTCACCTTTTATCAATATTTTTAAGGCCATTAAGGATTTATTAAAAGTCGATACCCGGACACGCTTTGAAAATACATTATATTTGTTTTTTTCTATCGCTTTTAATATAGCAGCATATATATCTTTCATCATATGTACTACTAGTCTTGAACGTTGCTCCTTAAGTAATTTAATACCTTCAGAAGATCTTTGGTAGTATTGACGGGCACGGGATATCTGCCAATTCATAAAAGAGGTAAAATTGTCATCTATTTTTGATTCCGATATATATTGTTCATTTATTCCAAAACGATCCATTTCGTTATAAGGCAGATATATTCGTCCGTTTTCAAAGTCTTCTTTGATATCTCTTAAAATATTAGTAAGCTGCATGGCTATACCTAAATCGACAGCATAACCATCAGCTTTATCCGATTCTACGCCGAATATTTTGAGCATAATGAGCCCGATGACGCCAGCTACCCGGTAGCAATATTGGTATAATTCATCAAAATTAAGATAGCGTTTTTTTCTAAGATCCATATGCATACCTTTTATTAGGTCATCAAAGTATTGCTTAGGTATAGCATATTTCTTAATAGTATCTTGAAAAGCATAAAGAGGTCCAGCGGTATCAACCTCATTTTTATAGGCTAAAGCTATTTTTTCATCTATTTTATTAAGTTTAGATAAAGGGTTTGGGTTTTGAATAGAGTCAACGCTATCATCACTTATCCGGCAAACAGCATAAACAGAATAAGCAGCCCGCTGTTTTTCTAGGGGTAGAAAGCGCGAAGCAAAATAAAAAGTCTTGGCATTCTTTCTGGTTATTTCACGAGCAATGTTAAAACTAGATATAAGCTTGATACTTTCCATAGTTAGCATATTTTACAGCGAAAATGTCTATTTGCAAATATGGTATCTAAAGGTAAAATTATCATATGTCTAAATATATGTATGTTTTAATCTTATCCTGTTTAGTGCCTTTTTTATTAAGTTTTTGGAAACCCCTTAAATTTTATTCTAATCTAAAAGCAATTTTTTTAAGTATTATTTGGATAACTTTGATTTATGGCAGTTGGGACATTTTTGCCGTATATCGTAAACATTGGTATTTTTCTCCGGATGGAGTATGGGGAATCAACATAGTTAATCTGCCGCTTGAGGAAGTTTTATTTTTCATAATAATATCGTTTTGCTGTATTTTTACTTGGGAAGCATTAAGATACCTTAAAAATAAGATATCATGAAGGAATATACAATACTTTCGTTTATATCGGTAGGATTAACTATTGGCTTAAACAGATTTTTAAAGACGAATATTTTTAGACAAAAAGAATATTATATTTTTATCCTAAGTATATTTTTTTTTAAACTTCTCGTAAACGGATATCTTACCAAAAATATAGTAATTTATAATCCTGATTTTTTCTTAGGAATAAGGATAGGAACGATACCGTTGGAAGATTTTATTTTTGGTTTTAGCATGGTTACTATGCTTATTATCTTTTGGGAGCATTTTAAGAAATCGTCTTCTCGGTAAATAACGATGAAAAATACGTTTTTTGTCTTTTTTATTTTATATATTTTAGGAATAATAGGTAGTGTTTATCCGTTAGATTGGAAAAGGCTTCATAATGAATCTAATGGCATTAGTTTAGAGCAGGCCATTATTAATTCCAAAAACGATACAGACATAATAGAGAATTTATATGTATTAGGGTTAGTATACCTTAATAAGCATAAAAACCATGCTGCGGAAGAAACTTTTAAGAGAATTATAAGTTTAGATTCTTCAGCCTACGAAGCTAAATGGGGATTGGCTGAGGTCTTGAGACGTAATAAATTCCTACAAGAGAGCGAGTCGATATTAAATGAACTTATAAAAAAGGAGCCAAATTTTATCCCACCATATATAACTTTAGCTTATTTAAAATATACTCAAACTCAATTCAATATTGCCGTAAGTTTAGCCAGCCAAGTTATTAAAAAAGGCCAAGAGGCTTCCGATCTAAGCAATTTTACGCGTGCCCACCTTATATATGCCGGAGCCAAAGGGATGATAGCCTCACGGGGTGGACCAATTTCCAAGTTAATAAACGGTACACAAGTATTACCGCATCTAAAGAAAGCTGAATCTTTTCAGCCAAATTCACCAGAGGTACTATTTGGGCTAGGTAATTTTTATTTTTTAGCTCCTCATATTGCTGGCGGAGATTTACAAAAAGCTTTAGATTATCTTATAAAAGCTATAGAAGCAGATCCTTTATTAGTCGATGCCTATATACGTCTTGCTCAAGTATATAG
>JAGOLA010000030.1 GCA_017994375.1 Candidatus Omnitrophota bacterium | reverse complement strand
TAAGTAAGTCTTTAAGTAAAGGTAAGTTGGTATTGAGAGCATCGATGATAGTTTGGTTATCCTTAGCGCCTTCAGCGATAAGGGTCTTGATATCAGTTCCTTGCTCATTGATAGTCTTGACATTGAGGTTTAAAAGATATTTGTTATCACACAAATCTTTGCTAATGGTACTAGTATTTGCTGCTAATAGATGTTTTACCCCTAAAAGATGCTCACTAAGCACATTCTTATTTTGCATCAATAAGTCTTTTATACCTAAAGAGTGTTGGCTTAAAACCTTAGTATTTTCTTCTAACAAGTTTTTTACTCCTAAGAGATGTTCGTTAAGAGCGTATAGATTATAAGAAAGATTTTTTAGCGAAGCTACACTGTTGCCTTCAATACAGAATAAAAAAGACTCGACATTAACCAATAGCCTCATTAATATTCCTAAAACGACACCTATGCTTAAAGCTAAAGCAGCAATTTTTATCGAACCAACAGACCAAAAAAATAAACTTAGCATGATACTGCCTAAAAACATAAACCAAGAAATAACTATTAATATCCATCCGGTTAATGTTCTTTTCATGAGTATACCTCCTCTTTTATCAAGGCATGTTGGGATAACTGTATCAAATTAAAAATATCAGGAATTCTTCCAACTAAATTATCTAACCATTCTTCAAAGTGTTTTAAAAAAACTTTTAACATTTTTTGCTCTAAATTAGGGTGTTTCTTATCAAGAAACCCGCTCCAATCCCGGTGTAATTCGAGAAGTGACAACGATTTATCCAAAAGAAACTCTAAAGGCTTTCCTTTTTCTTTAGTGAAAGCTCCAAAAAAATACCTTAAATATTCTTTCAAAAAGTTACTATCATTAACTCTACTCATTATTATTTTACCTGCTAAAATTAAAAAAACTAAGAAATTTTGAAAGAATTTTCCCTTATAGGAAATAACGGTATTTAAAGACTTTTTATTCCTATCTAAATGGTAAAAAAGAGTCAAATCTAGCAAACTTAAATAAAGGATAGGCAATGGCTTGTTTAATTTACCTTCGATTGGAATTTCTCTATTATAAATAAAAAATAAATCTTTCAGCGATAGGTAAATCGGTAATAAAAAGTTAATATAAATTAGTTGAAAATTCTTATCTTTAAAATCCTTCTCCAAAAATCTATTAGCTAAGCCTATATTTTCTTTGGCTTTTCGGCAAATACCTTCCCGGTCTTTATAATAACCCTCTTTTTCATGGTAAGCAAAATTCCAGTTCCAAAAGGTATTCAATACCGAAAAGAAATTATCTTTTTTAAGGTGGTGCACTAAAGCTTCCGGCTCATATACTAATTTATAACCGGCTTTCTTAATTTTTCCTGAAATATCTACGTCTTCATAGTTATTAATATAGGTTTCATCATAACCGTCTACTTTTTTAAGAGTACTCTTTCTAAAAACATTATTGGAACCGAATAAAAAAGACACTGAACTTGTTCTAGCACTACCCCACTCTTGCTTCATATGTACTGACCGCCATAAATCCATGGCGCTGCCTTTATAAGATTCCAATACTTTACCGCCGATACCAGCTACTTTGTTAGATGAAAAGTGCTGCATCAATCTTTCTAACCAATCTTGCTCTGGAACACAATCGGCATCTAAAGAAGCTAAGAAATCTCCTTTAGCATTTTTTAAAGCGGTATTTCGAACAGATGCTAACCCTCTGTTAACAGGATGCCTAATAATTCTTACCGGCATTTTTGCTAATATTTCTTGTACCTTGTCGGTAGAAGCATCGTCTATAATTAATACTTCATCAATAGGATAATTTTGCCGTAAAACTGCTTCTACGCAAAATTTTATATGGTTGGCGGCGTTAAAACACGGTATGTAAAGAGAAACTTTTTCTTTTTTTGCTTTTTTACCCACTGGATTAAGTTTAACTAAATTTTTCTTTTTTAAGCAGCTTTTTAGCCAAAGCGATATCTGCCAAAGCTTTTTTAACTTCTTCTATATTTACATCTTGTTTTAATACTTGTTTATTGAAGCTGATTTTCTTTCTAAGAAATACCTTTATACGTTTTACTAAAGAATTTAGCGACCCTCTATAAGAAGCATAAAATTTAAATCTTTTTATATTTTTTTGCCAAATCTTTCGAGAATATCCTCCTAATCCCTCTTTTTTTATTTTTGCGATATTACGGGTTATTTTTTCTTCTAAGCTATCTTTTCCAAAAGCTTCATCGTAGCAGCTCATCATGCATTCAGGGCATCCTTTTTTTAAAATGCTTTTACGAAGATTGTTGTGCCGGGATGAATTCCATAGCTCAGAAAATCTCTTAAACTTAACGCTGCCAACTAAATTACGGTTATTACTTAATACCCAACAAGGATAAATCTCGCCTTTGGAATTTATAGGGCATGATGCCCATAGAGCTTGACAGCCTTTCAGGCGTCTAGAAGTATTATTGGTTAAATACCTTGGGATGCGCTCTAAATAAGAGGAAGGATTCGTAGCTATCCCGTACTTATTACAAAGTAAAATGACTTCTTTAATTATATTGTTTAATTCTAAAGCTTCTTTTTTCGAAGGTAAAAATTCACTTCTTCTGGATTTATTCTTCAAAAAAAGATCGTTAAAGGGCTGAAATTTTATAGTAGTTGCTCCTAACTCCTTAGCTAATTCCACAACCGAAGCTAAATATTTATAATTATAACGGCAAACTACCGTAGCTACGGTAGATTCTATGTTATGTTTTTTTAAATTACTTAGAGCAGCGATAGCTTTGTCAAAACTGCCTTCGCCGCGTAAATAGTCGTGGATATCCCTAGGCCCCTCTAGAGAAATATTTATCACATTAACTCTTCTTTCGGCTAAAGCAGCAGCGGTTTCATCGTTCATCAGAAGGCCGTTAGAAGTAATACAAGCGCTCATATTTTTTTCTTTAGTAAAAGAAATCAAATCTAAAAGGTCATTTCTTAATAGTGGTTCTCCTCCGCTAAATACTATCGTTGACACTCCCATCAATGAAGCATCCTCTATGACTGCTTTCCAATAAGAAGTCGGCAACTCTTCGGTCCTTTCTTTTGGTATGTCACAAATCCGACAGTTAAGATTACACCTGTTAGTGAGGGAAATTATAACTTCTTTTAGTTCAGACATGGTTCTTTAATTCTTTCTCGTATTCATCTAAAAGATGATAAGCTTTTTTTAGGCTTTGATGCCAATTTTCTTTACTATCTTTTTTAGCTTTATTTAAAAAAACCTTGGTAAAATCTGCTAAAGAGTCAGATGCAGGATGTGCCCAACAGGTTTGAAGGCAAGGTTTATTGCAAGTCTTCATTATATTTCGGGCCTGATGAGCTTCTTTAGTATCTAAACAATCGTCAAAGCTCTTCTCTTTTATATTTCCAAAAGCAGCTCCACAACTACGGATATCACCGTCAGGGCCAATATTTATGAATACAAAAGGATTGCACTTCCAATCTTTTTTAACCAATTCTCCTTTAAAGTGACCAATCCATAGATAAGGGTCGTGTAAAAAAGCTACCAATCCTTGCTTTTTTTGGTAATCAACTATCTTATCAATTTGCTCTTTTAAGACCTCTATATTATCGCCTCTTATCCAGAAGGGCGCATCGGGAGAAGTATTCTGCATATCATCTTGGGCTACAATGACCGGATGGTATACTAAACACTCCACCCCTATGTTGCGGACAAGACCAATGATATCAGATAACTCTCTTACATTTTCTTTCATTATAGTTGTCCATGCTGAAATTTGCGGACCGTAGCCTAATTTTTTCTTAGCTGCAACCAAAAGTTCTAAAGATTCCAGCGCTTTTTTATGACTGCCGGGCTGACGAATGAAATCATGAGTGCTCTCTTGGGCTCCGTCTATAGAAATAGCGATATTTTGCAGCCCTGACCTAATTATTCTTTGGGCCAAGTTATCATCAATTAAAGAACCATTGGATACTGCTTCTATTTTTAGCCCTCTTGTAACAGCATGTTCTATTAATTCAAAAACATCCTGGCGCAAGAATACTTCGCCTCCGGTTAGCATAATTACACAGTCCCAATTCCAATGGTAAATCTCATCAAAAATGCGCTTAGCTACTTCGGTAGGAAGTTCGTAGTCTTTTAGTATTTTTACTACACCGCACATCTGGCAATGATGGGTACACCTATGGCTTAAGCTAAGATAAATCCAATAAGGTTTAGCAATCGGACGATTTAATATCTCCGAGAAGTGAAAAGCTAAGTTCGTCTTAAATTCTTTAAGATAAGTAGGATCGACCATAATCACTTTTTTATTTTAAAATACTTCAATAACCGCGACAAAGCATCCCGGCTAGAATCAAATTCTTCCCGATAAGAACAACCTAAAAGGCAAGGTCTTTTACATTTTTTTATATACTTTCTAAATTTACGCGCTTCCTTAGACTTCCACAACCCTAAAAGAGGAGTGTCTAAAACATCGCCAAAAGTCATCTCACCAGTCTTCGGATCATCGACACAAAAATAAATCTTTCTGTCTTGAGTTACTACTAAACGGCTAAAGCCAATATAACATTTACGGTGATTCCTAAAATCACCGCGGAAATACGACTTCATTAAGCCTATTTGCTGAAAAGAACTACCCATATACGGTGAAAATTCCCTGCTATTCTTCATTTCTAATAGCTTATCGACAGTTTTATCTAAAACATTATGGATATCCGGGCCAATCCAGGTACTAGAATTAAAATCATGGGATTGGTCGGTATTATCCGGTACGACCGGCTGAAATAATACGCTTACCCCTAAATTTTTGGCAAAAACTACTATGTCCACCAATTTGGCAATATTTTGACGCATAACCGTACAGAGAATAGATAAGTTGGGCTTAGTTAAATTTCTCCTATTACGTTCGGCAATAATATTAGTTAAATTAGCTACTGACCTTTCAAAGATATTTTCGCCTCTTATTTGATCGTGAGTTTCTTTATCCGGACCGTCTATAGAAAAAGTAAGGTGGGATAAACCGGAAGTAAAAACATTATCGACTTTATCCGGACCCAATAATATTCCGTTAGTATTAATAGAGGTATCCATACCTAAGTTATTAGCGTATTCGACCAGATTAAAAATATCTTTTTCTAAAAATGGCTCACCGCCCACAAAATAAACCATCTTAATTTTCATTTTATGGGCTTGCAATATTAAATCCCTCATCAAAGGAATAGACAACTCATAAGGTTTGCCTAATTTTCTAAACTCTTGTATCTTTGCATCCATATTACACATCTTGCAACGGATATTACACCGGAAAGTAAAACAAAGTTGTAGTAGATCCGGCGGCACAAAAGGATAACTGAGCTTCTCTGATAACCAGAATAAAAAATTCCGCCAATTCTTCTTGATGCCAACTAAAGGAATTAAACTCTTAAGTTTTCTTTTATAAGATTTGATAAAGCTTAAACCAAAAGGCTCTTTGCTGGCATAGGTAGTAAAGTGCTCGGGAAATAAAGTTTGAACTTTATAACCTATTTTTTTAAGGTTTTTTTCAACGCTAAAGCGGGTCTCCTTGCCATTTACTATATGATATGAGGCTATAGCTAAATTAACTTTATTTTTTTTAAGCAAATTTTTAGCGCCTTGAATAGCTTCTAGTTCTGCTCCCTCTATATCCATTTTTATAAAATCAACTTTTTTTATTCCTAATCTTTTCAACTCTTCGCTTAAATTAGCTACCGGAATCCTAAGCACCGAACTTAGCGCCGATGGATCAAAGAAAAAAGAAGAATCTCCGGTACAGGTGTGATTAAACTCCAGCAAAGCATCTTTGCTCCAAAGGCCCTTATTAATAGTTATAATGTTAGTGATATTGTTAAGCTTAATATTATAAAGCAACCTTCGGTAATTGTCTCTGTCTGGTTCAAAAGCAATTATTTTTCCTTCATTGCCGATTAAAGGTGATACTAAAATAGCAAAGGCACCAATGTAAGCGCCGGCATCAACGATAATATCGCCCTTTTTAGGGGTATATTTTGACAGATAATTTAATACTGCCGGAAAATCCTCATAGGAACCGTCTAATTTAAGAGAAGCTCCCCGGTAATTAGTAATACAATAACCGTCCTTTTGTATATATTCTAATTCTGACATTTCTTAATCACAAAAACAGGGTAATAGACAAGGCCAAGAACACTTCTTTACTTTATTCTGCGCCTCTATTCTTTCTTTACTTTTAAGTATATCACTTAAATTTTCCTTTTTTAAGTCTCCGAAGTTTGAAAAACAAGTAGTACACCTGCCTTCATTAGACATCAAAATAGTCTTATCGGCCGAAGAACATTCTACATCCAAAGAGCTTAAATCAGCACGATAATACTTTTTTATCAATAAAAGATTCTTTACCGAATTTTTAATGAATTCCGGATCTTTTTCTTTAATAGCTACTAATTTATCGATAGTTTCATCTAAAAGCCCCAAGTATTCGCTGGAAACCCAAAAAGGAGAATCTTTCCTTTCTTTCATGCATAAATTGTTAGGAAGAAGGGCTTGAAATTGTAATGAGTTTACTCTTAAACTTTTTATAAATTTAGTTAGTTCTACCAATTGTTCTAAATTCTGTTTTAAGATTATAGTGATCACGTTAAAGTTCAGCTGAGGATGCTTATCTTTTAAAGACGAAAGCAAATTCAAGGCTTTGACAGTTCTTTCCCAAGCCGAGTCAGAATTCCTGATATGGTTATGAATATCGGGATTTAACGAATCTAAAGAAATAACTAAAGATAAGGTATTATCTAAAAGATAAGGTTTTAGCCTATCTAAATATTCTAATACTAATATTCCGTTGCTTAAAACTCCTAAATGTTTTATCCCAATTTCTTGGGCAGAGGAAAATATTTCAAAGATATCCTTTCTTAACAAAGATTCACCGCCCGATAAAGCAACCTCTTTTATTCCTAAGCTTTTTGCCTCCGCTAATACCTTTTTAATATAAGAGATATCTATATCTTCTTCCTTCTTAGCGGTCTGCCAAATATCACAAATACGGCAACTAAGATTACACTTATGAGTAATGTCTAGTATTAAAAGCTTAGGCACTCTTAACATAGTATCAATATCAAGCATCTTTTTTAACCCTAAAGTACTCAAAGATATTACCGAAGATATAAAAAATCTTATGGAGTATAAAATAAAGATAAATCGCTATCTTTTTAAATTTTCCTTTTATCTTCTCCTCTTTTATGAGTTTTACTCCCAAAAGCTGGGCAAAGCGCGGAATTTTTAAAGTATTTATAAAAGTAGCTAACCAAAATATCTTTTTCTCGGTTCTTAACTCGTGTAATAAAGGATGATCCTTATGCAGATATTGAGCCAGAAGATTTCCCCGGCCGTAAATATAGGCCTGTTTCATAAAGCTAAAAAACGTATCATCACGGTAATGTATTACTTTAATATCTTTATCCCAAATAAATCTATACCCATCCTTAAATAATCTCCAGAAAAATTCTAAATCCTCGCCGCCGGGAAGAGGAAAAGTTTCATCAAAACGGTACTTATCAAAAACTGCTCTTTTAAACGATACATTACAAGTAGGAAAAAAAATCACCTCTTTTTTACCATCTATATAGCTCTCTATACTGCAATTACTTAAAAATTGACTAACTAAAACCGTAGTCTTTTGATTGGCAGTAAGAGTTTTTCCGCCGACCACTACAATATTAGGGTTTTTTTGTTGTGCCTCCACCATTAATTTAAGCCAATTATTCTCTACCACGCAGTCATCATCAACATAAGCGATTATTTCGCCTTGGGAATTTTTAGCGCCTAAATTTCTAGCTGCAGCCGGGCCCTTTCGGCGTTGGGATAAATATTTTAGCTGCGGAAAATACTTCTTTAGCTCTTCGGTTAAATCCTTTGTTTTACGACTAGCTCTATCATCGATAACGATTATTTCGGTATTTTTTTTAGGATAATCTTGAGTAAATAAAGAAAACAAACAAGCCCTAAGCTTCTCTATCCGACCGCAAGTGGGAACCACTACCGACACATCCATATTTATCTAATATTTATCCTATCAATACTTTTCCTTCAAAATATAAATATTCGCCGGGTTCGATATTTTCTTCTTTCTTTTTTAAATATTGCAGAACTCTTCCTCGATGGTAAAGATCGGAATTAACGATATTGGGATACCATCCTAAATCCAAATTCAAAGGATAAATTTTTACTGTTGGTAAGAAAGTATTCTTTTTTTGATTGCTCAATACCCCTAAAAAACTTGTTTTGTCCTTCTCTTTACCTAAACCCGACCAAATTATTTCCCAATCATCGTTAATATCGCCTTTAAAGGATGAGAACTCTCCTTTCTTACTATCGGTAACCCAATCGCTATAACCTTCGGAAAGCATAACATTGGTTTGTAAACGGTCGATAAGAATCCTTTCTTCAACTATCATTTTAATCTCAAATTCAATAGTGTTGCTATTTTTTAAATTAATCTGCCAAATCTGCCTTAGCGGTAAATATAGCCACCGGCCTTTAAACCAAAAACCTTTGCTGTTTTCCTCAATATTCCAAACAGCCTGAGAATAGGAATCATGCCATCTTCCTTTGGAACGCAAGGAAGTATAAAAACCTAATTTTTTAGTAAGCTCTCGATCTTGCCAATAAATACAACCCCTTCCCTTTTCGAAAATAAACTTAAGGTTTTTATCTATTAGTGTCTTTAAGGCTTTTTTTTTACCTATTAGTTTACTTTCGCCTAAAGAGAATTCGATGTCAAAACATTTATAGCTTCCAGCCGAAAATTTTCTTTTTCCTTCAGCCTCTACTCGTTCTATAGATAATAACCGCGCTCTCCTAGAGATATCGGAGTTAAAAATCTTAGCAAAATTGCCTAAATCTTTAGAAAAGTTTACTGCTAAGGTAGGATTTTGTTTATCTTCACTTTCTATGGCCACTATTCCTTTAGAAATACATCTTTGGACTACATCTATATAGTATTCAGAGAAATTATCCGGAAATTCTCCTTGGCCACAATCGCTGCGATAATATTGGTAAGACTCCGAACATTCTATGCGGACATACTGTTCTAAAATATCCAATTCTTTCTGAACTTCTAAATCAACTTTAAAAGTAAAACTGGAATCGGAGTTTAATTTTATCTCCCATATCTGGGTTAAAGGAAGGTTACGCCAAGTGCCTTTAGCAATTATCCTATCCTTCTCTTCTTTATTAAACTCCCAGGAAGCTGTTTCCGAAGAATACCACCGGCCTTGGGTATAAAGAGAAGTGCTTAAATTGCTAGCTTTAGTTAAATTTTTTCCCTTCCAGGAAATTACGCCTTGACCTTCCATAAGTTGTATCTTTAAATCACCTTTGGATAAAATCGACTCATCTTTTATCTTCTCTAAGTAATCTTTAAGCTTGGGTATATTTAAAATAATCTTACCTGAAAAATAACTAACACTGTTGCTCTTATCTCCTTCATAGTTTTGTAAGCCTACTTCTCTAAATTGCAGTACCCGGCAGTTAGCCGAATAATCGGTATTCCAAATCTGGCTATAGGCATATTTTTTATCACCAGCTTGTTCAAAAACTAAAGAAACGTTACCTTTAGTAGGATTGTTATTAGATTCTACCCCCAAACACCTTAAGGTAGCATTTCCGGAAAGTAAAGGGTGCCACTGTTTATCTTTTTCGCTTATAGAAGGGAAAGTATCTTTATCTAAACTTGTAAACCATTGGTTATATTCATTGGAGAGCATAACGTTAGTGCAGGCTTCCTGCATTTGAAAAGGCTGCTGGGCTTTAATTTCAATATCTATCTTAAGAGAGTTATTATCTATTACTTCCAGCTTCCAAATTTGAGTAAGGTCCAATTGGTATAGCCTACCCTTAGCCACTATTTTATTTTGCTCCCTCTCTACTTCCCAGTCGGCTTGAGGAGAACTATACCACTTATCGTTGATACGAAAAGTAGTATATAATCCTGACCCTGAAGTAAGTAATTTATCTTGCCAATTTATAAAGAGCCTACCGTTATTAAATATTGCACTTAGAGGCTTCGTTTCTAATATGCCTACTCCGGCCCTTATACCTACCATTTGAGTATAAAGAGGAATCGTCTCTTGCGTGGGGCCATCTCTGACTATACGGCCTTCTTTAAGAAAAATTACCCGCTTACAAAGCCTCTGCAGCATATTCATGTCGTGAGTAACAAAGATAATAGTTTTACCTTCTTCTTTTAATTCGAATATCTTTTTAATACATTTTCGCTGAAAAAACTCATCTCCCACTGCTAAGGCATCATCGATAAGGAGTATTTCCGGGTCAACGTGAATAGCTAAGGCAAAAGCCAAACGTACAAACATCCCTGAAGAGTAGTTCTTAACCGGAGCATTAATAAACCTACCGATACCGGCAAAGTCAGCAATGGCTTTGAATTTATCCTCTATCTGTTTTTTGTTTAATCCGTAAAGGGCAGCTAAAGCGTAAATATTATCTTTACCAGTCATCTCAACTTCAAATCCGGCTCCCAATTCCAACAAGCCACTTACCCTTCCTTTAACTTGCATTTCTCCTCTGTCGGGTTTTAACATACCGGCAATCAACTTAAGAAGCGTAGATTTTCCGGAACCGTTTTCGCCGATGACCCCGATAGTTTCTCCCTTATCTATCGAAAAGTTTACTTCTTTTAAAGCCCAAACGTTTTCCCAAACTGATTTACCGTCTTCGATAAACTTGATACGGTACATCTCCCAGATATTTTTAAATTCAATGACTTTCATATTCTAAATTCTTTTTAAAAAGGAATCTTCGTTTTTAGCAAATATCAGCCATCCGGCTAAAAGTATTCCGGAACTGATAAAAAAAGTATTTAAAAAAGTGCTTAAGCTCGGGACAACCGCTCTAAATAAGATATCCTGATAAAGCCGTATATAAACCGTCATCGGATTTAAACTAAAAAGCCAGTAGTAAGATACCGGCACCATATCTAAAGAGTAAAATACCGGGGTCATCCAAAACCAAAACATCAGAATTATGCCTAAAAGAGGAGAGATATCTCTAAAAAAGATATTTAAGCAAGAAAATACTAACCCTATTCCGACCGTAAATAAAAAATGTAAAATGAGCAATAGCGGCAAAGCAATTAAAGCCGAAAGAACCTTAGTGTTAAAAAAAATAAAAATAGGGATTACAAATAATAAACCGATGAGAAAATTCATAAAATTAGCTAAGACTAAAGAAACCGGTATAAAAATTCTTGGGAAAGTAAATTGTTTTAATACCTGGGCCTTATGAAGCAGCGAAGATGTAGATTCCGATAAAGATATAGAAAAGAAAAACCAAGGAAGAATCCCCGCTAAAGAGAATAAAGGAAAACCCTTCATGTCTATTCTTATTATCTTAGTAAAGACAAAAGTTATAGCTGTTACCATAAGAAACGGGGTTATGACTGCCCACCATATTCCTAAAACTGAGCCTAAATATTTGGCTTTAAGCTCTTTTTTAGCCATATTCCAAAGAATATGTTGTGAGGATATTATTTTCCTAATACTCATTAGCAGCTAATTAATTTAGCAGTTTCTTCCGCCTCTAAAATCACATCTTCCATCGATAAATAACGCCAACTTCCGAAACGTCCTACTGACAGTATGCCTTGAGAACATAAATACCTTAATACTTTTAGCCGGGATTTTTTCCAATTATGGTCATAAATAGGGTAAGCGTATTTAATATCATTAATACATTTAGTTTTAATCTTATTATCTTTGCCAATTATTCCTGCTGTCCTTAAATCTTTTAAAACTTGGCCTTCAATTTTATCTTTAGCAAAATGATTATTCTTAGAATAAGAAATCTCGACATATAAAGCGCTTTTATTGGAGGGAGCGAGTGACTTAGAAAAATTATGGTAAAATCCGGCTCTAAAAAACTTAAGCTGGTTTTGAGGAAAATAAATCCAATGCCGGTTTGGTTGCACCTTTCCTTCTAAACCAAAATTAATATTATAAATTGATATCCAATTTAATTTGCTAAGAGAAGACTCAATATTATCCGGCAGGTTTTTAATAATTTTTAGAAGTTCCGGCAAAGGAAGAGTGGAAATTAAAGTATCAAATTTCTCTTTTCTTCCGCCTTTAAATAACAGCTCTCTTTTCTTTAAGTCAATTCCTTTCAGTTTATGTTCTAAATAAATATCATCTAAATAAGAATAAAATCCCTTGATTAACTCTTCTATCCCTCCTTTTTGGGGATACCAAAAGTAAGCATTGTAACCTAAGTTTTGAGGGACCTTATGGGAAAAACTACTTTTAACTTTTTTGTATGGTTGACGGATAATAAATCTATCAGCCCACTCATAAGAAAGCTTATTCAAAGGAGTCTTCCAGAATTTTAAGTTATAAGGAATCATGAAATGATCGGCAATACCTTTGCCAAAATTAGAAGTTATCCATCCTTGAAAATTAGCTTTCTTGGCTGTCAATCCGCCGTTATTATGAGCTTCTCTTAAACCCTCTAAACATTTCTTAGCGATTTCGGAAGGCAGGTTGTAGAAATTAGCTTGAAAAGGCGAGAGTATAAATTGGCCACAAGTATAAATAAAAGATTGCCGCTTATGTTTTGTTAGATTACCTTTTAAGATTTTCTTGACTAAAGATAACGTTTTAGGGCTTCTAAAATGAAGAAGATGTCCGCTGTAATCAAAAGTAAACCCATTTTTTTTAACCGAACGGCATAATCCGCCGTAATTTTTCTCTTGTTCGAAAATAGGGACTTTTAGGCCTCTTCTCTTCAGAAAATAAGCTGTAGCTGCTCCGGCCAAACCCCCACCGACAATAAAAATCTTCTTATTTTTCATTACTGGTTTGAATTTATCGGAAAACTAATTTTACCACTATTGCGATAATAGGCAATAATAAATAATATTATATATTATAAAAATAATTTTATTAGCTTAGACTAAGTGGCAGGATACCAAATGACCGGGCTCAACCTCTTTAGGAAAAACTTCCCTTTCGCAAAGCTTAGTTTTAATAGGGCAGCGCGGCCGAAAAGGACAACCTAAAAAAGGAATATCTTCCTGGCTTAAATCTTTTAGCCGATAGTAAGAAGCTTCCAGCAAAAGTTTGGTGTAAGGATGTAAGGGATTTTTATAGACTAATTCGGCCGGACCGGATTCGATAATTTTCCCGTAGTACATAATATAAGAGTAATCGGAAATCTTACGTAAGAGGCGTAAATTATGGGAAATAAATAAAAA
>JAGOLA010000132.1 GCA_017994375.1 Candidatus Omnitrophota bacterium | reverse complement strand
ACAATATTATGTATTTTTGACCTTTTAATGAGGGGAACTACCTCAGCAACCGTTCCAATGCCTTAAGTAGAATAAATACAAAGGAGAGGTGAGAATGTTTTGCCAGAAATGCGGAGCTAATATTGATAATGAGGCTATTGTTTGCGTTAAATGCGGAGTTCCTACAAAAAAAGAGGTAGAAAAGGATAGTGGAGAAGAAAAAATTACTCGTATTATACTGCCGGTGGGCAGGTCGGGGTATGCTATTGCAGCAGGATATCTAGCTCTTTTCTCAGTTCTTCTTATCCCAGCTCCGCTTGCTTTGTTATTCGGTATTTTAGCAGTAAGAGACATTAAGAAAAACCCTAAAAAACATGGAATGGGTAGAGCTATATTTGGAATAGTTATGGGTGGAGTTTTCACAGCCCTTCTTGTTTTGTCTCAAATGTTTTAATGCGGTAGCTATTTTATTTTAAAACTGGAGGTCTTAAATGTTTTGCAGAAAATGTGGAGTGGAAGTCAACAATGATGCTGTTGTTTGTGTTAAGTGCGGTTGTGCAGTATCGGACAGGATAAAACTCGAGTCACAGGGAAAAGGCAAAAATTGGTTAGTAGCATTGTTACTTTCATTTTTTCTCGGGTGTTGGGGATTCGACAGATTTTATCTTGGCTACATTGGATTAGGAATATTAAAATTATTTACCTGGGGAGGGTGTGGTATTTGGTGGCTAATAGACATAATACTGATTGCTTCAAACGCAATGAAAGATTCAAATGGCAATCCGCTTAGTAAAACATAAACTGACCAATTTTATATTAAACTGCATATCTTTAAGTAGCCCTGAAGGAATAGCTACTGTATTTGGAATTGCAATATTGATGTTGTTCTTTTTTAATCCTCAGCATATTGATTTACCTAATTTTTGTATTATAAAGAGAATTTTCGGTTATTGTCCAGCTTGTGGCACAACGAGAGCCCTAGCCTGTTTTTTAAAAGGGGAATACTTGGAGAGCTTAAAATACAATTTTAATATTATATTGACTGCGCCTTTAGTTATATTCGTTTTTCTAAAGAACCTTGCGAAAGTAATAAAGAATTTAGCGTATAAGGTTTAACCAAAAACTAGCTCTTTGAACAATATTCCCACTTCCCCTGAAGCCAGAAAAGTTCTAAAATCGTCCATGACGGGGAGCCAATTAAATCTCTCAAAATCCATAATGAGAGATAAGAGTAGCCTTGAATGCAGTAAACATTCAGGGCTATTTTTATGTCCAAACGTGTCAAAGGGTTAGGGCGTTATTTTGTCTTATGTGCCGTCGATCTTGTCTTATAAATTTCATGAAATTGGTAACCTGCCAAAAGTAGTTAGGAAGCTCTCCATAAAGTATCTCATTATTTCCGAATCGCCCCGTAGTTAATGCTTTCTAGTTAATGGTATTATCGACGGTATTTGGCATTAATTGAGTGAGATTCTGGGTATTAACTAGGAATTTTGATTGGGTGAAAGAGAGAAAAACAAGAGGGATCTTGATTTTTTAGCAGAAAAATGATAAACTATTACACAGTTCCGAGTTTTAAGGTGGGTCTGGACTAAAAAATAACGAGAAACCTTCATTAGCTTTAAAGAAGCAAAATGGAGTTTTCTCTTTTTTATAGAGGTTATCCGGTTAAATGTTGAATTTACCTATAGCAAATTTCTTCCTGTTTGATCCGCTTACTTTATTTTTTCTCGCGGTAATCTGCATTGTTTCCCTGCCGTCATTGATTTATTCCTTCAGCTACTTAAAAGGCGAATATTCTGCTTCTAAAATAGTACTTGCCCAGATTTTACTGTTTAGCTTTGTTTTATCCATGGCCTTAGTGGTAAGCGTAAGAAATTGCCTGATATTCCTTGTTTTCTGGGAGATCATGTCTTTAGTTTCATATTTTCTGGTTGTTTTTGACTCAAATCACTCAAGGTCTATAACCGCCGGATTAATTTATATTGTCATGACACATATTGGTACGGCATTTATCATTGCTGGTTTTATGATTTTGCATAATTATACCCATTCTTTTGATTTCTTCGCTATAAAGTCCGCCAGTCATTTAATGCCGCAACAGGCAAAGAATATCATATTCTTATTATTTTTAATCGGTTTTGGCACCAAAGCCGGAATAGTTCCGTTACATATCTGGCTGCCTTATGCCCATCCTCAAGCGCCCAGCCATATCTCAAGCATTATGTCCGGGGTAATGATTAAAACTGCAATTTATGGGATAATCCGTTTTGTGTTCTTTATCCTTGGAGTAAATTCCGGTTGGTGGGGAATTTTAGTTTTAATCCTGGCAGTAATTTCCTGTCTGGTCGGAGTTATCTATGCGTTGATGGAGCACGACATCAAAAGACTGCTAGCCTATCACAGTGTGGAAAATATCGGAATTATCTTATTGGGCGTGGGCCTGTCCATGTTTTTTATGAATTTGAATTTAACTTATCTGGCGGTATTCGCTTTGATTGCCGGATTGTATCACTTAGTAAACCATGCCATCTTTAAAGGCTTACTGTTTTTATGTTCCGGAAGCGTTTATAAGGCAACAGGCACGCGCGATATCGAAAAATTAGGCGGTCTGATTAAGAAAATGCCGCATACTGCAGCATATTTTTTACTGGGAGCAATGGCGATCTCAGCTCTTCCTCCGCTAAATGGTTTTGTAAGCGAATGGCTTACCTTGCAGGCATTTTTTCTGGGAGCGTTTAACATAATAAGAGGGAGCAAGCTTTTTCTGGGGGTCTGTGCGGCAATGTTGGCTTTAACCGGTGGACTGGCAGCTGCCTGTTTTGTTAAGGCCTTCGGCATAACTTTTCTGGCTCAACCCCGTAGCCATTTTGCCAAAGATGCCAAAGAAGTTGCTTTGTCTATGCG
>JAGOLA010000029.1 GCA_017994375.1 Candidatus Omnitrophota bacterium | reverse complement strand
ATATTATACATTTTCTCTACGACTTCATTGATTTGCTGGCTATTAGGGTAAGAATCTATCAATTTCTGGTATTCCGTGAAGGCTTCGTAAGGCTTATCTATCTTTTCTAAACAATTTGCCAAATAATATTGTGCTAGAGCTGCTTCTTTGGCGTCAGGATAATGCAGGAGTAATTTCTTAAATTCGCGGTGAGCTTCAGGATATTTCTTCTCTTCAAAAAGTTTTATAGCTTCTTTATACTGTAAATAAGGCGTAGCTAGGGGTGAATTTTTGGGATTTTTCCATTTTTGGGTTTTTGGAGACCAAATCCAAAAAGGATAAGCATTTAAAGTAAACAAAGCAAAAAATAAAAAAATAATTACTTTCTTCATAGAGAGAATTATCCTACCAAAACGCCTCTTTATTGTCAAACCATAAAAGAACCTTCTTAACTTTTAAAAATAAAAAATCTTTTGTTTTTAAAAACAATGGGGACAACTATTATACAAAGGCAAAAATAGTAGACTAATACGTTTCTTAAAGAAAAATAATAAGATAAATAAGAAAATCTTAAAGAGCTTAAAAAATACACTAGTTTATTAAATAGCCAAACTAACAACGAAAGGTTAACTCCCAAAGATTGGCTAATAAAATTAAACGGAGAAAAAATAATTAAAATAAAGTTTATTGCTAAAATAAAAGTAAAAAAAGGAATCAAAATAATATTATAAAATATGCTTAAAAGGTAAATTTTACCAAAATAATACGAAACTAAAGGCGTCAAAAATAAAGTAACAAAGAAAGAACAGTAAAATAACTGTATTAAATAATTAAAAAACATATTTTGACTTGTTTTTATCTCCCAAATTTTAAATCCTAAAATTATAGAAAAAACCGAAACAAAAGATAACTGAAACCCTATATCTAATAAAGTTTGCGGTTCTATCATTAAAATAATAAGGCCGGCTACGGCTAAGGAATTCAGCGGTTCTGTCTTCCTTTGGAGTAAAAAATTAATTGAGAAAACAGAATACATAATAACTGCCCGTGCCGTTGAAGAACTAGCACCGGTAATAAAGGTGTATATATAAAGGACTATTAAAGAAATAATTAATCTTACCCGGAAATTTATGCCAAAGAATCTTAACGCCCAAAATAATATTATTGAAAATAACCCTAAGTGTAGCCCGCTTATGGCCAAAAGATGGGATACGCCTAAAAGAGCAAAAATATGGTTTTCTGCTTCCAACAATTCTCTTCTGCCCAAAAATATAGCACTTAAAAAAGCATAACCTGCTGAATTGCAATTTTCCTGATAAGTTTTAAGAAGATAGAAACTTATCTTTCTACGAAGATTATGCCAAAATCCCAAAGGTAATTTTGTAATACTAGCCTGTTTCTTTACCCAAAGATAATAAAATGTCCGTTTACGGTACTTTCTTTCAACTAATTTAGTCTTTAAGTGATAGCGGTTTAAATACTCCAGGGTTTTTGTATAATCTATTACTTTAGCTTTTATTTTTTTCCTTAGAGGATAAGAATTCAGGCTATCTATCTGCGCCGTAAAGGTATTTTTCAAAGCTTTATCTTTAGGCAAAGATGCCACCGTCAAAATAATATCGTTTTCTTGGTTTAATAGCTGCTTAATTTCAGGTGCATGGAACGTTACCGAATTTTGCCAAAGAGCTCCTAAAGATACAAAAAGTATCAAAATTAAAATATTAGCTATAAATATCGGGCTGCTTTTGATAAGAATTAAAATAATAAGTAGAAGAGATAACCCTAAGTAAATGAAAATATTCTTATGGTAGTAGCCTATAGAGATACCTATAACAAACGATATAAAGATAAAAAAACTTATTGTTTTACTAAAATCATATTGAAACATTAGTTAGTATTATTTTAAAACTTAAGATATTGTTTTATATTTTCTAATTTTTTGTCGCCGATCCCTTTTACTTCTCTTAAATCTTCTAAGCTTTTTAAAGGGCCGAATTGTTGGCGATAGACAATTATGCGTTGAGCAATTACGCTACCGATACCGGGAATTTTTTCTAATTGGTCACAAGAAGCAAGGTTGATATTAACCATCATTTCTGGCTGGCTTTTAATTCCTGCAGCTTCTTTAGCGGCGTTAGATTGATAATTTAAAGGAAGCAATCCTGGATTAAATAATCTTAACAAGCTGCCGATTAAAATTAAAATAGCGATAAAAAGAAGGGTTTTCCTCTCTTGGACGGTAAGAAAAGGCATGGTTTACAATAAAAAATTATTTCAGGAATTAAAGTTAAAGAACAATATTAATTATTCTTTTCTCGACGTAAATGACTTTTTTAGGCGAAGAATCACCAATCAATCTTTTTATTTTTTCAAGCTTTAAGGCTTCTTTTTGGACTTCCTCTTTACTTGATGATGTTCTTATTATTAGTTTGTCTTTGACCTTGCCGTTAACTAAAACCGCTATTTCTATTTCTTCTTTATGAAGATACTCTTTTTTAGCTTTTGGCCATGGTCGAGAAAGTATCGAAGTTTGATAACCTAAAATCTCATTGACCTCTTCGCTAATATGAGGAGTAAAAGGCGACAACAATAAAAATATCGTATCTACGGCCTCTTTCAAAATATCTTTTCTTAAAAACCCGCCGTTAATACCCTGATAAGCTTGGTTAACTAATTCCATAATTCTGCTGATAGCGGTGTTAAATTGGAAATTACCTTCTAAATCTTGAGTAACTTCTTTTATAGTAGAATGAATTTTATTTAATAATTCTTTCTCATGAGTATTAAATTCGGCTTCATTAGATTGTTCTTTAACTTCTTGGAATATCCCTACCAACCGTAACGCTCTTTGAATAAATCTCCAAACTCCTTGAAGCCCCTCATCCTGCCATTCGGCATCTTTTTGCGGCGGACCCATAAACAAAATATAAAGTCGCATAGTATCAGCACCGTATTTATCGATGATGTAATCCGGAGCTACTACATTACCTTTAGATTTTGACATTTTAGCTCCATCTTTAACTATCATACCTTGAGTAAATAAACGCTTAAAGGGTTCGGCAAAAGATACTAATCCTTCATCTTGGAAAAACTTATTAATAAAACGAGAATACATAAGGTGTAAAATAGCGTGTTCTACGCCACCGATATACTGATCTACTGGAAGCCATCTATTGACGTCTTCGCTTACAAAAGGGACATCGTCTCTTTTAGGAGAAATATAGCGAAGATAATACCAGCTTGAATCTACAAAAGTATCCATAGTATCAGTTTCTCTACGGGCATCTTTTTTACAACGCGGACACTTTGTCTGTATAAACTCTTTTATATAGGTAAGCGGGGACTGACCGGTAGGCAAAAACTCTTTGACTTCCGGAAGCAATACTGGCAATTCTTCTTCCGGAGCCGGAACTTCACCACAGTTTTGGCAATAAATAATAGGGATAGGTGCCCCCCAGTAACGCTGACGGGAAACTAACCAATCTCTTAATTTATAATTGATTTTTCTCTCGCCGATATCCTGCTTTTCGATATACTCGGCAATTTTAATCCGGGCTTCTTCGGATTTTAGGCCGTTAAAGTGGCCGGAATTGACTAGAATTCCTTCTTCTTCGTAAGGCTTATTGACTTCTTTTTCGTCTTCTTCGAAAGAAAACGGCCTAATTACTCTTGTTATCGGTAAAGTATATTTATTAGCAAAATCAAAATCTCTGCTATCATGAGCCGGCACACACATTATAGCTCCGGTTCCGTAACCGGATAGTATGTAATTAGCAATCCAAATCGGTATCTTCTGGCCGGTCAAAGGATTTAGGGCAAACTTTCCGGTAAAAATTCCGGCTTTTTCAAAATTATCTACCAAACGGGCTGAGGTAGGCTGATTTTTTATTTTTTCGATAAATAATTCTATTGCTTCCTTGTTTAAGGTATCTTCTATTAGCTCTCTAAGATAAGGATATTCCCAGTTTAAAGCTATAAAAGTAGCTCCGAAAATAGTATCGATTCGGGTAGTAAAACATTTAAGCTTAAGTCTAGAGTTTTCGACAGAAAAATTTATTTCTACCCCTTCGGATCTTCCAATCCAATTGCTCTGCATTGTTTTTACTCTTTCCGGCCACTCCTCTAATAACGATAAATCATCCAAAAGTCTCTGAGAGTAGTCTGTTATTTTTAAAAACCATTGTTCTAAATTTCTTTGTAAGACTTCGGTAGAACAACGTTCGCATTTTCCGTCGATAACTTGTTCATTAGCTAAAACTGTCTGGCAGGAACTGCACCAGTTAACCGGAGCTTTTTTACGATAAGCCAATCCTTTACTGTATAATCTTAAAAAAATCCATTGTGTCCATTTATAATAATCTTCAAGACAAGTAGTAACTTCTCTATCCCAATCATATCCAACCCCCCAACTGGCAAATTGTTTTTTGATACGTTCGATATTTTTTAAGGTCCATTCACGAGGATGGATTTTGTGTTTAATAGCCTGGTTTTCAGCCGGAAGACCAAAAGCATCCCAACCCATGGGGCTTAATACATAAAAACCGCACATTCTTTTATAACGGGCTACGGCGTCTCCAATAACATAATTACGAGCGTGTCCGACGTGTAATTCGCTGGAAGGATAAGGGAACATTACTAAACAATAGTATTTAGGTAAAGCCGTTCCTTCGGTTTTAACTTGGAAGACCTTTTTATCTTTCCAAAACTTCTGCCACTTCTGGTCAACTTCTCTTGTGTACTTCATTTTTATAAAGATTTCGCACCATGCTTAAATTAATAATATCGGAATTATCTTCTTCTTTAGGTGTCTCTAAAATAAAAGGTAAATCTCTTAGGTGGGGATGGTTAAGTATTAAACTAAAGCCTTTTTTACCGATTTTACCCTCTCCAATCGCAAAATGTCTATCTTTTAATGATCCTAAATCAACTTGGGTATCATTAAGATGGATTAATTTTAGTCGTTCCAATCCAATCTCTCGTTTAATTTCATTGATTAAAGTTTCAAGTCCCAGAGGATTATCAATAGCGTATCCTGCTGCCCAGGCATGAGCGGTATCTAAACAGGCACCGATAGCATAAGGTTGATTTAATTTATCTAAAATGAAGCGGTGGTGCGAAAATTTATATCCTAACCATTTTCCGCTACCGGCGGTATTCTCTAAAAGTATCATAGTTTTTATTCCTTGAGTTTCCTTTAAAATTTTATTTAAGGCATTCGCTATTCTTAAGAGGCCAGCTTCATCAGTGCTTCCTTTATGCGAACCCATATGAGTTACTAAGTAATCAGCCCCTAATTTATCTGCTTCTATAAGGTCGGCGATAAAATCCCGGATAGTAATTTTGTAAAAACTGCGTTTAACGGCGGCTAAGTTAAGGGTATAAGGTATATGGATAACTACCGGTTTTATCTTAAACTTCTCTACCAACTCCCTAAAAACCTTAATATCACTATCTTCTAAGGGTGTTTTTCTCCACTGTCGAGGATTACGAGAAAAAATCTGCATAGTATTACAACCCAATTCAGCTGCTCTCTCTACAGACTTATATATATTATCAGCGATAGAAACATGTACTCCCAAATTTAGCATTGTTACTCTCTTTTAAATACTAGTAAAATACTACTTATTAACTAATATCCTTAAGATTTATATAAATATAGATTTAATGCCGGAGGAGGGAGTCGAACCCTCACCTCCTTGCGGAGACTGGATTTTGAATCCAGCGCGTCTGCCAGTTCCACCACTCCGGCAATTAGTTTATCTATTTGTCAAAAACTTTTATTTGCTTATAAAACTTTCGGTTTTATCCTAACATATGTGGGAAGAACAAAAAAGAACACCTTGCCTTCGGCAAGAGTTCTTACCACCACTCCGGCAATTAGTTTATCTATTTGTCAAAAACTACTAATAATATCACAGTTTATATGAAAACAAGAAATATTGCAAAAGATAATAACACCCCCTATTTTCTTTGTCAACATATTCGATTCTATCCGGGATGCCTACCTAAGAAACCCAAGGCACTAATTGACAATTCAACTGACCAATGATATATTTAGTTAATTTTTGGGGCTGTAGCTCAGTTGGGAGAGCGCTTGCGTGGCACGCAAGAGGTCAGGGGTTCAAATCCCCTCAGCTCCACCAAAAATAAGGAAATCCTATCTGAATTTTACCTCGATTCTATCTTCTCTAAATAAAATAATAAATATCTGGTATAATACCAAGTAAAATGGATAGTTTTAAATTAGATCAATTCCAAATCGATGCTATAGAGGCAGCTAAACAAAATTCTTCCGTCATCGTAAGCGCTCCTACCGGTGCCGGAAAAACTCTTATTGCCGAATATATTATTGAGGATTGTCTTCAAAACAATAAAGGTATTATTTATACTGCTCCCATAAAAGCTTTAAGCAACCAAAAATTTCGTGATTTTTCTTATAAATATCCTCAAAAAGTTGGCATCCTCACCGGCGATGTCAGTATAAATCGAGAAGCTCCGATTCTAATCATGACTACGGAGATCTTCCGCAATGCTATCTTGGTAAATCCGGCTGAGTTTGAAAAAAGAGAATGGGTCATTTTTGACGAGATACACTATCTCGACGATATCGAAAGAGGAACGGTATGGGAAGAAGCCATAATACTACTTCCGGCCCAAATGAAGATGCTTGCTCTTAGCGCCACTATCCCTAATATTAACGAATTTACCGATTGGCTGAAAAAAGTGCATTCTTTCCCGGTAAAAACTATCATCGAAAATAAGAGGCCGGTGCCTTTACATTTTCTCTTTCAATGTAATAATGAAATCTTTAATAACTTCGAGTCAATAAAAAAATCTAATTTATTGCGCCAAAATTTAAGCCGGCGTTCTTATTCTGATAATTATGAATTTTCTAAGCCTAACCGCCTAAAAACCATCTTGAATCAATTAAATATTAGCAAAGCTTATCCTTGCATTTATTTCTCGTTCTCGCGGCGAAGATGCGAAGAGCTATCTAAAGAAGTAAGTTATTTTGACCTTCTATCTTCTAATGAAAAAAAAGAAATAACTAATGCTTTTCAGATACTTATTGATAAGTTTGATATCACCTCTTCTCCGCACATAAATTTTTTAGCTCCGATGATAAGAAAAGGCATTGCCTATCACCATGCCGGGCTTCTGCCAACTGTGAAAGAAGTAATCGAAAGGTTATTTACTACCGGTTTAATAAAATTAATCTTTACTACCGAAACTTTTGCTTTAGGCATAAACATGCCGGCTAAAACCGTAATATTTGACTCTTTAAGTAAGTTTTACGGCCGCTACCATAATTATCTTAAAACAAGGGATTTTTACCAAATGGCCGGCCGTTCCGGCCGACGCGGCATAGATAAGGAAGGCTTTGTATATTCCAGAATAAACCCTTGGCAGATAAGTTTAAATAATCTAGAAAATATAATCTACGGAAATTATGAGCCGATAAAAAGCCAGCTAAATTCTTGCTATGCTACTATTTTAAATCTCTATAAAATAATGAAAGATAAAATCTACGATATCTACCCTAACTCCTTTCATTTTCACCAAAGTAAAAGCTGGGAAAAAGAAAATACCCTACTTTTACTAAAAAGAAAAATCTCTCTCTTAAAAGACTTAGGCTATATAACTGCCGATAAATTAAGCCCAAAGGGCTATCTTGCTTCTAGGGTTTACAGTTTTGAGTTAACTATCGGAGAATTATTCGAAAAAGGGTTATTAGACAGTCTGGATGAAAAAGACTTATTCATCCTGATAACCGCCTTAGTCTACGAACCCCGTAAAGGCGAAAAACGGCCAAAATTAAACAAAAGAATAAAAGTCTTCAATAGACAATTAAACCGCCTTCTTAAAGATATCCACAAGAAAGAACATAGCTTACATATATATCCTTTAAGTAAAAGATTTTATTTTTATTTAAGTGATATCTCCAAGATGTGGATTGAAGGAGCTAGTTTCTCTAAAATAAACCAATATTCTGGCGTTGATGAAGGCGAAGTAGTACGTTATTTTCGAATGGCAATTCAAGTACTACGTGAAATATACTCTTGCGAAGTAATAAGTAATATCTTAAAAATAAAAATAGGAAATTGCCTAAGGATTGTAAACCGCGATGTTATAGATGCCGAAAAACAACTCCGTCAGGATATTACATAGAATATTTAACAATATTTTTCTTGACAATAAAAAAATTATTAGTATATTAAAGCAACTATGAGTAGAAGGTGCGAAATTTGCGGTAAAAAAGCGATTACTGGTTCTTCGATATCAAGAAGGGGTCTGCCTAAGAAAAAAGGCGGAGTCGGCTTAAAAACAACCGGTATCACTAAGAGAAAATTCTTTCCTAATCTTCAGTCTAAAAGGCTTCTTATAAATGGTAAGGTAAAAAAAACGCTGGTTTGCACTAAGTGCATAAAAAGCGGTAAATTACCTACTATTGTCCGCCAAGCGGCAATCTCTAATAAGTAATTTAGGACTGTTGTAATAATGATTTTTTTCCAAAGAAAATACTATATCTAAATAGTCGCTGTATTCGATAATTTCTAAAAGATCCTGGCGATAAACAGTACCTTCCAAAGTCCGGTCAGCATTGCTTAACCATAAAGAAAAATGAGAATTTACTTTTTGAGGGGCACTCTTCTTAAAAACATTATGCGCCACAAAAAGCGGCTGAGGGTTACCTTCTCCATAAGGTTTAAGTTTATCTAGCCATTCGATAAAATTTAAATCTATATCTTTAAATGATAACGGCATATCTATATCAATAGCCGGTATAAAATCATGAGGGTTAATATTTTCTTCGATAAAAGTGTTAATTCTTTCTTTAAAACTTTCTAATTCTTCTTTAGCGATTAGAACTCCGGCTGCTTTCTTATGGCCTCCGTATAAAAGAAGTGAATCGGCACATTCATCTAAAAGCTCTAAAAGGTGGATATTTTGGGTAGAGCGAGCCGAACCTTTACCTATCTTTTCATCAAAAGAAATAACAAAAGAAGGGCGATTATATTTATCGGCTAAGCGCGAAGCTACTACTCCTAAAACTCCCACATGCCATTTGTCTCCGCTAACTACAATAGCCGTTTTGTTTTCTAAATTATCCTCGATAGCTCCTTCGGCTTCTTTCAAAATCTGAGCCTCTATCCCCCGCCTTAAGCGGTTATATTCATTTAAACGTAAGGCAATCTTATTGGCTTTTTCTTGATCTTCAGCTAAGAAAAGCTCTAAGGAATCTTTAGGGTGAGCTACTCTTCCCGAAGAGTTGATTCTAGGGCCAAGAATAAAACCGATATGAAAAACATCTATATTCTCTTGTTTGATCCCCGATACTTTGCAAAGGGCGCTTATAGAATATCTTTTACTTTCCCTTATAATCCCTAAACCTTCTTTTAATAGAGCCCGATTCTCTCCTACTAAAGGCACGACATCACAAACTACTGATAAAGCTACTAAATCTAAAACTTTCCGGCATAAAGATTTTGTTAGTGCTTGCAAGAATTTAAAACTAAGCGCTCCGGCACTTAACTCCGAAAAGGGGTATTGGGAATCTTTCCTTTTAGGGTTTATAAGAGCGAAGGGTTTAAAGTAATCTTCTTTCGGAAGGTGATGGTCAATTACAATAATATCGATACCAAAAGATGCGGCTAATTTAATTTCTTCGCAAGAATTAGTGCCACAATCGAAAGCTATAATTAAGGTAACTTTTTTTTCTTTAGCTTGTATAATTGCTTCTCGGTTTAAACCGTAACCTTCTTTTACCCGATGGGGTATATAAAAAGAAAAAATAGTAGGATAATTCTTAGCGAACTCATTAAAAATAGCTAAAGAAGTAATGCCATCGACATCGTAATCTCCGAAAATAAGGATTTTTTCTTTTTTCTCTACGGCTATTTTAAGCCTCTTTATTCCCTTATCTATATCTGGTAATAAAAAAGGGTTGTAAAGATCATCAAGGTTGGGATTTATAAAAGAAAGGACATTATCTTCATCAATATCACGGTTAAGAAGAATTTGGGCTAAAGAAATTGAGATATCGTGTTTTTGGGCTAAAGCTTGGGCTTTAAGGTTAGCTGGTTTGATTTTCCATAAATACCTTTTCATCTTATATCTACTTATTTTTTAAGGTTACATCTTCTTAGCTGGTTTTATCCCTAGCAAATTAAGCCCACAATAGAACACTATTCTTACAGCTTCTATCAGGTTTAACCTAGCCTGAGTAAGATTTTTATCATTATCGATAACGCGTATTTTTTCATAAAATTTATGAAAACCGGCAGCTAAGCTTTTTAAAAACTCGATAATAAATACCGGCTCTAAAGAATAGTAAACCTTATCTAAGCAGTGGACAAATTGTAATAATTGTCTCAATAATATAAACTCTTCTTCTTCTTTTAAATAATTATTGTAACGTTTTTCAAATGAATTGACTTTTGCTTTTTTAAAAATACTTTCGATTCGGGCACAAACATATTGAATATAATATAAAGGATTATCAAAAGAAGCTTTTTTAGCTAAATCTAAATCAAATTCTAAATGTGAAGAATTTTTTCGGGTAAGATAATAGAAACGTGTAGCATCTTTCCCGATATCATTGATTAAATCCGAAAGTAAAACAAACGTTCCGGCTCGCTTAGACATACGTTCTTTAGTCTTTAAAGTGACTAGTTGAATTATTATCACTTTAAGGACCTCTTTCTTATAGTCTAAAGCATAAAGAGCTGTTTTGACTCTCTTAATATAACCGTGATGGTCCGGTCCCCATAAATTTATCAGCTCATCATAATTGCGGTTAATTTTATCTCTATGGTAAGCAATATCCGAAGCAAAATAAGTAAGCTCACCATCGGCTTTCTTTATAACGCGGTCCTTATCATCCCCAAATTTAGTAGCGGCAAACCATAAGGCACCTTCTTCCTCATATATTAAGTCTTTATTTTTTAGCCTATCTATCGCTTCTTCTACTTTCCCCTCTTTGAGCAATTTTTTTTGGCTAAACCAACTATCAAATCTTATGTCTAAAGCCAAAAGGTCTTTTTTAATCATAGTTATGATGTAATCAAGAGAAAAATTTCGGATATCTTTCTTTTTCTTTCTTATCAACTCCTTGGCAATATCTTTGATATATTCTCCTTTATAGCCGTTTTCCGGGAAAATAAAATCCTTGCCTTTAATTTCTTTAGCCCTTGCGTCTACCGAAGAAATCAAAAGTTCTATTTGATTTCCTTCGTCGTTTAAATAATACTCTCTTTTAACTTTATTACCCAAAAATTCTAAAACCTTGGCGATTACATCACCGATTACTGCCTGACGGCCATGAGCTATAGATAAAGGTCCAGTAGGATTAGCACTTAAAAACTCTATCAATATTCGTTTCTTTCTTTGACTGCGGAAAAAGTCCTCTTTATATTTAAGAATTTCATTTAAAGAGTCAATAAGGATTCCTTTGGCTATAAAAATATTAATAAACCCGGGTTTTAGAATTTCGACTTTTTCTATATCTTCATTTAAAAATTTCTTTAATACTGCCTGAATATGCACAGCTATCTCTAAAGGGTCTTTCTTTAATTCTGAAGCTAACCTTAACGCTACCATGGAAGATAAGTCTCCGTATTCCTGTCTAGAAGGCAATTCCCATAAAGGCGGCTCTAAGATAATAGCGTAATCTTCCCTGATAATCTTATCCAAAATATAAGAAACTTTCTCGTAAAAACCTCTCATGCAATCAAATATTAGCTATTTTAATGACTGTTTCTAAATTGGCTTTAACAATAGGGGGAGATTTAATATTACTTATGGCAAGTTGAGGATCCTTAAGGCCATGACCGGTAAGAGTACAAACAATTACTATTTTTTTTCTCTTCTTTCGATAACGATTAAAAAAACCTTTTTGCTTTAGTTTAAATAATCCGGCTATTGAAGCTGCTGAGGCGGGTTCTACAAAAATACCTTCTTTTTTAGCTAAAAATTTATAAGCAGATATTATCTGACTATCTCTTATGCTGTCGATTAAACCTTGTGACTCTTCTTTCGCCTCTAAAGCTTGTTTCCAACTTGCCGGATTGCCTATCCTAATAGCAGTAGCAATAGTTTGAGGATTTTTAATAGGGTGCCCCTTCACTATCGGAGCCGATTTTTCGGCTTGAAAACCAAGTAATCGCGGCAAGTTCTTTATTTTTCTATAAGAATAATACTCTTTGTATCCTTTCCAATAAGCAGTAATATTGCCGGCATTGCCTACCGGTAAAGAATGGAAGTAAGGAGCATCTCCAAATAAATCGCAAATCTCAAAAGAAGCGGTTTTTTGGCCTTCGATACGGTAAGGATTTAAAGAATTTACTAAGCATACCGGATAATTAGCTGATAATTCTTTAACTATTCGTAAAGCATCGTCAAAATTGCCTTCGATAGCTATGACTTTAGCATTATGTATAAGCGCCTGGGCTAACTTGCCTAAAGCAATAGCACCTTGCGGTATAATAACAATACACTTTAAATTAGCCCGAACCGAGTAAGCTGCGGCTGAAGCCGAGGTATTTCCGGTAGAAGCACAAATAACAGCCTGAGAACCTTCTTCTTTAGCCTTAGAAATAGCTAATGTCATGCCTCTGTCTTTAAACGAACCCGTGGGATTAAATCCTTCGCACTTAAGATGAACTTCAAAGCCACTGCCTAAAACAGCGCTTACTTTGGGAGCATATATTAAAGGAGTATTACCTTCCTTTAAAGTTATCAAGGGGGTCTTATCGGTAACCGGCAAGTATTTTCGGTAACGTTCGATAACGCCGTTGTAAAAATTCATAAGTCCTCTATTCTGATTATCTGAGAAGGTTTTTTAACTTTTTTCAAACTATCAATCTTAATAATAGCTCTTCTTATACTATCTTCTTTAGCCTCATGGGTAATAATAACTACTGGGACAAATTTACCTTCTTTTTGCTCTTTTTGGCTTACCGAAGCAATACTAATATTAAAAGAGGCTAATATCCTAGAGACATCGGCTAAGACACCTGGAGAATCCTGGGCCATGAATCTTATGTAATAACGAGACTTTACATTTTTGATATTTTTGATTTTAATCCTGCTCTCTTTACGCAAAAAAGCTTTATTGCCGGAAGCAATGCTAACAATATCAGAGATAACTGCTGAAGATGTTGGCACACCGCCTGCTCCTTCGCCAAAAAATAGCAGTTCGCCGGCGGGCAAAGTGTTCCGATATACAGCATTATAAGCTAAAGAAATATGCGATAAGGGATGCTCCAGAGAAACCAAGGTAGGATGTAC
>JAGOLA010000028.1:4445-13459 GCA_017994375.1 Candidatus Omnitrophota bacterium | reverse complement strand
CTAACATTCCCTGCCACATTGAAAAAACTCTACCTCCAATGCTTAAAATATTTCTAAAAGAAGTATCGCTATAAGGAAACTGGGCCTGAAAATTAAAAATAGATAATACTATAATAAATAGTAAAGATAAAAATACTAAAGGTATCTTGAAGCGTTTTACCGCCTTAAGTATTAGGAAACTACCGAGAGAAAAATAAAATACCCGCAAGAATATGATATTTAACGATAAATATTTACTTTCCTTCAGATGATATTTTAAAAAGAGATAAAAAATAGGGCTAAATAACAACCCTAGCAATATAATAACTATCCCCCCTGATAAAATAATGAATCCTCTTGGTGTTAATTGAGAATCATTTTTACCAAAGTCTAATCTCTGATTTTTATACAGAAACCATTCAAATCCTAAAGCTACAGATAAGACCAAAGATAAATTCCAAACTGGTCCAGCCCAACGCGGAGTCCAAATCTGATCAAATACCGGTAATCTGCCTATCCAGGCTATTACTGGCAAACCCATATTCTTTAATAGGATAAAACAAGCAAAGCCCAAAAAGAATAAGTACTCCTTATGCAACCTCCATTTTGCTCTAAGGCTTATAAAAATAATAAATAAACCTCCTATTCCTAAATAACCGCCTATCCAATCCCAACCATCAATTATAGGGAAAGCACTTGCCATTTCTCTCCATCTTAATAGTTCCGGAAGAATAACAGCCCTAAAATGTAGCAAAGGAGTAGGATTGTTGATACCTTGGGTACCGCCTGGAGGATGCAAAGTATAATATTGTTTGGCTTGAACCAAAAATGGAACAAATGCGGGAGATGAAATTAAAAGAGCTAGTAAAATTGAAAAGGCAACATAAAGAATTTTTTTTGACTTAGTTTGTTCTGTTTCCGTATTGATAATACGGAAGAAATAATAAGTTAAAATAAATATTATGCCGTAAAAGGCTATCTCTGGCTGACCTCCTAAAATTAAAAGTGAAGTCGTTAAACTGGAAAAAAATACTGAAAGAGAATCCGTCTTACGATTTAACAACTCTACACCTAAGAGAGCATAAGGCAACATCATGGCAATATTACTCATTTGAGTCAAGGTAAGAAATGCTGTCATCGCTCCGGAGAAACAATATAATGCACCGCCACAAAGTGAGGCCTGAAAACTTACTCCTAGTATTCTTAAAAAGATAAAGGTTCCTATAGCTGCAAACCACAGACGTCCGAGTAAAAAAAAGTCCCGGAAGACCCAGGGAAATACATTTTGTAATAATTGATAAGGAAATAAAGTCCTGGTGCTGAATGATTCCTGCACAACTGTGCCACAGGCTAAGTAAGGATTCCATAAAGGAAATTTACCCTGCCTTATCTGTTTACCGACAAATACATCAAAAGGCTCTTCATAAGCAGCCGGAGTACCGAGATCAATGGCTAGGGTATTCGGGTAAGCTTTTGTCGATATCCACTCTTGTTGAGGCGGAGAATCTTCAAACCAGGGATATCTAGCGCTTACTGCTAAGGTTTTACCATGAAATATAATTGGCGAGTAGGTTATTAATATTAAAAAACAATAAATTAACCCTGCTTTTAATAAACCGATTTTTCTCATTATTTTACAAAATTATCAGCTGTCATCAGGAGTATCTTTATCCCAATGAAAATTACAATAATTTCTTGTTTCGGGAATCTTATCTTTTTCATCTATAGGATATAATTTGCATTCCTTCGGTAAGTTGTTCCAACGTAAACAAGTTTGCCTCGACTTACTGCTTAAGCATTTCCTTAAATATTTATTGAATATTTTACCAGTTATAGTTAAATCGCAGCATCCGTGTCGACCACAAACTCCCTTACGGTTCTCTAGCTGCTTCTTTATGTAGTCTGATCTAAATAAAAGATAGTATTCCCGCCTTAACAATCTCTTTACAGCACCCACTTCTTTAACGATAAACTCTATAAATCTCAAAAAATATCTCCAGATTCAATTATCGGAATTGTTAACTGTTTTCTTCAGTCTAAATAAAGCCCAAATACCATATGAAGCCCCTAGCCATAAAAAGACCCTGGTATAAAGTTCGAATCTGCCGCCAAAATTGTCGCTAAAAATAGCCTGGGTAAGAGCATATAATACTACGAAAGACAAAAGAGCACTTAGAACAAGCACATGCCAGCGTTTTCTAGAAACCGCTATCCCGATAACCCAAAAAAACCACATAAATCTGTGAAGATTAATACGCAGTCTTGCTTTCGGCATGAGCACATCCCACAGTCTCAATATCTTAAGAGCTTTTAAACTTGTTTTTTTCTGCCCCCAATACTTAAGAAAGTAATAAATATCTAAGTCCAAGCAGCTGTAAAGCCTTTCACCCATGTTTCCATCACTACAATGTAGTGTTGCTACTGCTCCATTAATAAGTGTAACGTTGGGCACCATCTTAAATGATGGTGGTGGTTCTGGCGGTTCAGAATTTTTCAAACCCACTAATCTGCGAATTCTTTGTTTTATTGCCATTTTTTCCCACTTTAAAGGCGAATCTATCCTTAAAAGGTCCTCATGCCAATGCTGAAACTTCTCGGCTCTTTCCTGTTCTCGTTTTCCGGAAAAACCCCACATATGTCCGGATTCTGACTGGAAAGGAAATTCCTTATGGTTAAGACCGGGGAATTCAAATAAATCAAGTTGGCCTAATGTTCTAAAAAAAGTAAATTTTATAAACTTTAATGGGTCTTTTCGTATTGCCTCAAGGCCAGCCTGAAAAAAAAGTCTATCGGCAGCAAAATACCCTAAGTCTTTCTGCACTAAATTTAAAACGTACATTTGAAATTCTATAGGGTGCGTATCCTTAACCCGGGAGGGCCACTCCATCTTCATATAATCTCCAATCTTAGCCGAAGCGTAACCATTAGCTATATCAAACTGATGGTCTTCGGCTCTGGTGAGACGGGTAAATAAAGCCCAACCTTTATTGTAAGTAACTCCCCAGTATCCAAAATTGACGTAATAGAAGGTGTTCAACAACATCAAGATGCCTATGCAAACCGCAAAAAATACGGTGAGTTGGCGCCAGTTTTTATGTCCTAACCAGCCGAAAATAGAAAAGACCAAAATTAAACTTATCGCTTCCATACGGCTAAGAAAACAAAAAGAAACGATTATCGCCAATGATGCTGATGTCCAGAGATTAGGTCTTTTAATCCAGACTATAAAGCGGTCTGCGGCTAAAATAAGTAACGGTACAAAAAAAGTAAAAGTAGATACCTGGTGAAAAAATACCGACATAGGGAGACTTAAAGCTACCAGCAATCCGGTTATGAATCCAACCATCTTGTTTAAATGACTGCCTAATCTATAAGCTAGAAGAACTGTAGCTATTCCTAGTAAATGTAAAAAAATAGCAAAAAGATAGGGCTTACCTTCAAAAATAAGGTAAAGAATATTTTTAACTATTGGCACAAAGGGTGGACGGAAGATTATCGGAAATAAATCAAAGACATGACCAGAAAGCAGTTGCAAGCCGGCTACATCGTAACTGTAATTATCTATACCGGCAAACCAATCGTAAGCCATAAAGGTTAACAAATGGTTTAAAGAAGCTACTAAAAAAATTGTTAAAACAAACAATACTGATTTTGACTTAACCATCTCAAGATTCCCAATTTCCTTTTAGAACAAGTTTTCTGTCTTTATCAAATTTTGCCCAACGTATTTGATAAATATACCCTTGGTCAAAAGGTAAAGCATTTTTTGAAATAAGTTTTGCACCGGGTATAGACCTAACAAAATTAATAACTAAATAATTTTCCGGGTGAACCATAATATAGGCAATTTTTTTATTAATTTCTATTGTCCGCCACATTTGTTCAGGATCAGACTCCAGTTTAAAAAAACTCTTAGCTTTGACATTAGGCACTATATCAAAACATTTATTGGGAAGTAACAATGCCGGGTAAGTAAAATGGCCTTCGGCAAAAATAACTTGCCAACTCGGGTCTAATAATTTGCTGATGTACTTAGCAGTATTGATTATCTTATAGGTAGGATGAAAATAAACGCCAGAAAAAAGTTTTATCATCTTTGATACTAATGGACTAACTAAAAAGATGAAAATAATACCCAGGCTTAGCATACTTAAGCGATAAAAGCGCAGACCTTTATTGATATAAGTCTTGTTAAATTCTTTCCAAGACACGATTATGTAGGCTAAGGCTAAAAAAGGAAGCGGGTAAACAGGAGCAAATCTCCATTGACCAACAAGATAAGTACTGAAGTAGACCTTAAATAAAAGAATTCCTA
Source organism: Candidatus Omnitrophota bacterium (assembly GCA_017994375.1). GTDB lineage: Bacteria > Omnitrophota > Gorgyraeia > Duberdicusellales > 4484-171 > JAGOLA01. Next base: position 9,165 of record JAGOLA010000028.1, on the reverse strand, counting down.
AGAATAGCACCATGGCTCGGAAAAGAGGATTATACCAGTCACGAAGTTTAGTGAAAAAATGTATTAATGCTATAGGTACTAACACAAAGTTTAATATAGCAAACAACTGGTCCCACTTCCAAATCTTAATTATATTGTTCTTGAGTAACTCTAAAGTTCCTGAGTTTCCGTAAAAACCAAACTGTAATGCCCGGGGAGCATTGGCTATTAACTCATATCTATAGTAAAGTGCGGCTTTATCAAAGCCGACTATACTAAGAAATACAGCCCAGAGTAATAAAATAGGCCCTATGCCAGTAAGCAATAACCTGGTATTCAGAAACTTCTTTCTATCTGATAGATCATCTGAGATGGCAAAAGCTAGAAGAATAAAACCAACAATCAGGTGGTCGGCTTTCATTATGGCCACTATACTGGCAGCAATGCCTAAAAAAAAGTAAACAAGTGGTCTTTTTTTAACAAATAGCATCAACCAGGATATCACGATAAGAGAGGGAATAACCGAAGACTCGATCATGGCAGATTTCCCAATAATCAGGCGAGGCAAAAAATAAGCAAAAAGAAGCGTGATTACTGCGGCGATTCTTTTGCCGGTGTTCCTGCGAAGTAAATCGAAAAATATGATATTGCCTAAAATATTTAAGATGATATAAGGCAAACGTAAAGCAAAAAGAGAAATACCAAAAAAGAAAAAAGAAACTAAAGCTAATAAAACATTGATGGTCCAGACAAAGTAAAGACGGTCATGCTTAAGAGAATCTATTCCAAACAAAAGTATATCTTTAGCATTCAGACCGAAAGAAGCTTCATCATGACAAACTATAGGATTATCAAAAGGCTTAAAGGTGAGATCCTGCTGAATATTAAATAGGTAAGGTAAATTAGCGACAATTAATATTAATGCTATGAGCAAATGATTCTTATTACTCATTTTCTATTTAGCTAATCTTAAAGCCTCTAATTACCGATAAAATTAGACAGGCTAACATTAATACCGCTGCGCTTAAAGAAATCGATGCTCCCTGCGACCAGATAAACGGTCGAAATTTTAATTGTACATTGTGCGTGCCTTTATCCACCCAGACTCCACGTTGACAATAATTTACCCTTAAAACAGGTGCTGCTTTTCCATCAATTGTAGCTTTCCAGCCCGGATACCAAACTTCACTAAAAACTAACATCGCTGGCCTAGTTACTAAAATATCTAAATCAATACGGTTTGGGTTATCAAAATTAACATCATATATAGGATTTGCTTTCTGCAAATTATTAAAATATGTGATATCATCTCCTCCATCATAAAAATCTGTGTCTTTTAGTTGGGTGTTTGGAAACAACCCTACATACACAGCTTTATGCAAGTCTCCTGAGACTATCTGTCTGAGTTGTTCTTCCTCTGAAGCTATCCTTATTCTATCTATGGTATAAACCAGTGGCAAAGCTATATTATTAATATGCACAAAAAATCCTTCTCCACCAGCAAGCAAGACTGACCTTTCACTAGGAAATATTTTATTGGGATTCTTATCCATAAAATAACCCACGGAAAAATTACTTAGAAAATTAACATATGAAGGTTCGGGGTTATTGAAATAATAAAGCCAACCTATTGGTAAACCGTAAGCAGACTCAATAGCTTTTTTAAATCTTGTTTCCAAAGGATGCATCTCATACCCCATAAGAGCAAAGTGGTTACTCAAACGGGCAAAATTATCGTGAAATGGCTCATCAGAAGCAATTCTTAAATTAGAATTTTTTACGATTTTGCTTAGTTTATTTTGGAAACGTTCGACTATCGGATGTCTTAGGGGAGTTTTAGCACGTAAACGATGCTCAATAAAAGCCTCTCCTTCGTAAGTATTAAACATGCCGCCGTAAAATCCCAGTGTAAAGAATATAAATAATTCTACGCCAGCAATCCAGCCGATAAAATATCCTAATAGTTTTTCTTTAAAAAAGTAGAAACTAAAAATTAGCAATGATGATAATCCCAACCAGTATAACAGTGGATAAATTGCTGAACTCATAAAGACATCTTTTTTTATTAATCGTGCTAATAAAGAAGATGTGACTTTTTGTTTCTTCTGAAGAATCCAAATAGAATTCAAGTAAGAGCGCTTCTGCCAACGGTTATTTTCATTATCATAAGAAAAAACATCCAAGGATTCTCCGGATCTTTTAAATCCTATATCAGCTTTAGCTGTTTTCTGTTGAATCCAGAGAAATTTATTTTCTGGAATATTAACGTCAAACTCATACCAGCCGGCCTCTGGCACATTGTAATAACAAACGAATACGCCTTCGTCCGGTGATACCCTATGATTTTCAGCATAACGTATCTCTCCAGAAGATTTACCGTTAAAAGCTACTCTTATTCTTTTGACCGGAAAATTTTCAGAATATCTTCCGATTGCATCATCGACAGCAAAATATTCTCCTATTGACGATACAGGTGGCTCAGACCACTCATGAAAAATTTCACTCTTTATACGTCCAGGATAAATAATAACTACAATAACTATAAATAGCGAAAATATCAAATAAACCCACAACCAACGCCGTAAATACTTTATTATCTTCCCAGGTTCGATATTAATTAAATAGTTTATTCCGCCGGCAGTTAAAACAGCCGTGGCAAAACATTGGATAAATCTATAGCGTATAGGCCTAGGAAGTTGCCCAATAGCGGGTAAATATCCTATAACATAACGATAAAAAGGTGTATGTCTTCCCAAAACGCATAGAATAGAAAAAAGATAAAGAAAAAAGAAAACTACGGTATAGCGTCGCCTTATAGCTATATCGGGATTACTAACTGGAATCTTCAAAGCTAATATGATTCCTAATAAAACCAGCAGGAAAACTGCTAACCCACCGCTAAGATTAGCATCCCAAAATGCTACATCGTGGACAGGACTAATAATATTCATCTTATTCCCAGTAATACTATTAAATAAATTAGGGACCAACAGTGTTGACAAGAAAAGTGGCGGAAGGCTTCCTTTATCTTCACTTAAAGCAGTATTAATATCTAATTTTATATGTTCCTGAGTATAATTTCTGCTGTCTAAAAAAGGGAATAAATAAACAGCGCTTAGTCCTGCCCCTATAACAATAATTATAAAAGCAATCATCAAGGGTTTTATAGCTTTAACTATCCTTTTTTCTAAAGGCCGCTGAGATATTATAGATACTATAATTATTCCGGCCCAGATAAAAGTAATAAGCGGCCAAAGGTAAGGTGCTCCAGCAGTTAATATAAAAGCTAAAATCATTCCAGCTAAAAAAAATTTCCAAAATTTTTGCTTATTTAATAAAGAAAGGTAAATTGTAAATAGCCAAGGCAACCAAGCTTGAGTAATTACCACTTGTTGCCAGACATAAGCATAACTAAAGGTAGGGCTATAAATATAAGCTAGTGCTCCAAAACAGGAAGAAAAATAATTGAATTTTAAAGTTTTACGAAGAAACGTAAACATCCCGAAAACAGCTAATAGATAATGTAAAAATAACGGCATTATAATAAGAGACTGATAAGCGTTATGAAGATTATCTAGATTGGTTAACAAAAAGAATGGCCAAAGAGGAAGATAATAGGTATTAGCGTAATAACGAGCGTAAAAAGGGATGGCTCCGCACCAAGTTTGAGGATCCCAAAGGGGGATAATACCTTTTTGCAGATTTTTAGCAACAAAATAATAGCGTGGAAATTCTTCCATACCTTGATCATCATGGAATATTCCCTTCTGTCCCATGAATAACGGAGAAAATAATATAGTAACGGCTATTGTTAAAAAACAAAATATGCTTATGCCTTTAAAGGTAGAAGTTCTTATGGTTTGATTATTCAGAATAATGCTCCTTTAACATATCTTCTAGGGGATCAGCGAAATCATTATACCCCCATTTTCTAAGTATATCGATTTCATTCAGCACCTTATTCCGGTTATCTACATTAAGGTAAGCTTGTCCCAAAACATAATGGATTTCTGGGTGTTTTGGTTGATAATGAAGAAATTTTTCAAAGTTATATATAGCTTTATTATAATTTCCTTTATGACTATACATATAACCTAATTTACTATAAAGTTCACTTATGCTAGGATCAACTTCTAAAGCCTGTTCGTAATATTCAATGGCTTTACCATCATTACCTGTGTTCATATAAAGATTGCCTAGATTGGTATAGACTCCCGGATAGTTAGGATTTATTTGAATTATTTTTTTGAAGCATTCTTCTGCCTGCTTGAATTTGCCGACTTTAGCATAAGCATCCGCCAATAAATCAAGTAGCGTTAAAGAATCTGGTATGGCCCTCAAGCCTTGCTCTAAACATTCTACTCTTTTTAAATCTTCTCCTTTCAACCGGTAGGCTTCACTTAAACGTCGGTAGGTTTCTAAGGAGCTTGGTGTAATTTGGACAAGCTTCTGGTAAATCTCTATAGCTTTATCGTAGTCTCCTTGCTGTAAGTAAACATCACTTAGCCTAAGGTAAATACTAAAATCCTGAGGTCGAAGATCTATAAATTTTTCATAAACTTCGATAGCTTTATCTAGATCGCCACTGCCTTGATAAAGATTGATAAGGCTCTCATAAAGATTGCCTAGATTGGTATAGACTCCCGGATAGTTAGGATTTATTTGAATTATTTTTTTGAAGCATTCTTCTGCCTGCTTGAATTTGCCGACTTTAGCATAAGCATCCGCCAATAAATCAAGT
>JAGOLA010000028.1:0-4345 GCA_017994375.1 Candidatus Omnitrophota bacterium | reverse complement strand
AGCGTTAAAGAATCTGGTATGGCCCTCAAGCCTTGCTCTAAACATTCTACTCTTTTTAAATCTTCTCCTTTCAACCGGTAGGCTTCACTTAAACGTCGGTAGGTTTCTAAGGAGCTTGCCGGATTAATCCTTATGCACTTTTTATAAATTTCTAATGCTTTATCATCTTCTCCTTGCAAAGAATATACATCTGCTAACTTAAATAAAGTATCTACATTCTCTGGAAAGATTTTAATAGTCATCTCATAATAGGTTTTAGCTTTTTTATAATCTCCTATAATAAAATATATATCCCCCAGCTTATTATAAACATCTACGGAACCAGGACTTAAAACAAGACAATTTTGGTAATATCTAGCTGCTTGTTCTAAATCATTAATTTTAATAAATAGATCTGCTAAACGTCTATTGGCATTGATCGATTTAGGATTAAGCTCAATAGCTCTTTTAAGCACTGCTTGTGCTTCATCATATTGACTATTTACTATATAAATATCGCTCAAACCTATAAGAGCGTCTATATCCATAGGATCTTGGGCGATAATCTTTTTATAATTATCAATAGCTTTTTTAAATCGGCGTTGAGTTAGGTAAGTTTCAGCCAATTCATAATAGGCTTTAGTTGGGTAACTAAAGATATCCGACTCTTTTTGACCAAAAAATTGTCTTCTGAATTCTCTTACCTCATACACTCTGCCTAAATCACCCTTAAGAGTAAAATAACGCATCATATCGAATAAATTTCTAAGACGCTGATCTTTTTCTATAGGAGTTAATTTGATAGCAGGTGTATCAATTATCTCAGAGTCTTGAAAAAAATCTTGTTGTTTTAGTTTATCAACATTTTTAGAATTATTAAAGGCATTAGCTACTGTGATAGAAAAATAAGTTAAACTGGCATAAAGAGTAAAAATACTTAATAATTTAATAAGCTTGTCCATATTTTTTATCTCCCAAAAAAGATACTTTACTCTAAAAGGTATGTTTATCAGATAAACCCCTATACCTAAAACAATCAAAGATAATGGCAAACAAGTCCATAATTTTATAGATAAATCCCTTCCCAGGAATAAGAAATCTAACATATATTTAATAGATTGAACTCTACTTATTATGCTAGGCTGATCAATTATATTAATCCAATCTAAACCAGCTATGTGTTCAAAAATAATAATTAAGTTCCAAAAAACAAAAAACAAAGAGATAGCCGCATAAAAATACTTGATATATTTGTTTGGAGTTTGAAAGATACGAGCATACAGTAACACGAAAATAGGAAATTCAGCTAAGAATGCGCGCGTACTATCAGCTAAAAATAGAGGCATACCGACAGAAGTCCCAGCAGCATAATACAGCCTCCCAAATAATAACAATTTAATTATTAAATAACCTGATAAGATAAGAAAAAGCAAATCCTGGATATTTTTAAACTCTTTTTTATCTCTGATTTTAGCGAGTAAGCCAACCAATATTAAGATGAAACCCCATAAACAAAGATAAATAATGGGTGTATTATATAGAAGACCTTTGTGAGAAGAAAAAATAACACCAATAGAGTAAGAAAAATGGCTCTGTAAATATGGAAGTAAATAAACAATCTCTTCCATATGTAAAGTACCATATTTTATATAGGCATTTATCCCCCGTAGAATAAATACAACTAAAAAACCTAAAATAAAATATATACCATGTTTCAAAGATATTCTTTTTTGGATACTAAGAATAATAAAAAAGGGAGCAATGAAAAATATTTGAAGCCATAATTCAGACCTGACCGAAACGCACATAGAGAATAATAAACCGTAAGTAAACCAATGGAATCTCTTAAAGGATTCTGCCTGTAAACAAAACCAGATTGATAAAATAGTAAATAAACAAGCTATTATATTGGCGTTACCGCTTTGAAATAAGACATAATAAAAGAACGGCGTTCCAAAAAACATAACTACAATAGACCAAATTACAACTTTGTTCGAAAAAAATAATCTATATAGTATATAAATCAAAATAAGGGTTATAAAACAAAAAGCTATGGTGCTAAAAGACATAACGCACTTTATTATATTATGTATTCCAAAATTAGTTATATTTATAAAACTTAATTTTATGGCAAGATAGTAAATTATTTTTGCATAAAGATAGAAAGGGACCCAAAGGACTATGCCACCATGGTTATGAAAATTAGGTGCATTATAGGTATGGGAAATAATTAGGCGGTTAACTTTACCATAATCTTGATTGATGATATTTAGATCTCCGTCTTCGGCTACGCTACTGGTATAAGAAAGATAAACAGGTTCATCCGGCCCGTGAAATCCAGTGTCGTAAACTACGAAAAAGTAGATAAAAAAAAGTAGAAAAATAGAAAAAACAGTTATTTGTAGTTTCATAAAAAGTATTACTAACTATCTATTGTTATCTAAAATCTGATAAATGACGCAGCATATTCCAATGAATATGCCATAGATTACACCTTACTGAATAAAATCATAAATAAATCTTTCGACATTCTCATTATAGATACCAAAGTCAAGGCTTTCGACTTCCCCCAATTTCTTTTACTCAAAGGAACAGTCAATTCTACAACTCTGCAATCTTTTTTCATGGCCTTAATCATACTTTCTGCCGGTAGAGAAAAACCCTCTGAAACTATAGGGAAAGATCGTAAAACTACTGTAGGAAAAATTGATAAACCGTTATAATATTTCAAATTTAAATGAAAACAAAAATTAAAAATCCAAGTATAGCTTCGAGAAATAATATGACGGAAAAAAGAGCGCTGATCATAGCCTAAATGATTAGAAGTAACTACAGTATTTTTCTCTAAATAAGGGAAGTATTGAATAAACTGTACAGCTGAATTTTCATGGTCTCCAGGAAACCAGGTAAAATAATCTCCTTTAGCTTCTTTTAAAGCATCTCGGTAAGATGCTCCTAACCCTAGATTCTTTTCATGGTGTAAGACTTTGACTTCGGAATATTCCTCTGCTAATTTAACTGCCAGTTGATAAGTAGAATCGATGCTTCCATCATCAACGATGATAATTTCTAACTCTTTAACTTTCGATGATAAAGTGCCTATTAAATCTTTTACTGCTGACACAAGAGTATTTTCCTCGTTGAAAGCCGGAACACAAACAGAAAGAGAAAATTTATTCATCGCCTCAACCACTATTTATTAAATAAAATTAACGTGTTGGCTTGGATTTTTTAGCTCCCAAAGATATTGATTTATCTTATCAAGACGGCAATTACACCGACAAGCATTCATATCTTGTTTGGAATTTATTCTAGCCATTATTTTTCTTCGTTTAGCACCTTCCCAAATTTGAGAGAAACTTTCCTGACAAATATTCCCAAATGAGAATTCTTTCTTGCCTACAAAGAAATTACAAGGATATACATCCCCATTAGCAGTAATGTGAGTAGCAAAATGTAACCCATAACAATGTTTATAGGTTTTTTTCTTATTAAATCCCTCCATTGTCCGACGCCGGAATATTACTTGAAAACTATCACTGGAATATTTCTCCAATTGTTTCTCTAAAAATATTGTTTTTTTGTAATCAAAGTTTTGATCAATGATATTCTTACTAGAAGGATGATGCGAATAAGGTTTAATTACTGCATAATCTACTTTAATATCACGCATAAGCCGTACAAAATTTACAGTTTCTTTATAATTGCTAGGAATTAATAAAAATTGGGATCCGATAGCGCACTTATATTTACTTTTATTACGAATTTTAACAGCTTCTTTTAAATTACTGATTACAGTATCAAAATCTTTTTCTTTCGCACCATGGATATAAGAGTAAATCTTCCTAGTTGCGGCATCTAAACTTACTTTTAACCAAGTAAGGTTTGATAATAATTCCTGTAACTTATCTTTAGTGAGCATAACACCATTAGTCGCTAAAGCCACATCTATACCTTTGCTTTTAGTAAAAGATACTACTTCGATGACATCCCTATGTAATAAAGGTTCACCTTCACCAGCAAATAATATAGACTTAACTCCCTTTTTTACCACAGTATTAATAAATTTTTTAAAATAATCCAACTGTAAACTGTTCGCCGAATATTGTAAGAAATCAAAGGCACAAAATGAACATCGATGATTACAACCAGAGTAGATTCCCACTTCAATATATATAGGGTAAATATTTTTACCTTTAAGCCAATCATAAATTCGAGGTACGTGATAATAAAGTTTATGACTATCGATTTTAAAGCTATCCACTTTCAAAACCTCCAGCAATTACTTGCTATAAATTTCTTTTTTATTTTTTATAATTTTTTCTACCCTCTCTTTATCGCCTACTGCAGTATAATATTCTATCAT
>JAGOLA010000131.1 GCA_017994375.1 Candidatus Omnitrophota bacterium | reverse complement strand
TAAATTATAAGAGGTTTATAAGAAAGGTCAATAGTAAAACAACCTTCATTTTACTTGCCATTCGTATCTACTATTAGATTCATTCCAAACCTCTATCGGCGTACCCGAAGGTGCATCTTGCTGCAAACGTTTAGCGTACATTTTCTGTACTTCTTCTACCGAGCTGTTATTTTTCTGGGCTATGGTCCGGTAAATAACCATTCGGTCGTCATTTTCGGCTTTTACTAATGATTCTATCGAAATATCATAAGCTGCAGAATCTTTAATCTCTACTAAACCGGATTTATTTTCTCCTACAATACCCTTGGCTTCTAAGGAACTTAATTGTCCATAACGGTTCTTTCTATTTATGGCTGACTGCTCTAATTGCGGATCTAAATCTTGGGCATAAAGAGGTTGTAAAAAATGTAGTGAGCTTTGGTTATCTTTAAGATTATTTTCCTCTTGATGACCCGAAACGATATTTTCGATGGCATCAATATCTTTTTGAATATGCTGATAAATATCTAAGCGCATAGAAATATCGACTTTGATCGGCTCTTTAGGTGCTTCGACTTTGACTCGTGCGCACCCTAATAAACCTAATACCAAGAATAAAACTATTATCCTCATAAACTAACCTCCTTATTTAATGAAACTTGCCCTTGGCATTAAAGATGCCAAGGGCTTAGTTAAATTATACCATCAATTTATTAATGATATCCTAATTTAAAATCATGCAAGGTAATAGCTAAATTTCTTGCTCCTTTGTCTCCTTCTAAAGCGATATGAAAAACTAAATCTCCTTTATCTAAAGATAATTTTATTACACCGCTATTATAATAGTAATCCTTAAAGCTTTCTGCTAATATATCTAAAGACTGGCCGGTTCTTTTAGCCATAGTCTCTAAAAATTTATCGTCTTTTATAACTAACATCCCTCCGGGGCTAAGGGCATTGAAACCGCCGTCTAAAATATTTATCTCCTTACCTCTCCCCTTTAAACTTATATTGCCGACCAGCGCTCCATCTAGACGAATTTTTTTTTGTAGGTTAAAACTATCGATAAAGTCTACTAAATCTATATTAGTAAAATTTAAATGGCAAAAATATTCCCAATTTTTATCTATTTTTAAACTCAAATTTCCTAAAATGTCCCCTTTAAAAATCTTGGCTGATAAAGAATTCATGTTTAAAGTTTTATTATTAAGGCGGATTATGCTTTTAATATTCTCTATCTTGACTTTATCGTACTGTATTTTTTCTACAGATAATTCACCTTGCTTATTTTGGCTAGCTTCTAAATAAGCTCCTTGTAATTGAAAATCCTGATATTTTAAAAGAACTACTTTTCCTTCCAGATAATTAACAATCTGCTCTATGGGATTTATTTCAGCAGTTAATACTGTTTTTAAAATCGCCTGCTTTGTTTTTAAATTTATAGCTATATTCTTAAATTCTAGGGATTCTACTAAAAAAGCGCTGGGTTTAGAGCTTAAGTTTTGGTTAAAATCTAGGATATTTTCTTGCTCTAAATTAATATTAATCGAAGCATTTTCTAAATAAAACTTAGCGATGCTTTTCTGCCAAAGAGAAGGAAAACTAAAGTAAATTTTTAGCTCTTTTACCTTGCAATCATAGGCTTTTTCTTTATTAATTTGGATAGCAAAGAAACTAAGCTCATTTAATCTGCTAAAACCCCTCGTAAAAGCCGGCAATTTCATATTAAAACTACCAATAGAGATATCGCTATTGATAAATGTTTTTTTAAGCTGTTGTTTAACAAGAAAAATAATTATTGGCTTGCTAGATAGGCAGGTGCCGGCGATAAATAACAAAATGAATAATAAAATATGCTTAGCACGTCTCATACCCTAAAAGTAATTACCGCCGAATACCTTTTTATAAGGAGAGGTTTTTTAGAAAATTAGCTATTATTTTGCGCTGTTTTTAGCAACTAATAACTACTTAGTTGTGGAAAGCATATAATCAACTACTCTGTCGCTGACTTTATTTTCTTTTAAATAAGTTATAAGTTCGGAGTTAAGATTGTATCGGGATTTTGTTCTTTGAATCTCATCGATAATTACCGCATCCGGTAATCCTTGCGAAGCCATTTCGGCTATTTTGGTAAGTGGTATGTGATTAGGGTTATCTGCTAATGCTTGCTTATCCATTTGATTACCGACTAAACCGCCGGCTAAAGCTCCACCCACTGCTCCTATCGCTGCTCCTTCCAGACCATGGCCGCTTTGATGACCCACTATTCCTCCGACAGCAGCGCCAAGCAATCCACCGCCTACAGCTCCGGTAGTAGTTTTCGGCCCAGCAGTCTGACAACCGCATAACGATAAAACCATTATTGACCCTAAAATTAGTAAATTCGTATCTTTAAGCATACTTCCTCCTTTTTTGAAGAATTTAATTCGACGTCTCTTTATTAACCTTACTAATCTTAGAAGGTAAAATTACAATCTCTACCCGGCGGTTCTTTTGCATATTTTCTTTAGTATCATTGGCCATAACCGGTCGGTATTCTCCGTAACCATTAGCAGAAAGCCTGGCCGGCACTACGCTACATTCATCGGTAAGATAATGTAATACTGCCAATGCCCGTGCCGATGATAATTCCCAGTTAGATTTCCAGCCGGAATGCTTAATCGGCTGATTGTCAGTGTGACCTTCTATAGCCACATTAGAATCCGGTACATTTTGATTTAAAACTTCCGCTACCTTCTTAAGGGATTCTTTACCGTCTTGGCGGATTATATCTTTTCCGGAATCAAAGAATACTTCCGACAAAAAAGTAATCACTAAGCCGCGTTCTGTAATCTCCAGCTTAGTTTTATAATTATCGATTTCTTCCTTAAGTGCTTTCTCCAATTCTAATTTTGCCTTATCTAGCTCCGAAAGCTCTTTGTCTTTATCTTTTTGAAGTTGAGCAATACGGTTTAGGAG
>JAGOLA010000027.1 GCA_017994375.1 Candidatus Omnitrophota bacterium | reverse complement strand
CATTATAACAATCTCATTATTACGTAATGCCCTTATGATACCCGCTATACATTCTCGACGAGGATAAGAAGAAATTGTTTTGACGCTAGATTGTTCTCTTAAATTATGAAAGAAATCATTTACTGGTTTATCACGCATAGGCCTAATAACTATATTTACCGGGAAACCACTTTTAGCTAATTTTAAACTCATTAAAGGAAAGTTGCCTAAATGCGCCGTGAGCATTATTACTCCTTTGTTATTACTTAAAGCGGACTTAAGATTATTCAAGCCTTCGCAATGTATATTATCAAGTTGTCGGGGATTTTTTAATATATGCAACATTTCTAAATATCCCTGAACCATAAAAATAAAGAAATTACGGGCTATTGTTTTTCTCTCCTTAATACTTAATTTAGGAAAAGCTATCGCTAAACTCTCTAAGGCAATACGACGATGCCGTAAAATAAAATAATAAGCTATACAACCAAAGAATCGGCCTATAAAATAATCGGCCTTAAGAGACAATATAGCACTTAAGGAAGTAAAAAATTTTATAGCATAAAAACCGGCTTTTCTTCTTAAAAATTTCTTTTTTTCTTTATCCATAAAAATGATTATAGCAAAGAGGTTATTTTTATCAACTTAAGATACCTAAAATTATACTTTTAATCTTATTTGCTAAAGTTTATATTTTATCTTTCTTAATAATTCTTTTCTCCAAACGATATCGCTATCACTCTCTACGCCAAGGGGCGGCAAGCCATCTATTACTGCCATAATAGCCCGGCCTTGAGAAGTTTTGCCTACTATTATCTGTAAAGGATTAGCGCTAGCGCAAAAAATTCTACACACTTCCGGAACATTTTTGATCTGGTTAAGAACATTTACCGGATAAGCATTATCTAAAGCAATAAAAAACATATGCCCGCAAGCTAAACGTAACGAATTTTCTAAAGCTATTTTCTTTAAATTATCATCGTTGCCTTCTAATCTTATCAGGCGTTTTCCGGAAGCTTCGCAAAAAGCTAACCCAAATTTTATATTCGGCACGCTGCCTACTAAAACCTCATAAATATCTTCAACGGTTTTGATAAAATGGGAATGCCCAATTATAACATTCAGTTCTTCCGGTTTAGTAATTTCTACTACTTCAAGTTCTAACTTCATAAATTTTCTTCACCTCCCTACGTTAATATTCCTAATTTTATGTTTAGGAAAACTTATCAAAAAAATATTTTTTTGATAATAATATCCCTACATAAATAAATGCCACTAATAAAATACTAAAATAAACAAAAATTTCACCATACTTATTATAAAAACTTCTTTTTTTTCTTAGTTGAATTTCAAAGTTTTCGGTTGCTGGAATAAACAAATATTTTCTATCTCTAGTTAAAAGATCAATTTTCCCTTCTGGAGAAACCCAACCGCTAAATCCGGTATTGGCAGCTCGCACAATGGAAATTCTATTTTCTATAGCTCTAAAAACCATAATACCTAGATGTTGACTAGCTTGCGGTTCTCCATAAAACCAAGCATCATTAGTTATGTTAATAAGTAAATCTCTCTGGCGTGCCATACGAGAAGTAAATTGTGGGAAAATATCCTCAAAACAAATCAATACCGAAAATTTTTTCTTGCGGTAAGAAAATTCGGTATATTTTTCTCCTCTGGATATATCTCCGACCGAATTCAAAACACTAATAAAACTTAAAAAATCTCTAAGGGGGACATATTCACCGAAAGGAACTAGCCTTATCTTATAATATGAATCTAATAATGTACCTTCTTTATCAAACAATAAAGCGGAATTATAAAAGTTTTCTTTATTATCTTTTATCACCGCACCGACAAGTGAATTTCTTTTTAATTCTTTTATAAAAAAATTTAGATAATTAGAACTACCGACATCGATTAAAAGCGGCCAAGCTGCCTCTGGAAAGATCAATAAAGAATCTTCTTCTGCTTTTTGGCCTAATATTTCTAATCTTCTTAATATTTCTGGGATAGCAGAATGTTTCCATTTTAATTCTTGGGGTATGCTAGGTTGAACTATTGTAACTTTTAACTTATCGGAATGAATATCTGAAGAACAATTGAGCCGGTAAACAGAATAAATAATCGAAATAAGAAAAATTATTGTTACCAACCCAAGCTTAAAAAAAATGTTTTTAGAATTAGTTTTGTTCGACTTAGGATTTTTTAAGAAACAGAGTCCTTCCCAAATCAAAATATTTACCATAATTATCTGAAAAGAAATAAACTTCACTCCCAATAAATCTGCTGTTTGGATAAGATAAAGATTCTTATATTGGGAATAACCTAAGTTAGCCCAACCAAAACCGCACCAGATATTTTCCTTTAAATATTCCAGTATAATCCAAAGGCAAGGAAGACTAATTAATCGAAAAGGTCTATCTAAAAAATACTTTCCGACAATAGCAAACGTTATATTATAAAAAGAAAGGTAAAGAAGAAGAAAAAATAAACCTAATTTAGTCACGTAAGCTATCCAAAAAATAACCGTACCATAATAGAATAAAGTAAATATTATTCCGACGCCTAAAGATATTTTCAAAGAACTATTTTTTATAGCAAAAAGAAAAAAAACTAAGGAAAACCAAATTAAGAAAGAATATTGGGGAAAGTTGAAACTTAAACCGGTGAGTAAACCACTTAAGGCAGCGGTTATAATTTTAATTAACATTCAAAATAAAATGGCAAAAATTAAGAAAATTAAATAACCTATTTACCACAACATCTTTTGTATTTTTTACCACTGCCACAAGGACAAGGTTCGTTTCTACCTGTCTTTTTAATATTAGAGCTAACCGTTGGGGAAGAAACCGCTGGTTTTTGTTCCTTATCCTTATCCAAAGAGGAATATTGAGAATGCACAAAATTCTTCGGCGATTCGCTAAAAACGCTGACTTCTTTAGGGGCAACCTTAATGTTAGTCTTAAAAACCGTCTCAATAATATTTTCTCTTATGGCAGCTACCATCTCCTGAAAAGCTAAATAAGACTCTTTCTGGTATTCGACTAAGGGATCAACGTGAGCATGGGCACGTAGATATATTCCCTCTCTAAGATGATCCATAGTTAAAAGATGCTCTTTCCAGCGAGAATCTACAACCCATAAAGAAATCATTCTTTCCAATTCTCGCAGTTCTTGTACAGTAGCTTGGTCCTCTTTGCTAAAATAAATATCTGTCAACTCTTTATTTTTAGCCTCAATTATCTCCGCTGGACTTAAATTGACAATATCATTGGCAGAAACTTCTAAGTTAAATTTACTTTTGAACCAGCGGCTAAGGCCTAAAAGGTCTTGTTTTTCCTCGAAATAAAGAGGCACGTTTCGTTCTAAAGACTCTTTGAGCATAGAGAGAATTTCTTCCCGGATACTTTCGCTTTCCAGGATTTCTCTTCTTTGACGATATATAACTTCTCTTTGTTTATTCATGATGTTATCGTACTCTAAAAGTTGTTTTCTTATTTCAAAGTTATGAACTTCTACCCTCTTTTGAGCTATAGCTAAAGAATGGTTGACTATAGCGTGTTCTATAGGTTCATCTTCAGGAAATTTAAAAGCTTCCATTAAATTATAGATTCTCTCCGAACCAAAAAGACGCATTAAATCATCTTCCAAAGAAACATAAAAACGCGAGGAACCAGGATCACCTTGGCGGCCGGAACGACCACGTAACTGATTATCTATTCTTCTAGCTTCATGGCGTTGAGTACCGATTATTTGCAAACCTCCCAATTCTATAACTTTGCTATTTTCCTCTTTGAATTTATCTTGATACTTAAGATATAATTTTTCGTATTCTTCTTTATAAATAGGGTCCTGGAGATTAATATTATTTTTTCTTAATATATCTTTAATAAAATAATCGATATTACCGCCTAAAATGATATCGGTACCACGACCAGCCATATTGGTAGCAATGGTAACTAACCCTAATCGCCCAGCTTGAGCAACAATATAAGCTTCTTTCTCGTGATATTTAGCATTTAAAATATTAAAAGGAATGCCCTTTTTGGTAAGAAGAAAAGCTAATTCTTCAGAATCTTCGATGGAAGTAGTACCGACTAAAATCGGCCTTTTTATTTTATAAAGCTCCTCTATCTCTTTTACTACAGCTTGGAATTTTCCTTTTTTAGTTTTATAAATCCTGTCAGGATAATTTGTCCTTATTAAAGGTCGATTAGTAGGTACAACTACTACTTCTAATTTATAGATATGGCTAAATTCATTGGCCTCGGTATAAGCCGTACCTGTCATTCCGGCAAGTTTATCGTACATCCTAAAGTAGTTTTGCAAAGTTATAGTAGCCAGAGTTTGACTTTCTTCTTGAATCTTTAAGGCTTCTTTAGCCTCTACTGCTTGGTGAAGACCTTCAGACCAGCGCCTTCCCGGCATCAATCTACCGGTAAATTCATCTACAATCAAAACTTTTCCTTCTTTGACGATATATTCTCTATCTTTTTTAAATAAGTAGTGGGCCTTTAAGGCTTGAGTAAGGTAATTAATCCAAGGGTTAGAAAGCTTATCCGGAGAATCTTCGGAAATACTAGATATACTTAATAATTTTTCGCATTTTCTTTCTCCTTTAGCGGTAAGATAAGCGTTATGAGTTTTCTCCTCGACAATAGCTTCATATTTATCTTCTAATTCACTGGGATCTATCTTAGCTTCGCTACCGTCAATATTTTTGATAGTAACTGTTCCGTCTTTGCTATCAAAACTTTGAATAACAACCTTGGTTTTAATTTGTCTTATCGCTTTATCCGCTAGGTAATATTTTTCTACATAACTTTCGGCCGGACCGGAAATAATCAAAGGTGTTCTAGCTTCGTCTATCAGTATAGAATCTACTTCATCAACTATGGCATAGAAATGTTCTCTCTGAACGCAATCAAAGATACTGGTCGTCATGTTATCTCTTAAATAATCGAAGCCAAATTCATTATTAGTACCATAAGTTATATCGCAGTTATAAGCAGCCTGTCTTTCGGTTCTATCCATGTCTTGTTGGATAACTCCGCAGGATAAACCTAAAAATTCATATACCGGCCCCATCCATTCCCGGTCTCTTTTAGCTAAATAATCATTAACGGTAACAATATGCACACCTTTATTGTAAAGAGCATTTAAAGACGCTGCTAGAGTAGCGACAAGGGTTTTACCTTCACCGGTTACCATTTCTGCGATTTTATTATTATGTAATATTATCCCTCCTAAGATCTGGACATCGAAATGGCGCATCTTAATAGTTCTACGAGCAGCTTCTCTGACCATAGCAAAATAAAAAGGCATTATCTCATTTAAAGTAGTTGCTAAAGTTTCTTTGCGCTCTTCAAGAGCTAAATTGAAAGTTTTTTCCTTTATTATTTTTTTAAACTCCTGAGTCTTTTCTTTAAAGAATTCTTGGGGTTTATCCTTTATTTCTTTCTCTAGAGAGTTGATTCTACTAACAAGAGGAGCTAGGCTGGCGATTTCTTTTAAAGAAGGGGTGGGTATCTCTCTATTCAAATAAACATTAACTTCGGGCCTAAGCCGTTGAATCTTTTTTTGACAGTTATTAAAGATGAATCTTCTAAGCATTATTGATTTATTTTTTAGAACTATTACATCTTAGGTAAGCATGTATAAAATCATCGATCTTTCCGTCTAAAACAGCCCAAGCATTGTGCTCTTCAAAATTAGTTCGGTGGTCTTTGACTAAAAGATAAGGGTGTAAAACGTAAGAACGGATCTGAGAACCCCACTCTATTCGCTGTTTCTGGCCGGATATTGCTTCTAATTCTTTGGTATTCTCCTCTTCCTTGATTTCATATAACTTTGCTTTCAATATTTTCAGGGCAGTCTCCTTATTCTGGTATTGAGAACGTTCATTTTGACAACTTACTATTATACCTGACGGCAAGTGCGTAATTCTAACTGCAGAATTAGTTACATTAACATGTTGTCCACCGGCTCCCGAAGAACGAAAAGTATCAATTTTTAAATCTTCCGGCTTTATCATTATATCGACATCCTCTTTTATCTCCGGAAGAACGTCTATCGAGGCAAAAGAAGTATGGCGACGCTTGTTAGCATCAAAGGGAGAAATTCTTACCAAGCGATGTACCCCTCTTTCCGATTTCAATAATCCGTAAGCACGATTACCTTGAATGTAAAAGGTAATACTTTTTAAACCTGCTTCTTCTCCTTTGACTTCATTAAATGTCTGGAATTTGAACCCTTTGTCTTCAGCCCAACGAAAGTACATTCGAAACAGCATTTCCGACCAATCGCAAGCTTCAGTGCCTCCAGCACCGGAATTAATTTCGACTATAGCATTAGAATTATCGAATTTGCCTGAAAAAAGAACTCTTAATTTTAAATTATCACAATCTTTGTTTAAGACAGCTAACTCTTTTTGGATATCTTCTTCTAAAGACGAATCGTAAAGAGTGAGGAGATCTTGCAAGTATTTTAACTTTTCATTTAGAATCTCCCAGCTATCGATATCGTTTTTAAGGTCTTTTAATTCGGCTACGATATTGGAAGCTTTTTTAGAATCTTCCCAAAAATTAGCTTCTGACATCCTTAATTGTAATTTAAGAACTGCTTCTTTTTTTTCTTTAATTTGAAGTATGCCTTCTAAAGAGGCTACCTCTTCGGCAATATTTTCCAACTTTCTCTTTATATCCTGCATAGATTGCTTTCCAAAGTATAATTAAGAAATAATTTATGTGTTTGCTTAAAGAATAACTTATAATAAACCTCGGTTACGTAACTCCATTTCTAATTCTTCTTTCTTGTCAGCATATCTTAAAGCAATCTGAGAAGAAACTTTTTTTGATTCCACCAAACCTAAAAGGCATTGATGAAATGTTCTCATGCCATAAACATCCCCGGAAGAAATATATTTTGGAATTTCCCAAGGTTTATTCTCTCTCATAAGACGCGAGATGGAAGGACTTAGAACCATTGCTTCGTAGGCAGGTATAAGGCCGGCTCGGTCTATTCGCGGAAGCAGGCGTTGAGAAAGAACGCCTTTAAGTAAAAACGAAAGCTGATTAGTAACGAAATTCTGCTGATGAGGAGGGAAGAAATTAACCATTCTTTCTATGGTTGAAGTGGCATTTACCGTATGCAAAGTAGAAAAAACCAATACTCCTGTTTCAGCCGCAGTCAAAGCCGCATGGCAAGTTTGGGCATCGCGGATATTACCGATATAGATAACATCCGGAGAATGTACGGCAAACTGCCTTAAAGCATCTTCATAACTTTTTACATCACGGCCTATCTCACGTTGATTTATTACTGACTTATTATCTTTGAAGGTAAACTCTATAGGCTCTTCGATAGTAAGGATATGGCGTCCCAAATTATCATTGATATACTGAATCATACTGGCTATGGTAGTAGATTTACCGCTTCCGGTTATTCCAGTAAGAAGGATTATGCCTCTGCTTTCATAACAAAATTTTTCTAAAACCGGTGAAGGAAGATTCAAATCTTGGAATTTAGGAATACGTAAATCTATTTTTCTTACCACTAAAGCCGCAGTATTTCTTTGATAAAAAATACCGATACGAAAACGCCAAGTATCCTTATACCAATAAGTAAATTCACAAGCCTTATGGGACTTTAAGCTCTCCCGTTCGTATTCTTTAGCTATTTCGTTAACTATTTTATCTATGCTCTCTACGGTAAAGATTTCTTCTCTAATTACTTCGATGTGGGAATAAATTCTTCCTTTTAGATTAGCATTAGCTCTGATAAAGATATCAGATACGTTATTGTCAATCATAATATCTAAAATCTCTTTAAAATTCATCTCTTCCTCCTTTAATGAGTAGACAACTTATGGAGCGTATGAAATACGCGAACATAAGTTGTAGTCCTTGATGTCTTTGACATCAAGGACGTCTGCGAATTACCCCACACCCAGAATTAAATATGAACTTAATCCCATCTGGGTGTGGGGTAAGTTCGACTAAGTATTTTTGTTATGCTTTACGACATACAAAAATTCAAGTCTCACTTATTTTATCACATCCTGTATTTTTTTCTCGAATTTTATTAAAGACTTCTTGAGGCTACTACCTAAGGAGTAACCACCGATTTTATTATCAGATTTTACTACTCGGTGACAAGGGATAAAAAAGGGGTAAGGATTTTTTTTTAAAGCATTGGCTACTGCTCGCCAACTACGGGGTTGCCGGGCTTTCTTAGCAACCCATTTATAGCTGCGAACTTCTCCTAGCGGTATCTTCGCCACAATTCGTAATATTTTTTTTTCAAAGTCGGTCATAATAAAGTTATCCGGATATCTTTTTTCGGCGACGGATTAACTGATATTTATGGGCAAACCTATGAGCTTCATCTCTAATCCTTTGTATTAACTGTAAAGCGGGATTTTCTTTAGAAATAATCAAAGGGTTATTTTTATTTTTCTCTAAAGCTCGGTGCGGAAACCAGATTTCTTCTTTTTGTTTGGATATCCCAATAAGTGGTAAAGAAATCCCCAGTTTACGTAAAACATCGTCTGCTCTATTAACATGACCTATCCCTCCATCGATAATTACTAAATCCGGTAGTTTACTATTTTGAGCTAAGAGACGAGAATACCTTCTCTGAATAATTTCTCCTATCATAGCATAATCATCTTGTTGGTTTAAATTCTTAATCAAAAAACGGCGATACTGGCTTTTATCAGGGTTACCCTCTTTAAAAACTACCACTGAACCCGTAGCTTGGCCCTTCCCTAGACGCGATATATCTATGGCTTCCATATCTAAAGGTATTTTTGGTAAATCTAAGAGTTCTTTTAAAATAACTAATTCGTGTTTTTGAGGCTTACCTTGGTACAAAATATCTATCGCTAATAATTTATCTCTTATTTTACCAGCTTCTTCAAATTTCTCCGCCTTTGCCAACTTATTCATTTTCTGCTTTAATTCTTTAACTAATAATTCTCTTTCACCTTGTATTAATTTAATAATATTTCTAATGATATTTTTGTATTGCGATTCCGAAATCTTTCCAATGCAGGGAGCCGGACAAAGTTTAAGCGAAAAAAACAGACAAGCACTCCGAGGCATAATACGGCAGGTACGGTAAGGAAAAACTCTTCTTATCAAAGTCAGGGCTAACTTTAAAGTTTTTGCTTTCGGGTAAGGACCGTAAAAGGTGAGTTGGTTATTATTTTTTGGCCGGCTAATAAAAATCCGCGGGAATTCTTCCTTGGTTAAGACTACATAAGGGTAACTTTTATTATCACGAAGAGCGATATTATATCGAGGCTTTTGTTCCTTAATCAAGGCTGCTTCCAAGATCAAAGCTTGCTCCGGACTCGAACATTGAATATATTCAATTTCAGTTACTTTATCTAAAAATACGGTGTTTTTAGATTGGGGTCTGGAAAAATGGCTCTTCAGGCGTTTTTTTAAAGAAGTGGCTTTGCCAATATAAAGAGTGCGGCCAGCTGCGGACTTCATGATATATACGCCAGATCCGATAGGTAAACTTTCTATCTTTTTGCGAATATCCATTTTTTCAAATAGGCGACCTGTTTTATGCCACTCATATATCCGCCGCCTAAGAAGATCATTCCGGCTGATGATAAAGCTATTGCCATCTTAAGATACTTATTAAAACTTAAAGAATCCCAGAGCAAGCGGCTAATCCCTGCGGCTATAAAACTAAGTAAAATAATTTTTATCAGCTGCGACTTTGTATCCTGCCAATCCATCTTCCCTATTCTTCGGTTAAAAAAATAAAAAAGAAAGAAAAAATTAAATACTGCTGCTAAACTACTTCCTAAAGCAATACCTCCAACTTTTAAAGGATACATCAAGCAAACACTTAAAAAAATATTTAACAATAAAGAAGCCAGCGTAACTTTAGCCGGAGTTTTAGTATCTTTTAAAGCATAAAAACAATTGACTAAAAACTTTATACCGCAAAAGAAAAATAGACCTAAAGAATAAAAGAAAAGAACCATAGAAGTCATCTGCCAAGAAGACCTATCAAAACCACCTCGATAAAGTATAACTTCTATTATCGGCCCGGATAAAAAAAGATAAAGCATAGTAATCGGCACTATGAAGAAAATAACATTCTGAAACGAAAAAACAAAAAGCTTCCGAAAATCAGTAAAATTGTTTTCTTTTTGATAAAAAGATAAATCCACCACTGCTACTCGGGATATAGAATGTATAAACATAGCCATTGGCAAGTGTATATAAGGGTTGGCGAAGAATAAGGCCGCAACTGCACCGTTACCGACAATCTGACTAAAAGAAGCCAAGGCTGTATCGATAACTACGCTAAGCTGATAAACAATACCGGAGACAACTCTGGCCGGCATTAATTTCAGCATTCTAATCAAAGAGTTATCCTTGAAAATTTGCTTTGGTTTAAATTCAAAAATAAAGCCGGATTTTTTCAAAACTAAAAACGGCACTAACAATTGCAAAACTCCTCCGCCAACCACACAAATAATAAGGATATAACTCTTAAAAGCCTTAACAAAAAAAAGCAGCCCGATAATAAAAACAATGTTTAAGAGGGCCGGAGTAACTGCCGGAATAAAAAACTTCTTAAGACTATAAAGGATAGCAAAACTATTGACTGATAATCCGATAAAAAAAAGATATAAGAAAGTAATCCGGCTATAAGATACGGTCAAAGAAAACTTATAAGGATCTTTTAAAAACCCTGGTGCCAGTAAAGTTACAAAAAATCTAGTAAAAATCATCCCCAATAAAGTAAGGGCTAAAAGGGTTATTCCGGAAAACAAAAGCATATGGCTTCCGGCTTTAAATAGCCTCTTACGATCATCTTGATGTTCGGAGAGAATTGGAGTAGCCACGGAATCAGAAAACCCCTCTCCTAAGATGCTTCGGAAAAGATTAGGAATCCTAAAAGATACTACAAAAGCTTCCAAAAGAGCTGAGGTACCGAAAAAATTAGCCACTAAGATATCCCGTATAAACCCCAAAAACATTGAGATTCCGGTACCGAAACTTACTAAAGAAATATTTTTAGTTACTTTTTTAAGCATAAGGTTTTTTTAAATGGTAATTAAAAAAACTGAGTCTCATTGAAAAAAAACTTGACATCACAACGGTATTCTTATAGAATTCATTAATTTATTAAACACTTCATATAAATTAAAAGGAGAACTTATGCCACAAAGAAGAGCTGCTAAAAAAGATTTAAGGCAAAATAAAAAACGACAACAAAGAAATTTACAGGCAAAGTTAAAAATCAAAATAGCAATAAAAAATTTTAAAAAATCTCTAGAAAAAAAAGACTCTACTTTAAGCCATCAAGCCTTAAAAGAAATATACAAAGCTTTGGATAAGGCGGTAAGTAAAAAGATAATCCATCCTAATAAAGCGGCAAGAAGAAAAAGCCGTCTTTCTAAATTAATAACTAAAATATCTTCTAAAGCTGAAAAATAAAGCTTTTCCGCTAAAACAATCTTCAAGAGATAGCTGTTCCTAGCTTTGAAAGTTTTACTAAAAGCATCTCTATAACTAAACGAGGGTTAACTCCTAACTCTTTCAAAGATCTATCTGCTTCCCATAAATATTGAAAGTATTTGTTTCTTTGGGGAGAATCAGTTAAATAAGAAAAGTGACTGGTAAGTATACCGATTATTTGTGGCCCAAGATCCTTATCTTTTGCTCCGCTATCAATTAAATTTTCTATTATATCTAAAGAAGCAATAAAATTATTTCTTTTTACGCTTTTTTTGAAATCCTCGATGGAATTATTTCTGCGATTGGAAAAAATTTTAAGAATGGCGGCTTTATCAAAAACGGTTTTAAAAAAAGGGTCGCTAATTAGTCTAGCATTATTTCGTAGACTATAGTAATCTTCTTCAGTCTCAAATACTAAGTAAGTATCGGACAGAATTTTATCAAAATGATCGAGAATAAACTTTTTTAAGTCTACGGCTAAATGTAAAAAATCTTTAAAAATTATCAATTTTTTATGGTTGAAAGAAGGAGTGATAAGAATTTTTAAATCTTCAACTTTTATTTCTTCGTTGTAGAAAGTAAAGGTGTTGATAGCAGCGGTTTCTTTATCTAATAACCTTTTTTTTATATTATCTATTGTCTGCTGGCGATGAAAAAAATTAGCCCCGCAAACTAAAAAGACTCTTTCTTTAAAATTTACCATGCTTCTATGACTGCTTCTAGAATCCTTCTGGCGGTATCGTTCACTAAATCAACTTGGGCTGCGCTTTCACTTTTTTGCCTAGTTCCGGACAGATAGTAGCTGGATTCTCCTATTATTTCTCGATCCTGCAGAGTTTTTCCTTCGGAAGAGACTAATTTTATCTGAACATATAAACGCAATCTCTGCTCCTCTACTTCATCGCTATCAGTATAACGTAAGGTCTCCTTGGTATAATTAGTTATTGTACAAGTTAATTTTAAGGCTTCGGGGTGTTGATTAACAACTTCCAGATGGCCTTCGCTATTAAATTTGCCTATTAGCTCATTAGTCAATTTATTTTCTATCAGCAACGGAAAACTAGTATAGCCGGAATATTTTCTTTGTTCGGAAGTAATATCTATCTTATTAGCTACCGGTTCTATTATTATCCTGCTGTCTTCATACATAAAACCTCTGGTAGTGTATCCGCAGCCCAAAATGATTAAAAAAAATAACGATATCAAATAAGATTTCATTTACTACCTCCCGTTAATTCTTTCTGGGATATTTTTTTAAGGTAATAATCAGTTTTTTTGTAAGAACCAGCTAATTCTTTTATTTGTTGAAATTTTTCATAAGCCGGTTCGTATCTCTTTTTTTTGTACGATGCTAAAGCCTCTTTATAAAGAAGCACTATTTCTTTTTTCTTCTGAGCATCTTGGCGTTTTTCTTTTATTCTCTTGGCTTTAAGCTCTCTTTTGCTATTAAGATTTTCCTGTTTTTCTTTAAGTTTTAGCTCTTTTGCTATTATCTTTTCTTTCTTACGTCTTTCCGCCTCTTCCTGTTTATTAGCTTTTATCAGGTCTTTCTTGGTTAAATTACCACTGATTAATTCTTCCAATTCTTCTACTTTTCTGGAAGAAAAGTGCTGATAGTTGCTGTCTTTATAATTATCGACTATCTTTTTATAATAAATACTGGCACTCTTATATTGACCCTGCTTTTCGTAAAAATTAGCAGTATCAAATATTTTTTTAGCCTCTCTGTTTCTTAACTGCTCTAATTGGCTTGCGGCTTGTGAGGAAATATCAGCTTCAGGGTGATCTTTCACAAATTCATCTAGCCTACTGGTAGCTTCTTTAAGGTAAGAAGAATCATAATCTGCTCCGGGAAAAGCTTTTGATGTCGCTATAGCTAATTGATATTTAGCCGGTGTCGCCCATTCGCTAGTAGAATAATTATCAATCGCTTTTTGGAAAGCGTTCCTGGCTTCATCATAACGGCCTAACTTCATTAGAATTAATCCTAATTTATATTGGGCTCGCGGAGCATATTCGGAATAGGGCATTTTTTCTACTATCTTAGTAAAAATCTCTACAGAAGGATGATCTACAAAATCATACAT
>JAGOLA010000130.1 GCA_017994375.1 Candidatus Omnitrophota bacterium | reverse complement strand
AAAGCGACCTTGCGGAAAATCATAAAGTTTATACTTTATTGACGAACTTCCGCAATTAATAACCAATATCTTCATTTTAAATATTATTTATTTCTATAATGCTATTTAGGAATGATTTTATTATTACTTTTAAGACTTGAAATTATTTTGTGCTCTAATTACTGTAATCGCTGTGCAATCAATAATATCGTCAATATTGCAGCCTCGCGATAAATCGCTAAATGGTGGAATAGTCCCTAAGACTACTGGGCCAACTGCTCTAGCTTTAGCAAGACGTTGAGTAAGTTTGTAGCAGATATTACCGGCATCTAAGTTAGGGAAAATTAATACATTAGCATGGCCAGCAACCTGGCTTTCTCCCACCTTACGCACTGCTACGTCAGATACTAAAGCGCTATCTCCTTGAAGTTCTCCGTCAATCAAAAACTCGCTATTTTTTGACTTGGCAATTTCTACAGCTTCCTTAATTTTATCTACCCTTCTTCCTTCGGCGCTTCCTTTAGTCGAAAAACTCAAAAGAGCTACCCTAGGAGTAATTTCTAAAACATCACGAGCAAAGTAAGCGCTAGAGATAGCAATTCCGGCTAACTGATCGCTGGTAGGATAAGGTATGACACCGCAATCAGCATAAACAAAAACGCCTTTTTCGCCATAAATACAATCGGGAACTACCATAACAAAACAGCTAGATATGATTCCTGTCTTTTTATCTATTTCTAAACAATTGATAGCAGCCCTTAATACCGTAGAAGTGGTAAGACTGGCACCGGCTACGAAACCATCGGCATATCCGTAACGAGCCATCATTGCTCCGTAATAAAGCGGATTCTCCATTAATTCTCGGGATTCTTCAAAAGTAATGCCTTTAACTTGTTTACGTTCAAAAAAAAGATTTGCGAATTCTTCTTGTTTCTCCGGCTCTAAATTATCTTGGGTAAGTAATAATGGCTGGGCGATGCCTTCTTTTTCAATATACTTGACAGCCTCCACTATCCGTTCGTCGCGTGATTCCGGAAAGACTATTTTTTTAGGGTTTTTCTTAGCTTTATCCCGTAATTTTTTGATAATATCGTCCATAAAAATACCTCACTTTCTGGTAAAAATTTTAAATTTGAAAAAGGATATTACCATAATTGCCTTTAATTTTCAAGTTTATTAATATCTTTTAAAGCAAAAATAAAGGCTTTATCTTTTAAGGTAAGATAAGTTGCCTGAGCGATAACTAATTGAGTTTTAATGTTTTTTAGGATAATATCCCGAGGAACCGCTAAGACATCATGGCGATATTGGGGGCTGGTAAGCAAAAGATAAAAAGTATCTTTGCTGCCGAAAGCAGCCTGATAAGACTGATGGTTCCAATCGCTACCGACAAAAATAAGTATTTCTTTATCGGGAAAATTTTTGGAAAATTCTTTTTTGATATTATCCGTTATCTTGCTGCAAGATGGATAAAAATAAAGTACAATTTCTATAAAGCGATGGTTATTTTTTATTCTCTTCTTGACCTGTTCGATAATAGAGTTAAATTCTAAAACTTTATTATTTTGGCAGCGGTTATTTTTATTTTCTAATTTTTGCATTTCTTTTTTATAATTTTCTACAAAATTTTGAGTAACAAAATTTATTTTTTTAGAGGCAGAATAATAAGCAATAAATACCTGAAAGAAATACATCTGAGCCATCAAATATGTTCGGGAATCTTTTATCTCTAAATCTAACTTTACAGAAAAAAATTGCCTGTCTTTAAAGCTGGGTATGGTTTTTACCGCTAAATTGTCTAATTTAGAACCTAAAGATTCCTGAAAAAGCTGGACTACCCAAGAAGATAAGGAATTATTCAATTTTTCGTCTAAAAAAGGAGAAAAGTAAGCGTCAGTTTTACTTTTGCAATCTTGAGAAATTAGGTAAGCCTTCTTTTGTATTTCTTTTTGAATTTTAGCAAATGTGGTATGAATTTTACCAAGAGTAGCTAAATTTTTATTTAAAAGTAAAAATAAAGGTAAATAAAATATGAGCGTATGCGGAGAAGAAAATCTTCCTCCGATATCAGAGCCGCCGTTAAACTGAATTGTAGCTTTTTTTACTCCTTTCCAACCCAAGGTATCTATCTTTTCAAAAGCTATTTTATCGCTAAGCCATAAAAAATGTTCCTGCCATTTATTATCTCCTAGCTTATTCGAGAATAATTCTTTAAGAGCATGGGAAAGCAGTTGGGTTTCTTTGGTGGTACCGGATTTAGAAATAGCTACTACTAAAGTTTTGCGAAAATTTTTTATTTGAGATACGACTTTCAATAAAGCTTCAGGATCCAAATTAGCTAAAATATAAAAAGACTTAGCCTTAAAAAGAGAAATTAAAGGCTTTATTCCGTTTATCGACCCCCCCATGCCGATAAATATAAAATTTTCTTTTCCTAAAAGAGCCGGTAGTAGCTCTTTGAACGATTTTTTAATCTCTGAAAATTTAGGCGGCTTAACCCATCCAAGACGTCTTTTATCAGCATCAAATCCGATATCGCGATAAGGATTTTTCTTAGATAATTCGTTTTTATCTTTTCCTACAGCTTCTAAAAAGTATTTCTTAACATCGGACTTCATAACTAGCTCCTTTCTTTAAGTTTTCAAAACCAACAAACTCTGTTACGTCCCATAACTTTCGCTTTATATAAAGCTTTATCGGCTATTTCCATAAATGCTTTTGGATCGGTTATATTAGTTGCGAAAGCCGCAATGCCTATGCTAACGGTAGCAGTTAAAGTTTCATCAAACACTCTTATATATTCACGCGAAATTCGCGAACTTATACGTTCAGCTACCATGATTGCACCAGCCTTATCGGTTTCCGGCAAAATTACCGAGAATTCTTCGCCGCCGAACCTCCCCACGAAGTCAATTTCTCTAAGATTATCTCGGATTAATTTAGCTACCTCGCGTAAAACCGCGTCACCTACTAAATGC
>JAGOLA010000026.1 GCA_017994375.1 Candidatus Omnitrophota bacterium | reverse complement strand
TTCTTCTTTGGTATTCTCCAAAAAGAAACTAAGTCTTAATGACCCATGGGCAATTTCATGAGGGAAGCCAAGTGCAAAAAGAACATTAGAAGGTTCCAAAGAGCCAGAAGTACAAGCTGAACCACTGGAAGCACAAACACCTTCGAAATCTAAATTTATCAATATGCCTTCTCCCTCAATAAATTTAACGCAAATATTTAAAGTATTATACAACCTGTTTTTAGGATGTCCATTAATCTTTACTTCGGAGATATTCTTTAAAATACCTTTTTCTAAATTATTTCTAAGCAAAGTTATCTTCCTCTCTTCTTCCGGCATCTCTCTTTGCGCCAATTTAGCTGCTTCGCCTAAACCCACTATTCCAGCTACGTTTTCGGTGCTAGAACGCCTTCCGCCTTCATGGCCGCCGCCGTGAAGAAGAGGAAAAAATTTCACACCTTTACGAATATATAAAGCTCCGATACCCTTTGGACCATAGAATTTATGGGAAGAAAGAGATAAAAGGTCGACTCCTAATTGCTTTACATCTACTTTTATTTTACCTACAGTCTGAACCGCATCAGTATGGAACAAAATCCCTTTAGAGCGACAAATTGTACTAATTTGTTCTAATGGCTGCAGAGTTCCCACCTCATTATTGCCGTGCATTATAGAAACTAAAATAGTTTTATCATTTATACTATCGGCAAGCTGGTTTAAATCTACTACTCCGTATTCGTCGACATTCAAATAAGTAACTTTAAATCCCAGTTTTTCCAAAAACTCACAAGGATGTAAAACAGCATGATGTTCTATCTTAGAAGTAATTATATGATTGGCCTTCTTTTGCTCTCTAACATACAATGCCACGCCTTTTATAGCCGTATTATCGGATTCGGTTCCTCCGGAAGTAAAAATTACCTCTTGTGGTTCGGCACTTAAAAGCTGAGCCACTGATTGGCGGGCATCTTCTACTGCTTTTTTAGATTCCTGGGCAAAACGATAAACCGATGAAGGGTTACTATAGATATTCTCTAGATAAGGCATCATTTTTCTTAAAACTCTCTTATCTAAAGGGGTAGTAGCATTATGATCTAAGTAAATCATGCTTACCTCCTACTGGTATGATTAAAAGTATCTTATTATTTAGTTTTAACTGCTTGTCTATTTATTATAGTAGCTAAAGTTTTAGCTTGAAATACCGACTGTATTTTATTATAAGCTTCTTCCAGCAAATCTTTAACCACGCAATAGTTATATCTCTTACAACTTGGTAAACCCCTAACACAACCGATAACTTTATTATGGCTGATAGCACCTATCACATCTAAAAGATAAATTTCAGAAGGTTTATGGGTTAAAATAAAGCCTCCCCCAGGCCCCTTTATACTCCTGATTATTCCGGCCCGGTCTAGAGGAGTTATCAGCTTACGTAAATAAGCTAAAGATATACCTTCCTCTTTGGCTATTTTTTTAAGCTGCTTAGGTAATTTTTTGCTAAGCGATAAATTTACTAATAGCCGCAATCCATAACTAAGAGTAGTAGTAAAATTAATCATAGTATACCTAATTGGTATACTATTATATTGAGGCGAGTATTTTTGTCAACTCTTATTTTCTTTCTTTTGCCATAGAAAGACCTTGTCGTTGCTTCTAGCGATAAAGGGAAGTTTGACTCCGCCAGTTTGGCCTTTGAGAAGGATATCCACAAATTTATGATTAATTTGAATATCATAAACTCTGGCAAAACTAGCCGGTGTTGTTTTACCTACGCATAAAATTTGAGAATCTTTTTTTAAACTTTCATTAAGTACTTTAATTTCGGCCACGTTAATTTTCTTATAAAACTTTTTAACTTGACCGATAAAGATTTTTTCATAGTTACTCTCTGGAGTCCGGCTTAAAGAATCCTTAGGGATACCCCAATAAAATCCGTCGCAAAACCCTCGATTATACGCTGATATTAACTCTTCTTTTAACTCTTTCTTTAAAATACTGTCCAGTTTACCGCTAAAAAAACAATCTATAGCCCGACGATATACTGAAGTAACGATCTTTATATATTCCGAAGAACGCCTGCGGCCCTCGATTTTAAAAGCACTTATTCCGGATTTAATTAAAGGCTCAATAAAATCAATAGTGCATAAATCTTTGGAGCTTAATAAATAATCTTTACCGATTATATACTGGTAATTATCGCTATCAGTAATAGTAAATTCCCGGCGGCAAGGCTGAAGACATTCTCCCCTATTGGCTGATTTGCCGAAAGAATATTGTGATAATAGACATCTTCCCGAAATACTGATGCACATAGCTCCATGAATGAATGTTTCTATCTGGCAAGCTATTTTATCTTTTTTAAGGTTAGAAATTATATTTTTTATCTCCGCAAGACTACACTCTCTGGCTAAAATAACTCTCTTTACGCCCTGCTGATAATAATATTTGAGGGCTAAAATATTAGCTACGCTAGCTTGAGTAGATAGATGTATTTTAAAACCCATTTCTTTAGCTATAGCTAATACACCTAAATCCCAAAGTATAATGGCATCTACGCCGGCTTTCTTAGCTTCTTTTAAAATCTGTTTTACCCTATTTAATTCTTTGTTATAAATAATGACATTTAAGGTCAAATAACCCTTTTTACCTCCTTTGTGTAAAATAGCCATTATCTTTTTCATCTCCGAAAGGTCAAAATTACGGGCAAGGTTACGCATATTAAGGCCTTTTACTCCAAAATAAACACTATCAGCTCCGGCTTCTAAAGCACTGTGTAGTGAACTCCAATCTCCAGCCGGAGAAATCAATTCCGGTTTATTTAGCATCATATTATCTACCTAGTGATTTTAATTATCTGATATTTTAAGGTTCCCGCCGGCACAACAATTTCTACTATTTCTCCCTGGGAACGACCTAGCAAAACCTTGCCTACTGGCGAAGACACCGAAATGCAATCTTTCAAAGGATCAGCTTCTTCTGGACTAACTAAAATATACTCTATTTCTTCTTCTGTCTTTAGGTCTTTTAGCCTTAATTTAGCTCCGATATAAGCCTTATCCGTAGCTATTTGTCCCTTTTCTATAATTTCAGCCCGGCTTAACTTATCCTCAAGCTCTTTTATCCGCTTCTCATTATAAGCCATAGCCTCTTTAGCAGCGTGATATTCGGCATTCTCTTTCAAATCTCCTAAAGAACGGGCATGTTCTATAGCTTGAGATATTTCCTTACGCCTTCTAGTTCTCAATTCTTCTAGTTCTTCTGCTAACTTATCATAACCCTCTTGGGTTAAATAAACTCTTTCCATAGAGTGCTATTGCCTCCCTATCCTTATCTTTTTAAGAAAGATTCTCATTGTTTCTTGTATTTATCCAGTTTTATAATACCGATAAGTCCGCTAAAAAATCTATTTTTTACATTATATTTTGACTGTCCAGTTGCTCTAGGATAATGCCTTACTTTGACTTCGCCGATACGATAACCTTTTTTTAATAAAATTGCCGTCATAAGTAAAAGCTTATCTTTGGTAAGAGATAAATTCTTTACAGTTTTACTCCGATAAGCCCTAAAAGTACTCCCAACATCATGGATTCTCTCGCCAATAAATATCCTACGAATGATATTAGCTATTTTTGCAGAGGCTATTTTAGAGAAAGCGTCTCTACGTTTATCCCTAAATCCGCAGACAACATCGAACCCTTGGTTTAACTTATCAAGAAGTTTGGGTATATCTTGAGGATCAAACTGCCCATCACTATCAATAGTAATGATAATATCTCCACGAGCGGCATCAAAACCAGCTTGCATGGCTCTAGCTTGACCAAGATGCTTACCTAAATCGATTAAAAGTACATTTCTGCTTTTAGATTGTAAACTCCTTAGGATTTCTAAAGATTTATCTTGAGAACCATCATCTATAAATATTATCTCGTAAGGTTTAGACAGCTTTGACATTACCTCTTCTAAAGAAGAACAAAGCTTATTAAGCGATTCTTCTTCATTATATACCGGTAATATTACAGAATATTCGATCATCCTATTCAAAAAATCTTATCGTTAGTTACCACGCATAAATCAACCCAACGATGTAAACTAGCTATATATCTTTCCTTTCGGTCCAATAACAGCAAATTTTTTTCTTTCTCAAAATTAAGGTAATCTTTGTAAGGCAAAATACAATAAAATTTACTTTGTCCTGAAAGCAAACTTGCCAACTGTTCTTTTTTCTTTAAAATCAAAACATTCCCTTTTAAATAAAAAATAAGGTTCGGCTCTCTAAAACTATAAACAGCTTTTATATCGCCAGCCTGATGGTAATTATTGACAATATCTGCTAATGGCTTAGAAACATTATACTTATTGAAAACAGGATAAACTAAAAAAGGTATTAAGGCTAAACCTAGATATATACCAAGGAAAATGGCAATAAAACCAAAAATATTGTTCTTAAGTGTGAAAAAAACTAATCCTATCATTAAACTAAATAATAGGATGGCAGATATAAAGATAGCTGGCATAACGATACGAGAAAGACTTAATTTATAAAAAATTATTGGTAAAAATACTATAATAAATACACTAAGAAGAATATATAAACTAAGTGAAATTTTTCCGGTAAAACCTTTCCATAAAAAAGTTTTATTATCTATAATATCCTTAAAAAAAAATCCCATAAGTAAAACCATCGGCGGATATAAAGGTAATACGTAGTGAGGAAGTTTAGTGGCAATGAAAGTAAATAAAACAATGGGAACAATAGCCCAAATTAAAAGAAGCTTAATTTGAGGTAAAACAATATTTCTATCCCTTAAAATCCTTACAAGCACTAATGGTAGAAAACAAATCCAAGGGAAGAATCTTATTAATAAAACTTTAAGATAGTATATTGGCGATCCGCTATGATGCTGAAAAGTCTTAAAACAACGCTCAATAAACTCATGACCAATGGCTACTTTAAAGAATAAACCATCAGTTTTCAAATAAACTAATATTAACCATGGAAAAGTTATCAAAATAAAAATTAAAAGTCCCTTTACTATCTGTAGATCTTTGACTACAGATTTTTTTTTAGAGTAGATAATAAAAATAAATATTGTGAATAAGACGATAACTAAACCAACTGGCCCTTTAGTTAATACCGATAAAGATAAACTAGCGTAAAATATCAAATGTGCAATTCTAGATTTACCTTTTTGATAAATAAAATAAAAACTAAATAAAGCAGCGGTTATAAAGAAAAGAAGAATATTATCGGTAGTACAAAATTTAGC
Organism: Candidatus Omnitrophota bacterium; assembly: GCA_017994375.1. Lineage (GTDB taxonomy): Bacteria > Omnitrophota > Gorgyraeia > Duberdicusellales > 4484-171 > JAGOLA01. Next base: position 8,447 of record JAGOLA010000026.1, on the reverse strand, counting down.
ATTTATATATACTTGAGAAGAAGTCATGAATATTAAAGCTGAAATAAAAGCTGTAGTTTTATCAAATAGCAATTTAGCTAAGAAAAAAATCAATAAGCAGTTAGCTACACCAAATAATGCCGGCCAAAATCGAGCGCTAAATTCATTTATGCCAAAAATTCGATAAGAAATTGTTAATAGCCAATAAAAAAACGCCGGTTTTTTAAAGTGGTATTGGCTATTAAAACGAGGCACAACATAATCGCCAGTTTCTAACATTTCCCGCGCTGTCTGGGCAAAACGCGGTTCACTACGTTCAAAGAAGGTTAATTTATCGTTTCCACTGAAAAATAGAACCGTAGATAAAGATATTATTACCGGAATTAATAAAGTCTTAAAAAAGTTTAACCTATTTATTTTCATGATTATTTGGTTTCTTATTACCGCGCTGATAAAAAAACAGTCTCGTCTTTAGCTGGTATACTGGCTTTAATATTATGTTTCTTAAGATTACTTAATAAGACTTCAGACTGCTCTTCTTCGCCATGGACAATAAAAACGCGCTTTAACCGGTTCTGGCATCTAAGGACGTAATCGACTAAGCCATCTTTGTCAGCATGGGAACTAAAAGCGTTTAGGGTAAAAACTTTAGCATTAAGTTTATAGGGGCGGCCGAATATTTTGACAGTTTCGTTTCTTTCTACTATACGCCGGCCTAAAGTATTTTTAGCCATAAATCCGATAACAATTATACTATTATAAGGGTTTTCGATATTATTCTTTAAGTGGTGTAAGATACGTCCGTTTTCACACATTCCGGAGGCAGAAATTATTATCATCGGACTTTTTTCTTCGTTTAATTCTTTGGACTGGTCTACCTTAGTGATATAAGTAATATTATCATAGCCTAAAGGATCTTCTTCTTTTAAAAATGACTTCTGGGTTATTTCATCAAAATACTGCCAGTTTTCACGAAACACTTTGGTTAAATTCACCGCTAAAGGGCTATCGACATAGATAGGAATCTTTTTAATCTTTTTTCTTTTTATTAATTCACTAATAAAAAAAACGATTAGCTGCGTACGCTCCAAAGCAAAAGAAGGAATAATTATCTTTCCTCCCTGTTTAATAGTTTGATTTATAGCCTCGGCTAACTCTTCTTCGGCATCGGGAATACTAGAATGTTTACGCGCTCCGTAAGTGCTTTCGATAATCAGATAATCAATATCTTTAGGTATTTCGGGATTTTTAAGTAGCGGCATATTAAAACGACCTAAGTCAACGGCGTAAGCTATACGCATATTGCCATAAGTAGTTTTAATATCTAAAACCGGAATGGCTGAACCTAGAATATGTCCAGCTTCAAAAAAAGTCAAATCTATGCCTTTAGCAAGAGAAAACTTAGTATGATACTCTAAAGATCGGATGTATTTTAGGGATTTCTCGGCTTCTTTTTTAGTATAAAGTGCTTGAACCGGTGCAAGATGCCTGCGCTTATTAATCTTATTCACATACCTTACATCTTCTTCCTGAACATATCCGCTATCCGGAATCATATAATGGCATAATTTTTTAGTGACGGAAGTAACAAAAATATGGGAACGATAGCCTTTTTTTACTAAAGTCGGCAAGTTACCACAATGATCGATATGAGCATGAGAAACTACACAAGCAGTCAAACTTTGAGGGTTAAAAGAAAAATTAGAGTTTAACTGATAGGTTTCGTTTCTTCGGCCGTGGAAAAGGCCGCAATCAAGTAATACTTTTGAACGGTCAGCAGTTACTAGATGCATAGAACCGGTTACCGTTCGTGCTCCGCCGCAAAATTTAATGCTTACTGTCAATCAATACCTCTTAAACTTATATAAAATTTAATTTTAACTATTTCTTTCGCTAACAATATCCTGACAACTTAAGTGTTCTCCTTTAATCCCTCGCAGAATTTCCCGGGCTTCAGCCCGAGGGATGAATGTGCTCTGTGGTTTCTGCTCGGGAGGAAGCCCCGGTCTTTAAACCAGGGAAGCTTCACCCTTTGACAATTGGGAAATTACAGCCGAGAAAACTTCCTCTACAGATATATTTTCCATACATTTTACACTTTTGCAACCTTATATATCTTGTATCTCTAATAAAGATTGGGGGGCTTAAATTACTTTGTATAAATTTAATTAAATTACTTCACCCCACAAGCCAGTATTACCTATTCTAAAATATTATAACTTATACATATAAGGCAGGTAATTGCCTAGGGTTCTTTTGGGACTAAAAAATCTTATCGATATTAAAAAGCAAGAAAAGAAATATTATTTTTTAGTATCTTCGCTATTGAGGTAGTGAAATTGGTAGGTAGCTTTGGATAGTTTCTCAAAAAAAGACGACTCTTGAAGAAAAACTGGCGAGGTATCTATGAGCTTAGATAAGCCTTCCCAGAAACCAAACCAGCCTAAAGGCATTAAAATAATGCCGCATATCTCTAAAATAAGCGAATCTAAAAATTTAAAGTAGGTCGCTAAAGTCAAAAAACTTAAAGAAGAAACCCCGATTAAAATAAATACCATCCCCCGAATACGAATGCGCCGTAAAACTTTTATTTTTTGTAAATATTGCAGCCGAAAATCTCTTTTTAAGCGTTGGGTTACTTTACGCTCTGACTCTTCATTCTTTAAAGCCAATGGCGCATAAATCTTAATGATAAAATCGCCCCGGCGAGTCTCGCGGTATCTTTTTTTTAGCTCATCGACGAAGTCTCCGGAAACCGTTCTTTCGCTTAAAGGCCGGGGGTCAAAATCAGAAAAAATATCATCCCAACTATCAATAACGATAGCAATTTCTTTTAAATCCTGCCATCTTTGTTCTATTACGCTACTGTCAGAAGTCATCTTCTTCAAAATTTACCTAAGCTAAATAGCTAATAATCAAGAAGCTACTATCTATGGATAAAATATTTTAGGCTAAAATATTAAAGAGGGCTTGGACTTTCATGGTAGCAACACCTATAACCGAATCAGCTCCGCCGTAATAATGATAAATAGTGTCGCTACGAACAACATGCCCGCAAGGAAAAGTGACATTAGGGACTTGTCCTATCTTTTCGTATTTTTTCTGCGGCTCTAAAATAGCTTCCGAAGTCCTAGAAAGTACATTCAAAGGATTCTTTAAATCTAAAAGAGCGGCTCCTAATTTATAATGAAAATCATCGGAAACACCATGATAAAACAAAATCCAACCCGCTTTAGTTTTAAGAGGAGGCCCGGCTAAACCTACTTTGATACTATCCCACATGCCATGCCGCGGCCCTAAAAGACTAATACCCTTAGTAACTTCTTCGGATATTCGTTCTAAAGAACTTATGAAATCAAGACAAATTTGGTTTTTTATACGGTGAATAAGCACATATTGGCCGTCGATTTTTTCAGGAAAGATACAGGCATCTTTATCATCAATACCAACCGGAGTTATTAAAACCGGTTTTGACCAATTCCACTTACGGTTAAGAAAATCTTTTACTGCTATCTGGGTAAAACCTACTGCCGGAGGCTGCTGGCCATTATAAGCAGTGTAACACATATATAAAGTATCGCCGATACAAACAATACGCGGGTCCTCACAGCCAGAATTACCATTAGGTACTTTTTTAGCCTCAAATTCCTCGCGCGGCTGATAAATCGGTTCCGAAAGCCTCTCGGTTATATTTAAGCCGTCTAAACTTACCGCATAGCCTAAAGTAGAAGTATTGTCTTCGGACATCGCCCGATAAATAATATGTATTTTACCGCCTAGCTCGATTGCTGCCGGATTAAAGGTGGCTTTTTTCTCCCAGATATGTTCATCAACCGGGCTAATAATTGGGTTTTTATCAAATCTAACGACGCATTTATTTTTGGTTTCAGGACGCATGCCTTTAAGCAAATTTTTTAATTTAACATACGCTAAACAACAAGTGCTATCAGCTCCTCCGTAATAAATCCACAGGTATTCATCTCTAATGATAGCTCCCGAAGGAAATACTACATTGGCAGTTTGACCGTACTTTTCGTAATTTTCTTCAGGAATTAGCATTGGGCAACTTGTACGGGCCACTATCTTTTTAGGATTCTTTAAATCTAAAAGTAAAGCTTCTATGCCAAAAATCTTCTTATCGCTTTGATAATTCTGAATATGTGAGTAGATAAATAACCAGCCATCGCTGGTTTTTAAAGGGACTGCTCCTACTTCAATATGGTCGGTACTGACACGCCTTAAATGCAGGCAATTCTTATTTAAGTTTTTATACCATTCTGCCCAGTACATATCATTCCAAATATCTTCTTCGGAATCAAAATAAGCTAAGGCGATTCTGGCCGGACGATTCACATTATCGGTATTAGCTGTTAGGATAGCGACCATCTTGCCTCCTATGCGGGAAGGAAAAAGAGCCATAGCTTTGGCATTAAAAGGAGTTATCAGGTGTTTTTTTTCTATTTTTTTAAAATCTTTGGTTACGGCACAAGCGATTTTAATGCCGTCGTAACGAAAAGGGAAAACTGAAAGAGCAGTATAAAAAATATAATACTTACCGTTTAGTTCGGTGACCCGGGGATCCTCGCAACCATATTGCTCCCATTCTAATTCCGGCTTTATTAATTGCTTCCTGTCAGTATAGTGTATACCGTCTTTACTAGTGGCGTATCCGATCGAAGAAATATTTAAATTATAGTCGGGTATTAGGTAGGAACCGGACATTGCCCGATAGACACAATGAATTGTTTTAGGGTCTTTTTTACTTACGATCGGGCACCAGTTAAAAGCAGCTAAAGACTCCCAAGAATGAGACTCTAAAGGCGAAAGTATTGGATTATGCTCGGAACGCTTAGCGCTGTACATGCCTGGCTATTTTACCATCTTTAACGGCTAATTCAAGACTACTTCTTTCAGCTTATAGGTTATCTGCTTATCCTTTTTGATGCCTTTGATGAGTTTATCTAGCTGAACGGTTGCGCAGCAGACAACCTTATCTCCACCGCCGTAATAGACGAAAAGTTCATCATCAAGCACGACAGCTCCGCAAGGATAGACTACGCCGAATTTACCTTCGTTTTCGTAAGGTTCTTCCGGCTCTAAAATCGGGTTACTAGTACGATAAATAACCCGAGAAGGGTCTTTATAATCTAAAATCATCGCTCCCACTTTATAGCGGCTATCATCCTTATCATCAACAGCATGATAGATAACTAACCAACCTTCAGGAGTCTTTATTGGGGTGGCTCCTACACTAAGTTTTCGGCTATCCCACATTCCTGGCCGGGTGGTTATCTTATGCTTCGTCTCTAGCCACTTTCCGTCGTCAAAACTTAAATCATCGCGGTAATCAATCAAAATATGCGGGAAAATCCTGTGGAAAATAACATATTTACCCTGAATTTTTTCGGGTAAAATACAGCCGCTCTTATCTACTACTCCGGGAGGAGAAATAAGCACCGGTTCCTTCCAATTCCATTTTTTCTTAAGAAAATCACTTCTGTCTATGGAACTTAACGCCACTCGAGGGTGAGAATAACCGTTATAAGCTACATAAGTTAGATATATTTTATCTTCAATTGCGGTTAGCTTGGGGTCTTCGCATCCTCCCCAACCACAACCGGACTTATAAAGATCGGTATAACATTTAGGTTTAGTATGAACGCCTTCGAATTCTTTCCGCGGAATATAGGCTGGCTCTGAACAACTTTCGTTAATATGAAAACCATCTTTAGAAGAAGCATAGCCAAAACAAGATAATCCGCTTTTTCCTACTGCTCGATAAAGTAAATGGACTTTACCGTCATCATAAAGAGCTGCGGGATTAAAGGTAGCTTCGGACTCCCACTCGTTAAGGTCACTAGGAGAAATTATGGGATTTTTATAAAACCTCTTCAATCTAACTAAAGCTTTTTTAGCTTTAACAGAAGGAAAAACTTGAGCAATAGTGACAGTGACTAACTCGCCGTCAGCGCTAATGTAATATACAAAAATCTCTTCCTTGAATATAGCTGCTCCCAAGGGAAATAATCTTTTATGACCTACAGGAAGAGTTTCTCTCCAAAGCGGATTATCAGAACGCCAAATTAATTCGGTAGGGTTAGATAAAGAAAATAAGGCCGCGCCGATTTGTAAAACTTGACCGGCACTGTCAGGATAGGAACAATCATACACCACTAATATCCCATTAGCAGTAAGTGCTGCGCCTAGAACGTTTAAACGGGCGTGATCAAAAGAATTACCACGAGGCTGAAGAGCTAATAATTTGGAAACTCTCCAGCTTTTTAAATTTTTAGAAGTTGCTGTTCCGATAGAACTTTCGCCGAAATAAAGGACGTGATTACCGTTTAACTTGTAGTTAGATACTAGTACCCCTTTTTCTTGAATTTTGGAAATACGGCCGATAACGTTAAAACGCTTGAGGTCTTTGGAAACTGCACATTTAAGAACTTTTTCTTTTTTTACTCTTTGTAAATACGTAAGACAATGAACTTTATCATAAGAAGCTAGATGAGCGTAGTCGGATAATTCAAAATTTTCCTCTTTGTTTAAGCCAGAGACAACTTTAATTTTATTTTTTTGTTTACTAAAACTAAAACCGTTTTTGCTTTCGGCGAAAAATAAATTACTTAAATCTTTATCGGTTTCCTTAGATAAAAGCAGTACTTTTTCGGCAGTATTAGTTATGCCCAAATGTTGGACTTTTTTTACTACCTTACTACTTTTTATTTTCTTTTGTCTCATAGATTCATTGGAAAATTAGAGAATAAAAGGCCTCGTCCCTTTTGTAAATTCCATAATTTAGCTATATATTGGAGTTGAGGTTTAAACCGATGAAAAAGATAATACAATTAACTTTTTAAAGAGGAAGAAATTATATAGTGGAAAATTTAATTTGTCAATATTTATTTTATTTAATTTAGAGATTATTTTCTTTTTTTAGGGCTAAAATAAGCCTTTTTTGGGGGGGTATTCTCTTAAAAATACCTTAGCTAATAATCTCTATCTTATTGGTTTACAATAAGTTGATGAAATTAGCCTTCTTTATTATTGACTAAGGGCTCTAATCAATCCCGTTTAAATCTGCCCATCTCATAAGTTGAAAGTTGCTTTATCCTCTTAAGCATATTAGGGTGGGTGCTTAAAAGTTCCAATAATTTATCTCCAAAACTTAATTTTATACCCTTTGCTTGCATAACTTCCAACTCTTTAGAATCAATAGTGCCACTTTTATCTAAATCTAACTGCCTTAACTCTTGGATTTCTTTTACAGCCTGGCTAGGGTCATTGACAAAGAAAGCTTTAAGACCTTCGGTTTCTTTTAAGGATTCTTTACCTATCCTAGCCGAACCATAAACCAGTTTATACAATCCCGAAGCTAACCAGCTGGGTTTATTTCCTAAAAGTACTGACCCTCTATCGGCAAAATATTCTCTGATACGCGAAGCATAAAGAACCAAAAGATTAGTGATAAAATAAAAGATAAAGGCTGCTAATCCAATCAGAGCGGCATTAGAGTTACTGCGATCTCTCCGGCCTCTACCGCCAAACCACATAAAATGCCAGGCAATGCGGTATAAAACCATTGGGATTACCGAAAGCAAAGTAATAGTCAAAACATCACGATTCTTAAGATGGCTTATCTCATGGCCTAAAACTGCTCTTAATTCATTATCATCCAGTAATCGTATTAGGCCTTCTGTTACGCAGACTCGACCGTCAGATAGACCTCTTCCGAAAGCAAAAGCATTAGGTATTGAAATTTGAGCTAAACCTACTTTGGGCTTAGGTATCCTGGCGGCCCGCGCTAATTCTTCAACCATCTCATGTAATTTAGGAGCTTGAACTCTATCTATATACTTTACTCGCATTGACCACTCTACCATTTTCGGGCCGATTAGATATTGTAAGAACATTACACCTAAAGAAAGTACCAAATAAAAGTAGAAATTGCTAATGCCCATATTCACACCGATTATGGTCATTACCATGTAGATAATTCCAAAAAGAACTATTAATAAAAGGTGCATTCTTAATCTTAAATACCACATTGTTCTTTACCTCCTCTTATGAAATTGGATAAGCTAATAATTTTGTTTTTTATTTTATTAGAATTCTGAAAATAAATCAACCTCTCTTTATTTTGCCAAAGAATTGCTTTTATAGGCTTTTAATAAGTAGCGGTATAGAAAAATTTCTTCAAGTAATCTCTTCTAAATTCCAAAGAAAGGCTTTAAGCCCTTCTTGGCCTAATTTCCGGCGTAATTCCCTAATGCAGGATAACAATTGTTGGCTGGATTTTTGTTCGCCAACTACCAAAAGTAAGTTATTTCTTCCCGGCCAAATATCGTTGCCTAAATGTACGCCAGAAGTCTCACCCCGGCCGAAAACGCCGTTAATTTTAGTATAATTCTTTAAGCTACATTTTGATAAGACTTCTATTACCTCTTCTTCGATAGACTCATTATAAG
>JAGOLA010000129.1 GCA_017994375.1 Candidatus Omnitrophota bacterium | reverse complement strand
AGATGTGAAAAATATGACCCCTGACCGGGTAGCGGCCCTGGAACTGCTTAAAGATTATGTGCAGGAGGTGATTGCCACTTTAACGCCCCGGGAACAGAAAATCTTAGAAATGCGTTTTGGCTTAGGTGATGGAGTGTCTCATACCTTAGAAGAAGTGGGACAGGAGTTTGAAGTTACACGGGAACGTATTAGACAGATTGAAGCTAAGGCCCTAGAAAAAATTAAAAAACAGGGGGCTATTAAAAAATTACAAGATTTTTAGAAATTTGCTATGGCCAGAGAATTACCAGATTTAAAGAAAGAACCAGATAAAATTGGCTATGCCATCAGTATTATTTTTGGCGGAACGCTGTTTGGTATCTTAGCTCAAGATGGGTTTAGCATGATATCGTGCACTTTAGCGGCTATGGCATTTATGATTTTCGGTTTTGTCGCTCAGATGCTTTATAATAAGTATGGTGATGTTAAAATATCTAAAATTAGTGCCAACGCTTTATTTTTTATTTTAGTGGGATTGATGTTTGTAGGGATATTTTTGGCTTTGATTTTTGATATCGGTGGGACCGATGGTGTTTAATCATGTATAAGTTCATTTACATTTTGGACTCCACAGGAGGACAAAATATATGCAGATAATATTATAGTTAATGGATTAAAAGACATATTGTAACGGCTGTAAATACCTATGTTTGACAAGCTAATTGTCTTTGCTATAATAACAACATTATTCCCGGGTAGCGCAGCGGTAGCGCAGTTGGCTGTTAACCAATTGGTCGTCGGTTCGAATCCGACCCCGGGAGCCAAAGTGTACAGACAGAGGTCGGCCCCTCTGATTTTTACTGAATAAGTTTACCCTTATTTTGGACTCCGAAGGAGGACGGAATATATATCAATAGAATTTAAGTCATAATTGTTTAGGACTTACCCTAATATTGATAAAAGTTAAGGCAGACTTTTTAACTATCCGAATTTTAAATAAGCCACTAGACCGTCCGGCTTTTGCCTGGTATTATACTAGAGCTAGTTGCTAATGCTAAAAATTTTTTAGAAGTTGTAAATGGCTTTGCCACCTGCAGTTATAGTGGTGCAGACTGATAATGGCAGTGAATTTCACCAATATTTTATGAATTATCTAAACGAACAAAAATTACATATAACTGGAATTATCCTGGCAGACCATATAGATATGGCAAAGAGCTAAAAGCATTTTGTGTTACAGTCTGCCAGATTTTGTCACTTTTGACGATGAAATTTAATTAGTTTATAATGAAATCAGAATTGTGGATGATAGACCCTTAACCATGAAAGAGGTTACTAATTATTTAAGGGTTAGCGAGTGCTTCTTACTTCGTTACATTGAATCTGGTCTCTAAAGGTCATTAAAGTTGGCTATTGGCGAGTTTATAGAAAGGAATTAGAAGATTTTTATTGAGTGAAATTCTAATAAAGGAAAGAAATAATATGGTTCGCAAAATTGATCAATCAAATAAACTCTTTAAATTGGCACTAGTTCCAAAGGAAGGTGTTGATATTCCTATTAATGAAAAGCAGAAACTTGAAAAGAGTGGGGCAAGTGATTTAGAAAGGACCCCCAAAATTTTTAGGAATGATTTGGGCGAGAGAGGATTTTATGACACAAGGAATAGTTTAAATGATTTGACCGGTAAAGAATGGAAATTCATGTCTAAATCTGTTATTACCCGATCTTACCCACCTGATTTTCAGCATCAGTTAAGAAAACAACATGGTGGTCAGAAACCTCCTCTTTTGTGTGCTGATTTAATTAAAACCTTTACTAAAAAAGGAGAGATGGTTCTTGATCCGCTAATGGGTGTAGGGGGAACATTATTGGGTGCAGCTTTGTGTGGTAGGAAAGCTATTGGCATAGAAATTAATAAAAGATGGATTGATATTTATAAGCAAGTTTGTGAGCTGGAAGATTTAGAAGTATTCAAGACCTTTCAGGATGATTGTAAGAATGTCCTTAAAAAGGCAAGCAGCAATTCAATCGATTTTATTTTGACGGATGTTCCTTATTGGAATATGGATAGAGTGGAGAAAACTCGAGGTAAGACAGCAGCGAAGTCAAACTTATCACAATTCAATCACCGAGAAGACCAAACGAAACAGCAATGGCTTGATGACCTTGTAGAGATTTTTAGTTTATGCTATAGGGTTTTAAAAAATAGAAAGTACTTAGCCATTTTCATCGGTGATATGTATCGTGGTAAACAATACCATATTTTATCAGCTGATTTAGCAGAAGCGATAACAGAAAAAACCAAGTTTATTCTGAAGGCGAATCTTGTTTGGTATGATGTCAGCAAGAATCTTCATGTTTATGGTCAGCCACATGCTTTTATACCCTCTATGATTCACCAAAATATTTTAATTTTTAGAAAAGAACAATAAATTATGCACTTACCCATAATAACAAATACAGCTATCAAGAAAATAAATCCGTATTGTTTTTTGATTTATTCAGACAATATTTTAGAAAGTATAAATATTTTAGATATTCTTTCAGAGAATAATCCATTTTTACAGCTTATCGGTGTTAGCTATGAGCCAGTGGATCAGCCTATTTACCTTTTTAAAGAGAAAAGAGAGGGGAGGTATATTTGTATTAAAGTGCTTGGAAGATACGAAAATTGGGAGTTACCATCTGAAGTAGAAAGTATAATTTATTTTATAGACAAGCCAGATTTTGTCATAGTTGATAAAGAGAAAGATAAAGAAATATTTATTGGGGAAAATACTGGCACGGCAAATGTTGGTAATTCGCAGTGGCAAAGAGAGGGGCGTAAAATTTCGGCCGCATTAAGACATGTTCCGATGATTTATCAAACTTATTATTCTGGCACAGATCGTTCTATGTTTTCTCAAGATGCCATTGACAGTGGTGAGGTAAAGGGGCAGGTAAGACAGCCAACATCTCTACAGGTTATAAACCATTTTATATATTCGCTTCGTTATCAGGTGCCTTCTTTTGTAATTTATTGTTCCAACTCCGAATATGATTTAGTCC
>JAGOLA010000128.1 GCA_017994375.1 Candidatus Omnitrophota bacterium | reverse complement strand
ATTTATAATAGCGCCTTAGAAGAAGTAACGAGAAATAATCCCAAAATTATCGCTGCCGGTATCATTGATTTAGATAATTTAGAGACACTACATGATCAATCCAACCAATTACAACAGAGAGGCTTTAAAGCGGTTAGTATTGCTTCTAGCTATAAAGGAAAATTTTTACTAAAAGAATTAGAGCCGTTATTTGAAGTTGCTCAAGATAAGAATTTACCTATTTTTGTTCATCCGCAGACTATTAATCCCATTGGTTTTGAAAGAGTAAAAGACCCTTTACTTATGCCGGTATTAGAATTTAGCTTTGATCTTTCGATGTTCATGGGCCTTTTGATGATGGAGGGAATATTAGAAAAGTATAAAGTGAAATTTATTTTTTCTTCTTTAGGCGGAATAACCCCCTTTTTAAAAGACAGGTTTGACCGAGTCTATGCTATGCTTCGGGAGCGTAAAATCGTAAAAGATATCGGACGAATACCAAGCCAAATTCTCAATAAGATTTATGTCGATACTTCGGGAGCCTCTTTAGAAAATATTAAACTCGCAATCGATTTATTTGGCCAGGATAAATTGCTTTGGGGTTCGGATTATCCGGTTTGTGGCGATATAAAAAGCAATATAAAAATGCTGGACGGTCTAAAAAAAGAAGAAAGAGAAAAAATTACTTACGGTAATTTTCTTAGTATTTTTGGCAAATGAAGATTTACCTAAACGGTGATTTAACCGATAAAGAAAAGTTAGAAGAATTATTGGAACCGGGCTTTTTATTTGGTTGGGGGGTATTCGAGACTTTACGTACCTACCAGACTAAGATACCTTTTTTGGCCGAGCACACGAAGCGCCTTAATAATAGCTTAAAGCTTTTAGGCCTAGAAGAAGCAAAGCAAGATTGGGAAAAGATAATTAAAAATTTATTATCTATAAATAGTCTTAAAGATGCTTACGTACGAATAACAGCTTATAAGAAAAGAAGTACGACGGGCTTAATCATCTATGCAGATAAATTTAGTTATTACAATGCTACAACTTATGAAAAAGGAATGAAAGCGCTGGTTTCTTCTCAGGTGAGATATCCTAAAGACATTTGTTCCAAGGTAAAAAGCATAAGTTATTTACAGAATAGAATTTCTTGGCTTGAGGCTCAAAAGGCAAAAAAAGACGAAGCTTTGCTATTAAATCCAGAGAGATTTTTGGCCGGCGGCTCTAGAAGTAATTTATTTTTAGTAAGAGATAAAAAAATTTATACCCCTTTGGTTGAAGATGGGGCTTTCGATGGTATAACTAAAAGAGTAATTAAAGATATAGCCGAGAGTTTGGATTTAGTTGTGAAAGAAAAAAGTTTAACTACTAAAGACTTATTTAATTGCGAGGAAGCTTTTATAACTAGCACTTTAATGGAAGTAATGCCCTTAGTGGAGTGCAATGATAAGAAGATAGGCAAAGGTATACCCGGAGAAATTACTTTTAAAATTTTATCCGAATATCGGAAGATGTTATGAAATATTCGCCTTTATTTTGGCCGGTTAAGTTGAAAGGAAATATAATTTATGTTTTGGATGAGACTTTATTACCGAGTAAAGTTAAATATCTAAAGATAAAAAGTTATCAAGAGTCCTGCCAAGTTATAAAGGAAATGAAGACACGAGCTGTTGGCCAAGTGCTCTTAGTATTATATACTTTTATTTTAGTTATCAAAAATAATAAAGGTAAAGTATATTTACCGTTATTAGAAAAAGTTGCTTCGGCTTTAAATTCGACTCGCCCGACACTATCCTTTAGGTTTTTAACCGATATGGTAATAAATTGGGCAAAATCTAAGTTAGATATTTCAAAATGTATATCGGCTTTTTTAGAAAATTTAAAAAATAGCCGTCTAAAACAAGCTAAAGAAGTCAGTACCTTGATCAAAGATGGCGACACTGTTCTTACTCATTGCAATATCAGTGGTCTTATGCCTTTAATCGGTGAATTTTGTCGACAAGAGAATAAGAAAATAAACTTTTTTGTTACTGAAACCCGGCCTTATTTGCAAGGTTTACGCCTTACTGCCTGGGAATTATACCGGGCAGGGTTTAAAACTACAGTAATAACGGATAATATGGTTGCTAAGATTATGCAGGAGAATAAAATCAGCAAAGTTATTGTCGGTGCTGATAATTTAGCTCAAAATGGCGACATAGCCAATAAAATCGGCACTTATCAAATAGCCATTTTAGCTAAGCACTTTGGAATTCCTTTCTACGTGATATGTCCTCCGGTTTCTTCGGCCAAAACCGGCAAAGATATTAGAATTGAAATAAGGCCGGATAAAGAATTATTGGAAATAAAAGGAGTATCTATTGGGCCCAAGGGAGTTTGTGGATATTATCCGGCTTTTGATATTACCCCCAATAAATTAATAACCAAACATATTTATTTAGAGGTTTAAGATGAACGAGCAGCAGAAAAAAATAAAAGAAGACATTATCAAAATAGGAAAGATACTCTATGAGAAAAATCTAGCAGTAGCTAAGTCTGGCAATATAAGTTCTCGCCTAGATTCGGAAAGTATACTGATTACCGCTACCGGTACTTCCTTAGGTTATTTAGAGCAAGCAGATATCGTAGAGTTTAATTTAAATACCGAAAAAGTTAAAGGAGATAAGGTTCCGACTTCGGAATTGGCTCTGCATTGTCTTGTTTATAAAAATTTTAGCGTTAAGGCGATTATTCACTGTCATGCACCATTGATTAACGGTTATTTTGCGGTAGCGTCGGATTTAAAAGCTTTAACTTTTGAGACCAAATTTTATCTAGGGAAAGTTCCGATAGTAAAACAAGATACTCCTACTGTTACCAAGCCCCAAGAAGTTATAGAGGCTTTGAAAATAAGTAATATTGTAGTACTGAAAAACCATGGGGTAGTAGCAGTCGGTAATAACTTTTTTGAGGCTTTGAATCTGATTGAGGCTTTAGAAGAAGCGATAAGAACCATAGCAGCCAGGTTGTTTAAAAAAGACCTTTTGGATGAGTTGGAAACCGAGCTTAAGAGCGTTTTGGCCAAGGAAGATAAAAAC
>JAGOLA010000025.1 GCA_017994375.1 Candidatus Omnitrophota bacterium | reverse complement strand
GGTTAGTAAAACTTAACTGGTTATGATTAGTAGTGGTACCAGCACTAACCATAAGGCTTAAGTCTTGTCCGGCTCCAGTAAAAGTAGAAAAGTTTTTATAATCAAAATTACGTTGCCGAATTTCGGCAAAACCTATAAACTCATCTACCGAACTGTAACCACCGCCAAAGCTTATATAGCCAGTTTTAGCTTCTTTAACATCGACTATCAGGTCAACATTATTAGGCTCGCTACCGGCTTCGGTGCCAAACCTTATCTCTTCAAAAAATCCTAAATTTTCTAACTTTTCTTTGCTTCTCTTTACTTTTTTGCCGTCAAACTTATCTCCCGGGTATACCCGTAATTCACGCCTTACAACTTTATCTTTAGTCTTTATATTTCCTCTTATTTCTATGTCTTCAATATAAGCCACTTCGTTTTCGATGATTTTATAGTTAATATCTACCTTTTGACTTTCGGGATTAAAAAAATTAAACGACTCAACCTGAGAAAAAATATAGCCCTTATCGACATATACTCCCCTTATCTGAGAAGAACCCTCATAGGTAGCTTGTGAACTAAAGATGCCTTCTTTCTTTACCTCTAAAGCTTTCATTATTTCTTCGGTAGAGATCTCTTTGTTGCCCTCTACTTTAACTTCGCCGATATAATAACGCCGGCCTTCCACGATATTTACGGTAAGATATAACCCTTTAGCTTTTTTCTCTACATCAATGGTAACTTTGACATCGCCGAAACCTTGAGATTTATAAAAATCATTTATTCTTACTTTATCGTCGCTTAAAGTCTCTTCTTTAAAAGCACCTTTATTAAACAGCCAAGCTTTCCTGGTTTTCATTAAACGCAGTATCCGGCGAGTAGAAAAAGTTCTGTTACCAGTAATAGTAACTTTACGAACTTTAATAACACTTTTTTCGTCAATTACGAATTTTAATTCGGCTTTCTTCTTATCGTCAGAATACTTTACATCATAAGTTATTTCTACTTGTGAAAAACCCTTAGCGCTATATAAATCTTTTATTTTTTTTACCGCTTCTTTTATTTTATATTCATCGACAAAAGAACCTTCGCTGATATTAACTGATTCTAATATTTGTTTTTTCCGAATATAATGTGCTCCCTCAATATCGACCTTTTTAAGAACACTTTTCTCTTTAACTTTAAAAGTAATAATTACACCTTCGGGTTTATCTTCTTTTTTAGCTTCGACTGTTTCAAAAAATCCGCTGGCATAAAGATTTTTTATATCCTCATTGATAATATTCTCGTTATAAGGCTGACCAGCCCTTATCTTTATCTTCGAGATAATAGTAGCATTGCTGACTATCTCGTTACCTTCAATATTAATTTTGAAGATAACTTCTTCAGCGTAAACAAAATTCAATGATAAAAATAATGAAAAAAGTATTATTACTAAATATTTATGCATTGGTTGTTATTATAAAGCTTTGAAAACTAAAGTCAACCTTATAAGTTTAAGTAAAGCCTTAATCCGTATCTGCCTCGGTGCGGGCTAAATTGGCGAATTTTGTATATTCTTTCAAAAATGCTAAATTGATACTTCCCACTGGACCATTTCTTTGTTTAGCAATAATAACTTCGGCTATACCCTTGTTGTCTTCGGTGGGATTATAGTATTCTTCTCTAAAAAGAAGAATTACCACATCAGCATCCTGTTCTATAGCTCCGGATTCGCGTAAATCTGATAACTTTGGACGGTGGCCTTCACGAGATTCAACGGCACGCGATAATTGGCTTACCGCCAATATTGGCACATTTAATTCTTTAGCTAAAGCCTTTAAGGCTTGAGAAATATCCGAAATTTCTTGTTGACGGCTGTCGCTACGGCGCATACCCCTTATTAACTGTAGATAATCGATAAAGAAAATCTGGATATCGTGATGGGCCTTTAATCTTCTGGCTTTAGCCCGTAATTCAAATATATCTAAAGCCGGAGTATCATCAATATACATAGGCGCCTCTGATAATTTACCGGCAGCACTGGTCAAAATTGGCCATTCCGACGGCGCTAGAAAACCAGTTCTAACCCTATTAACCTCAACTTTTGCCTGTGAACATAAAAGTCTTTGTATAAGTTGCTCTTTAGACATTTCTAAACTAAAGATAGCCACCGGCAATTTTTCTTCTACGGCGATATGGTTAGCTATAGAAGTCATAAAAGCACTTTTACCCATTGAAGGCCTTCCGGCAGCAATTAATAAATCTCCTTTTTGCAATCCGGCGGTCTTTAAATCTAACTCTTTAAATCCGGTAGGGATACCGGTTACGTGAGATTTTTTATGGTAAAGCGACTCAATAAGTTCTATGCCGTCTTTTATTATATCTTTTATATGGACATATCCGCCTTCTGCCCTACGATCGCTTATCTCAAAGATTAATTTTTCTGCTTTATCTAGAATATACCTAGTATCTTCATCACCCTTATAGGCTAAGGAAACAATCTCGGTACCGCTATTTATTAAAGAACGTAAAATATATTTTTCTTTGACTATCTGGGCATAACGAAAAGCATTAGCGGAAGTAGGCACGAAATCGACTAAAGTGGTCAGGTAGGTAGAGCCTCCTATTTTATCTAAAACCTTCTTTTTACTTAAATCTTCAGAAACTGTCAAAATATCAACTTTCTCTCTTTTATCAAAAAGCGATACGATACTCGAGAATACCAGCTGATGTTCTTCTTTATAAAAAGAGGCCTCATCTATATATTCCAAGACTTCGGAAGTGACTTTTTCATCTATGAGCATCGCGCCTAAAACAGCCATTTCGGCTTCGATATTCTGAGGTGGAAGTTTATCTAAATTGCTAGAGGTGGAATTGTTGGTCTTCATTTTTCAAAAATATACCTTAACGTAAATTAAAATTTATCGGCTTTGGCGAGAAAATAATAAACTTTTAAAATAGGCAATTACTGCCTTACCACCCACAAGCGTAAGACAGCTTGGACTTCGGGATGCAAATTTATTTTTAAGTTATAAACTCCTAATTTTTTTATCGGCTCTTCTAAGGCTAACTGATCCTTATTTAGAGTTATTCCTTCGTTTTCCAAGATGCTTAAAATCTTAACTGCTCCGACAGTGCCGTAAAGTTCCTCATTCTCCTTAGCCTCAACTGGAACAGTCAAAGAAAGCTTTTCTATTTTATCTTTTTCTTCTAGGTATTTAACCTTTTCTTTTTCAGCTAATTTTACCCTTAGTTTTTTTAATTCCTCTAATTTCCGAAAATTTTCATCTGTAGCCAATAATGCTAAACCTCGAGGAATAAGATAATTACGAGCATAACCGTCTTTAACTTCTATGACTTTCCCTTCTCTACCTAGTTTTTTATAATCTTTGACAATAATTACTTTCACTTGCTGCCTCCTATCATCTACAAAAAATATCGAAAAATAATTTTATTTTTGATTAATAAACTAAATAGCTACTCTGCCTACATAAGGGATGAGATTCAAAAATCGTGCCCGCTTGATCTCTTTGGCAATTTTACGCTGGTGTTTTGCACAATTGCCAGTAATACGTCTTGAAAGTATCTTTCCGCGGGATGAAACATAACGCGAAAGAAGTTCGATATTTTTGTAATCTATATCTAAATCTTTCTTCTTGCAAAAGATACAATCTTTTTTAAACCTATTATTTTTAGTGGCAAACTTTTTGTCATCTTTGAATCTTTCTTTAGTATTTTTTTTAAACATATTTAATCCTTCCTTCTAATTTTCCTTATCTTCAGCAGCTGAATCTGCTACCTCCTCAGGTTCTTCCCCTAAATCTATCTCCTGCTCCTCTTGCCGCGCGCCCTGAGGCATAAATTGCACGCGTGATGCTACTACCTCTATAGTACTTCTATTTTGTCCTTCACTATTTTTCCAAGATCTTGATTGGAGCCGACCTTCAATGAAAACCTGACGTCCCTTCTGCAGGTATTGATTACAAACCTCTGCCATTTGAGACCAAACTACCACATTGACAAAACAAGTATCCTTTTGTGTCTGCCCGCCACGATCCTTAAAAGATCTATTTACGGCTAATCTAAGAGTAGTTACAGCTACTCCGCTAGGGGTGTAACGCAGCTCCGGATCTTTCGTTAAATTGCCCACTAAAAGCACTTTATTAAAATTTACCATAATTAGCCCTCCGTTTAGCCCAATCTTTCCTCAATTTAACTTACCGTAGCTTTAGCTTCTAATTTAGTTCCTTTATTCATTATCAGTCGGCGAAGAATTCTTTCCTCTAACCTCATAGTTTCTCTTAATTCCGAAAGCTTATCTTTATTAATAGTAAAATTTATAAGCCAATAAAAACCTTTGTAATATTTTTTTCTTCCTGCTCCGGGTTCTCTTAAAAAATAATAGAAATTTCTTTCTTTAGCCCACACTTTTGAAGATAGGACTTTACCGTTTAAACTCTCAATTTTTTTAGTAATTTTATCGAAAATTTCTTCTTTTTCTTGATCTGATAAGTCTGGTTTTAAAATTACCATGCTTTCATAGTGTCTATCCACAACTAACCTCCTCGCCTATTATATTTACTCATTACAGATTCAGTTCCTTCTCTAGCCCAATCTTTGCAGGCTAAAACTGATTTTTCTATAATACTGTTTAATAAACTTTTTTCTGATAAATCAAAATCTGAAAGAACATAATCGGACAAATCTTTGCTAGCAGGTTTACCTATTCCGACGCGTAATCTGTTAATGCTATTGGTATCTACAACCGACAGAACCGAAGCCATACCGCGGTGGCCAGCACAAGAACCTCTTTGGCTAAACCTTATATTGCCTAACTTTAAATCGACATCATCATAAACTACTAAAACATCTTTAATATCTGTTTTATACTTTTTAATTATTTTTTTTAGGCATATTCCGGAATTATTCATAAAAGTACGCGGTTTAACTAACAATATCTTTTCGTTATTTAAATTATCCTCGGCCAAATAAGCCGAAAGTTTAATGCTCCTGGCAAACTTAATTCTTCTCTTACCGGCTAATTCTTCCAAAATAAGGTAACCAATATTATGTCTATTGTTTTTATATCTCGGGCCGGGATTGCCTAAGCCTAAAATTATTTTCACCGTATCGAATCCAACTAATTACTGTTTTTGCTGCTTTTTCTGCTCCGGAGCCTTTTCTTTTTGTTCTTTAGCCTTTTCCTTACTACCTTCAGCCTCTTCCTCGCCTTCTTCTTTACCTTCTTCCTCAACTCCTTCTTTCTTCTCCTTTATGACTTCAGGCTCGGTGCTTTCAGCTCCTGCTGCGGCTACTTCTTCTATTACTTCTTCCTTCTTAGCTAAGGCAGTAACTACCGTAGCTTTAATATCAGTAGTAATTTTTAAATTATCTGCTACCGCTAAGTCCGAAACATGCAAAGAGCGGCCTATAGTTAATGCCGATATTTCTAACTCTATTTTTTCTGGAATATCTAAAGGCAAACCTTCTATCTCTACTTCTCTTAAAACTTGTTCTACGGTACCTTGCGCTTCTAGAACTTCTTTGGGCTCGCCTTTCAGAATTACTGGCACATACACCTTTATTTTTTCTGTTAAAGATACCTTTAAAAAATCAAGATGAATAATTTCATCCGTTAAAGGATTAAATTGCACTCCTTTTATAAAAACCGGGATAGGTTTAGTCTTTTTTCCTCCCAATAACTCCATATCTATCACGGCACTTTCCGAAAAATTTATCATTTTTAAAGCCTTCATGCTCTCTAAGGGCACTATTATCGGCATGTTAATATCACTGCTATATACTACTGCCGGAACCGCACCTTTTTCTCTAATCTGTCTTAATTCTTTCTTTTTTCTCTCTTCTCTGTGATTAACGGTAATTTTTATTCTCTCCATGAATTATCCCCCTATTGAATCAAAAAGTACGCTTATAGACTTTTCAAAATGTATTCTTCTTATAGCTTCGGCAAAAAGATCAGCCACGCTAACTACTTTTATTTTCTTGCTGCTTTTCTCTTTACTTAACGGTATAGAATCAGTGATGATCAAAGAATCGATATCCGATTTATCCAATTTTTCTACGGCGTTGGCAGATAGTACTCCGTGGGTAACGGTAGCAAAAATCTTTTTGGCACCGGCTTTCTTTAAAGCCTTGGCTGCCTCGACTAAAGAAGAGCCAGTAGCTATCATATCATCGACCATAAGGATATTCTTGGCTTTGACTTCGCCAAGGATATGCATAACTTCGGTAGAATCCGGTGACTCCCTTCTTTTATCTACTATTGCTAAGCCAGCCTGAAATTTTTTGGCATAAGCCCGCGCTTGCTTTACAGCGCCGACGTCAGGCGATACTACCACCAAATCATTAATTTTTATTTTTTTAAAATAATCAAAAAAGACATTTATCGCAAAAAGATGATCTAAAGGAATATCAAAAAACCCTTGGATTTGGCCGGCGTGTAAATCTAAAGTTAATATCCGGTTAGCTCCAGCCACTGTTATAATATTAGCGACTAACTTAGCGGTAATCGGTACACGAGGCTGGTCTTTTCGATCCTGACGGGCATAGCCAAAATAAGGTACCACTACCGTAATCCTATCGGCGGACGCTCTTCTCAAAGCATCTAAAATAACTAGTAGTTCCATTAAATTTTCATTTACCGGCGGACAAGTTGATTGGATAACAAAGACATCTTTTCCTCTGGCATTTTCTTTAATTTTAACCCGCACCTCGCCATCGCTAAAACGAGAAACAAATATTTCACTCAACGCTATTCCTAAACTTTTAGCTATTTTTTCCGCTAAACGCTTATTAGAATTACCGCTAAAAATAACCATTTTATCCATTATCTACCTCTTCTTTTTTAAAACTCTTGCTGGCACTCCCACTACTACTGTTTTAGCTTTTACATTTTTAGTTACCACACTGCCAGCGCCAGTAGCTGCTGCTTTACCAATTTTTACCGGAGCTACTAAAACAGTATCTGAACCAATAAAAGCTTGTTTTTCTATAACAGTCTTGTGTTTAAACTTACCGTCAAAATTAGCGACTACTGTTCCGGCGCCGATGTTAACCTCATTGCCCAAGAAGGCGTCGCCTAAATAACTAAAATGCTTTACCTTAACGTTATTGCCGATTTTAGTCCGGTTTATCTCAACAAAATTGCCTATTTGGGTATTATCTTTTATGCAGGTGCCTTTTCTTAAATGAACAAATGGCCCTAGTAAACAATTGCGGCCAATTATAACACCTTTATCAATAAAGGTAAAGGGATAAATTATACTATTTTTCCCGATACTAACACCATTTTGGATAAAAGTGGTTTTTGGGTCTACAATCTTTACTCCTCTATTAAGAAAGTCGTCCAATATTCTCTGACGCATAATTTCTTCTGCCTGGCATGCTTCTTGGGGGGTATTTATACCTAAAATTTCTCTGGCATCGTTTAAAAGATAACCACCTATACTTTCTCCTTTATCATAAAATAACTCTACTATATCGGTAAGAAAATACTCTCCCTTAATTTTATTTTTCTTAATTAGGGGCAAGTTTTCTAATAGTTTTTCTCTCTTAAAACAATATATACCACTATTTACTTCTTCGCTGTTCTGATTTTCTAATGGATTTACTTCTTTAGGCAGAGGTAACTTCTCTTGTACTCTCATTATTCTTCCAGATTCATCGCGTAAAATAACTCCGAGGCTGCTAGAAGTATTTAAATTAGCAGTGAGAATGCTGCCGGATAAGTTATCTCGTGTAAAAAATGATATAAACAAAGAAAGAGTATTATAAGTTATCAGGGGTGTATCGGCACAGAGAACTAAAATATTATCGTTGTTTACTCTCCTAGCAGCTATCTCTACAGCGTTAGCTGTACCCAGCATTTTTTTCTGATAGACAAACTTTATATTTATCTTTATCTTTTTATTGGGTTTCTGTCCCCTTGGACGGCCCTGTTGGGCCTGCGAAGGATTAAATAAACATTTTCTTACTTCGGCCTCTACTACTTTGCCTTTATAGCCTACTACGATAATTATTTCCCGAAGGTGCTTTTTTAACTTTAAAAGTTCCTGCAAAGTATAATAAATCAAAGGCTTACCGGCTAATTCGTAGAGAACCTTCGGATAAGCGGATTTCATCCGCTTTCCTTTGCCGGCAGCCAACACTATAGCTGTAAAATATTTACCTTTCTTATCCACAATTAAAAAATATTCTTATAACTCTCTAAAATAAGATAAAAATCTCTTGATACAACTAATTGCTTTATTGTTGTAGGTAAGTTTGTAGTTTTTCGGCTGTTTTTTTACCTACAATACCATCGGCTTTTAAGCCGTTAGCACTTTGAAAATCCAAAATTGCCTTTTTGGTATTCTTCCCTATTTTGCCATCTACTGCTCCGCTGTAAAATCCAGCCTGCTTAAGAGCTTTCTGTATCTGTTTCGGAGTTAAATTACCACTTTTCATCTTAGCTGTAGCGTATTGTTGCTTATCCTTATCTATATCAGCCAACGTCTGTTGCAATTGTAGATTTTCCTGCTCTTTCCAGGCAAGCTCTTTTTCTAACTCATCAATACGGGCTTTAAGTTGCTGACTCTCCGTTTCTCTGCTGGATTGCCTAGCAGTAGCACAACCAATGCTAATAAGAATCATGATAATTAGTATTAACTTTAAGCTTCTCATTTTAGCCTCCTTGTCCTTAAGGTTTCGGAAAATATTTACTTAAAACTTCCCAAGTTTTAATATTGATATCACCGTCTGCCTTCAAACCTTTAGCTTTTTGAAAATTAGTGATTGCTTTACGCGTTTTCGGTCCAATTTTACCATCAATAGCACCGGGATCAAAACCGCTGCTTTTTAAAGCTAATTGTATTTTTTTCTTACAATCTAAAGAACTCAAGCAATCACCTATGATTTTTGACTGCTCATCTTTTTTATTTAAATAAACCGCTGCCTGTTTCACCTCCTCTTTGTTAGTTAGTGGTTCAGAAACTGCTTTTTTTGATGGATAACCGATATTAAATTTTTCCCAAGTTTTGGAATCAATATAACCATTGACATTAAGATCATTAGCTTTTTGGAATTTTTTTATAGCGTCTCTAGTGCGCCAGCCATTCTTCCGTCGACTATTCCAGGGCTAAATTCTAATTCCTGTAAGGCAGCTTGAATTTCCTCAACTTTTAAGTTATAGCCGTCGATAGAACCTAAAACTTCTCTTTCTTCCTTTTCTTTCTTATTGGCAATAAAATCGCATCCACAAAGAGAAGAAATTGTTATTAATGATATAAGCAATTTTAATTTAATTACCATATTATAATATAAAATGATATTTTAATGGTATAAAAAATAGTTTTAGACTATCTACTTATATAACTTGATTTCTATAAGTAAATATTTAGATTCTAAATTAGCACACTTGTAAAAAATAGTCAACAGCCCCCCGCTACTCTTTTATTAGTAGAACCCACGGATTCTAAACTTTTAACTCCCTCCTGCGTGAAGGATTAAAAACTTTTTTTTCGTTATTATATTATAAGTGGTAATCTCCCGCTGCTTCAGGCTGATATAGTATTTTTTCTACTTTTAATTTAGTAATTCCGGCAGGAACCTTCCATTCTATGATATCACCTACGCTATAGCCAAGCAATGCGGTTCCGATAGGCGCCAAAATTGAAATCCACCCTTGACTAGCATCGGCATGATCAGGGAAAACCAGTCGATAAGTTATTTCTTCGTTAGTGTCCAAATCTCTTAGATATACTTCGGAATTCATGGTAATAATGTTAGGTGGTATATCTTTAGATTTAACAATTTTACCTATATCTAATTCTTTTTCTAATTCGCTTAAATATTTCTCTTCTTCCTTGCCAAATTCTCTTGCTACCATTATTAATTCCCGTAATCTCCTCATGTCATTATCAGTGATAAAAATAGCTCTCTTGCCCATAATTGCCTCCTTGATTATATTAAATTATTATTGTTTTTTCTTAAGACGTGTTAAAGTTTGTTGAAAGACGGAAAAATCTTTCGAATTTGCCAATACTAGCAAAACATCGCCTTCTTCTATAATCATTGACCCCGAAGGTATAATGAATTTTCCTTGACGAGAAACAAGCACGATAAGGCATTTCTGAGGAATGCCTAAATCGCTAATCTTCTTACCCACTATCTCTGAATCGTATGGAACTATAACTTCTATTAGCTCGGCATCAATGGCTGCTGTTTTCTCAAATTCAATAGGATAATTGGTCTTGTTAGTTAAAGGTGCGTCTAGCTTTAATATCCTGGAAAGAATCGGTATGGATGTACCTTGAATAAAAACTGAGGAAATAACGACAAAAAATACAATATTAAAAATTGTATCCGCTTGAGCAATCCCAGCCATAAAAGGAAAAGTTGCTAAGATAATCGGGACTGCGCCCCTAAGTCCAACCCAAGCAACCATAGCCTTTTTTTGAATGTTCATTTTAAAAGGTAATAAACAAAGTAATACGCTAGCCGGACGGGCAATCAACATAAGAATAAGGGTAAGCAATAATCCCACTCCTACCAATGGGACAATGTGCGAAGGAGAAACAAGTAAGCCTAAGGTAACGAACATAGTAATTTGCATAAGCCAAGCTAACCCATCATGAAATCTTACAATCATCTTCTTGTAAGGTAGTTCAGCCTGACCTAATATTAAACCTACAAGATATACAGCAAGAAACCCATTACCTTTTAGTAAAACAGCTATGGCGTACGATAAAAGGACAAGTGAAATCATTAACGCCAAATATAATCCTTCATATTCTAATTTCAAGCGGTTAATCAAGATGGTAATAAATTTAGCCATTAAATAACCCATCAGCATACCGATGCCCATATCTAGAATGAATCTGAAAACCAAGGCAGAGAAATTCATGTTTTTTACTGTTAGAAAACTGATAAAACTTACGGTTAAAAAAACAGCCATAGGATCATTGCTACCAGACTCAAACTCAAGCAACTGTTTCAAGGGCTTTCTTAAGCTTATACGTTTTGACCTTAAAATATTGAATACAGCGGCAGCATCGGTCGAAGAAACAATAGAACCAAGAAGCATACCTTCAAAAAAAGAAAACTTTAGGATATAGATAGCGAAATATCCCGTTATAACCGCGGTAATTAAAACTCCCGCTGTCGAAAGTGCAACTCCTTGCCAAATAACTGTTTTGGTTTCTTTCCAATTAGTATCTAAACCGCCGGAAAAAATAATAAAAATAAGGGCAATAATGCCAATTGACTTTGCTAACTGGGCATTATTAAAGTAAATTTTCCCTATTCCTTCGGAGCCGGCAAGTATCCCAATTGCCAAAAATAGCAACAAAATAGGTATTGCAAATTTATCCGAAAGCTTACTTGAAATAACGCTTACGAATATTAATACTGCGACCCACAATAATATAGCTTCAATAAGTATCATCTAGAATTTTTCGCTTTATTTTGATAAAGTCTTTGATTCCTTGATTCTTAAAACCCTAAAAAAATCATCATTTAATTATAGCATCCTGCTAAATATAGATAATCTTTCATAGGCACAAAAATTATCTAAAATAATAAACGGTTAAATAAAAACTTTTTCTATAATAACGTAGATAGGTATTATTATATTATTATAAGGTGAGTCCGCAAGTCTTTTGGTAAATTTGAGTTTTCCTGAAAGGCCCGTCCGAGCAAAGCGAATTATCAAAAATACTATCTATGAAAGCCTGCAAATTCAGGCCCATATCAATAACGGCCCAAGCCGAATAACCTGAGCAAAAACCCGCAAAGAGCTGAATATTTCAGAAGCCAAGTTAGCACACTTATTGAAAATAGTCAATACACTACCCCACCTCCAGACTGCATTAAAAATATGGAATCTTGTACTGACCAAAACATGCTAAAAATCTTCAACGGCAGACGGCTTTTGAAGATTTCCCGCCTAAAAACTGACAAAGAACGCCGAACCGAGATCGAACGCATCTTGCCAAAGACTTAAACTTCTTAATTGCTCAATTCGGACGGAGCCTAGGATACAAAATTTTCCCTTTCCGTACACGTAAAAATGATGTTAGGTTGTGCGGCTTAGCGGTTTTTAGACTAATAATACCAAAAACTTGCCAGTGATCCTTTGTAAATACGTCCGAAATTAATGAACGATGGCATCTCCAAGGTAACGCTTCTGCACACATAATCGCAGTTTTCTTTTTAGAAGCAATGCCCTTCAATTTTTTCAAAGCCTCCGCGAATTTCTCCGTTTGCATATAATCGGCAAAACCTCGAAAAGAAAGATTTTTCCATCCAAGATTCGAAGAATCCGCCTTTGTGCGACGTAATCCTCCGAGCTGTTTCATATGTCTATAGCCGATCCCGGCGTTCCTTAAGCGCTTGGCCAAATCATTTTTATTGAACTGAGGATTATGGCGGGATTTGGGCATACTGCGCACATCTACTATCTGCTTAATGGTGTGTACCTTAAGTAAGCTAATAAACTCTTCGAGTGTCCTATTTGAATGGCCGATACTATAAAGTTTATTTCCCATTATGACCTTGGCGCTCTATTTCTTCGAGTTCAATGAATGCCTTCGCCAATAATTTATTTTTGCTTATTTTCTCTCCCATTCTGAAACAATATTTTTATACGTAACATGAATAAACTGCCGGTCAAAATCATTGAACTCCGCCAGCATGGCGGATTGTTCATCTTTAGTAAAATAATTTATCACCGGCAAAAAGAAATGTTTATCTTCTTTTTCAATGTGCTTGGGGTAAAATTTCGCAATGACACCCATGTTCTCGGCCATCACTTTGACCAAGTCTGTTCCTCCAGCAAGGTATTTATTCAGGGCTTCAACAAGTTTTCGGGTGTTGTCTCTGGCGAAAACGTGTTCTTTTATAAGCTCATCTATAATCCTTTTATACTCTGCCGATAACTGCTTTTTAGCCAAGTCTCTGAACAAAATACCTTCTTCCTTTCCGTGGTGCAGGCGATCCGCATACGTCTTTATAAAATCAACCGCTGTCCGAATAAACTCCACATCCGGCACAAGCCCTTGCTCGATTCTCTGCGCTTCCTTAGCCATAAGAGCGATCATTCGCTCTATAAGCCTGTGTTCAATCATCAACGGCCCAACAGGTAACATGAATCTCCCTTCATATCGATAATTTCTTTTTATTTAGCATGGGATGAAATCGTTTGATTGTCGCCAAAATCATGAAAAATGTCTAACCAGAAAACGAAAGAAAGGAATCTTCTTCTCAAAATATTCAAATGCTTTGTTGTATTTAGGGGTAAGATCCCTTTTTATTTCGGGAAACTTCTTTAAAATATCAGCAACAATCTGTTTTGAAATATCTTCCATGCGTTCTCTTTCTTCCGGAGTTGCTTTTGTGTATGGAATTTCATTTAATTCCGGCTCTAGTTCCACATGCTCCCATTTTACTAAAAACTTTCTTGATGAATCCTCATCTAGCCTTATACTCATAAACTGTCCACTATTCTTTGTTATATAAAGACTATGACGTAATTGTTTAATTATCAGAATTTTTTTTAATGAGTATGGATCTATTCCAAGCTCAACTATCCTTTGCTTAAAATTTTCTCTTTGTGGTTTATCAATCAATCCAATTACTGGATGAAGCTCATCCGGAGTATTGGGCTTATCCGAAGGGTCTATTTTAAACTTCAGTTCACCTCTGTTTAGTTCATTAGATTCATCAATATAATTTAGCTTTACCTGAATAAGCTCGCGACCACTTTTTTTATGTTCTAGATTGTCAAGATTCCATCTTTTTCTGTGTCTAATACCACTCTTCTTTTCTAACATTTGGAGATTAGGGCTATCAAAATAAACATCTATGAAAAGTTCATCGGAGTAATAAGATTCAAATCCGGGATCTAAACTTTTGAGGTAAGTTTTTTCGTTAACCAATCTTTCCACCATATAGCTCCAAACCTCTTTGGTTTTTTCTTTGGGAACAACTAATTTATCCTCATTTTCTATACGCATTACATTGTAATCGCCAGGGTTTTCATCTGCAGATACATAACTTATATTACTAAAAACAACAGCAAAAATCATACTTGAAAACAACATAATTTTTTTCATTGGCCCTCTTCTTTTCTTAGTTAAGATATTGCAGAGTTACCTTCAAAATGAATCTCAACAATTGAGACTGCAAGGCGCTTGTGTCTACTGCATCGATAAGCGGTGTTTTGTAC
>JAGOLA010000024.1 GCA_017994375.1 Candidatus Omnitrophota bacterium | reverse complement strand
ACATTCAAGAAAACAAACCGCGTAAATTTAACCTTATGTTTAAGACTAACATGAGTGCTTCGGAAGATGAACCTTATTATGCTTATCTACGGCCGGAAACTGCCCAAGGTATCTTTGTAAATTTTTCTAATATTTTAAATGTTACGCATAAAAAGCTTCCTTTAGGGGTGGCGCAAATCGGCAAGGCTTTTAGAAACGAAGTCACTACCGGTAGTTTTATATTTCGGATGAAAGAATTCGAACAGATGGAGATAGAGTATTTTGTAAATCCTAAAGAAGCTCATAAAAGTTACGACTATTGGGTAGAAGAAAGATATAACTTTTACGTAAATAAGATCGGCTTGCGTAAGGATAATTTGAGGTTGCGTAAACATGACAAAGAAGAGCTGGCTCACTATGCTAAAGCTTGTACTGATGTGGAGTTTAATTTTCCTTTTGGTTGGAGCGAATTAGAAGGTATAGCCAATAGGGGCGATTTTGACTTGTCAGAACATGCTAAGGTCAGCAAAAAAGATTTATCTTTTTTTGATGAAGAAAATAAAGAGAAATTTATACCTTTTGTTATTGAGCCTTCGGCAGGAGTAGATAGAACATTCTTTGCAATTATTTGTGATGCTTACGATGAGGAGATAGTACAGGGTAAAACCAGAACGGTCTTAAGATTGCTTCCCAAACTTGCTCCTTACGCTGTTGCGGTTTTCCCTCTTCTTAAAAATAGGCCGGAATTAGTTAATTTAGCTAAAGGTATTTTTTCAGAAATAAAAAATAAGTTTCCGGCTTTATATGACGATACTGCAGCTATCGGTAAACTCTATCGGCGTCAGGATGAGATAGGTACTCCTTTTTGTATTACCGTAGATGTTGATAGCTTAAGCGATAGGTGTGTTACTATCAGAGATAGAGATAGCATGAAACAAGAGAGGGTAAGTATAGATAAAGTTTCAGATTTTATTAATTCAAAACTATTTGAGAAAGGGAGGGTTTAGGCTATGGCTAACAAGAAAAAGTATGTATATTTCTTCAGCAAAGGAAAGTCTGACGGCAATGCTACTATGAAAGAACTCCTAGGCGGTAAAGGTGCCAACTTGGCAGAAATGAGCAGTATCGGTTTGCCGGTCCCTCCAGGATTTACAATTACTACGGAAGTTTGTAAATTTTATTATGATAATAATAGAAAGTATCCTTCAAAATTAAATAAAGAAGTGGAGGTGAATCTTAAGAAATTAGAGAAGGAAACCGGTAAGAAATTCGGAGATAAAGATAACCCTCTTTTAGTTTCAGTACGTAGTGGAGCTGCAGCTTCGATGCCGGGGATGATGGATACAATTTTAAACTTAGGCCTTACGGATGAAGCAGTGGAAGGTATGATTAGACTTACTAACAATCCTAGATTTGCTTGGGATTCTTATCGCCGGTTTATACAGATGTTTGGCGACGTAGCAATGGAAGTTCCCCACGAAGCCTTTGAACATGAATTAGAGGAAATTAAACGTAAAATAGCGGCAGCAAAAAATATTAAAGATGCCAATAATTTAGTTCAGGAAGCTCTGAATAAAGTGGTTCCTGATACCGCCTTAGGCGTAGAAGACTTAAAAGAGTTAGTTAAACGTTATAAAACTATTTATAAGAAGTATACCAATTCTGATTTTCCTCAAGAACCCATCAAACAGCTTTGGTGTGCTATTAATGCCGTATTTGGCTCTTGGAATAATGAACGAGCAGTTGCTTATCGTCAAATTAATAATATTAAAGGATTAATGGGAACCGCTGTTAATGTCCAAACGATGGTTTTTGGTAATATGGGTGAGGATTCCGGAACCGGCGTCGGTTTTACCCGTGACCCTTCTACAGGAGATAATAAATTATACGGGGAATTTCTTATGAATGCTCAAGGAGAAGACGTAGTGGCCGGAATAAGAACTCCTTTACACATCAGTGATATGAAAAAAAGCAATAGGAAAATTTACGATCAGCTTCAAGGTATAAGGAATAAGTTAGAAAAGCATTATAAAGAAATGCAGGATTTTGAATTTACTATCGAACGCAAAATATTATATATTCTACAAACTAGAAACGGTAAAAGAACAGCTCAAGCCGCAGTTAAAATAGCCGTTGATATGGTTAAAGAAAAACTTATTAATAAGCTTACGGCGGTAATGAGAATTAAACCCGAACAAATTGAGCAACTATTGCATCCCAATTTTGATACTAATGAAGAAAAGAAAGCCCTTATTTTTTCTAAAGCCGGTCTTCCGGCTTCTCCTGGCGCTGCTGTCGGCCAAGCAGTATTTACTGCCAAAGATGCTGAATCTTGGAAGGAGCAAGGTAAAGAAGTGATTCTTTGCCGTTTAGAAACTTCACCTGAAGATATCCGCGGTATGCATGCTGCTAGTGGTATTTTAACAGTCCGAGGCGGTATGACTTCGCATGCTGCTGTAGTAGCTAGAGGTTGGGGGAAGTGCTGTGTAGCCGGTGCCGGAGATATTATCATGGATTTGGGTAAAAAACAGATGCATTCTGGTGGTCAAACTATAAGTGAAGGCGACTGGATATCTTTGAATGGAAGTAAAGGAGTGATCTATCTGGGCAGAATAAAAACAATTCCGGCAGAGATGACCGGGCCTTTCGGAGTACTTATGAAATGGTCGGATGAAATACGCCGCCTAGGGATAAGAACTAATGCCGATACTCCCTCCGATGCCGCTATAGCTATTAAATTCGGTGCTGAAGGTATTGGTTTATGCCGTACGGAACATATGTTTTTTGAAGGAGAGCGGATAACATCTTTTCGTAAGATGATTTTAGTTGCCCCAAAGGTCAAAGATTTACGCGATAAAATCAAAAAAGAAAATGATAAGTCTCAACGAGAAGCTTTAGAAGCAAAATTACAATCTCCGTTGCGGAAATACAGAGAAGCTCTGAATGAATTATTACCTTTGCAGAGAAAAGATTTCGAAGGTATTTTTGAAGCTCTAAAAGGTTATCCTTGCACTATTAGATTCTTGGATCCGCCTTTACATGAGTTTTTGCCACAAGATGAGAAGGGTCAACAGCAATTAGCAAATTTAATGGGAGTCGATTATAAATCAGTTAAGGATACCGTAGAATCATTACACGAGTTTAATCCTATGCTTGGTCATCGTGGTTGCCGTTTAGGAATAACTTATCCGGAAATAACCGAAATGCAGGCCGAGGCGGTTCTGGAAGCGGCTTTGGCAGTCACTAAACGCAATATAAAAGTTCAACCGGAAATTATGATTCCTTTAGTGGGAAATATAGAAGAATTAAAATTACAGAAAGATATTGTTTCAAAAACTATAGAAAAAATTATAAAAGATAAAAAATTAAAAAAACTCCCTTTTGATATTAAGATAGGAACTATGATTGAAGTGCCGCGAGCAGCGGTAACCGCTGATGAGATAGCTAAAGTTGCGGAGTTCTTTTCTTTTGGTACCAATGATTTAACTCAAATGGGTTGTGGTTTCTCACGGGATGATGCCGGAAGATTTCTTGGCGATTACGTCGAGTTGGGTATTTACGATACTGATCCCTTTCAATCTTTAGATACCAAGGGAGTAGGGAAATTAATAAAAATAGCGGTTGATTTAGGTAAAAAAACTAGAAAAAACATAAAATTAGGTATATGCGGCGAGCATGGTGGAGATCCGGCATCAGTGGAATTTTGCCATAAAGTCGGCCTTAATTATGTAAGTTGCTCTCCGTATAGAGTGCCGGTGGCAAGGTTAGCGGCCGCTCAATCAGTAATAAAAGAAAAGAGTAAATCTAAAAAATAATGGATGCCATTCGAGCTTATTTAGAAAGAATAAAGGACCAACCCCTTCTTAATAAGAAAGAAGAAGTCGAGTTGGTAAAAAAAGCTAAGCAAGGGGATAGAGAAGCCCGGCGTAAAATTATTAATAGTAATTTAAAATTAGTGGTAAATATAGCCAAACACTATAATCATTTCAATCTTTCCTTTATGGATTTAATAGCCGAAGGCAACATCGGATTGATGAGAGCCATTGATAAGTTTGATACTCGTAGGGGTTTTAGGTTTTCAACCTATGCTGCTTGGTGGATTCGTCAAGCTATAACCAGAGCTTTGATAGACCAAGGAAGGACTATCAGGGTTCCGGTATATATGAGTGAACTTATTTCGAAGTATAAAAAAGTTAAAGAAACTTTAAGACAAAAATCAAATAAAGAGCCTTCACGAGGCGAAATATCTAAACATTTAAAAATACCGGTAGATAAAATAGCTGAAATCGAACTATGGATACAAAATAAAACGTCTCTGGATGCACCGGTAGGAAACGAAGGAGAATCCCAGGTTAGTGATTTTATAAAAAGTACTTCTAGCGATACTGCTAAAAATATCGATAGAATTTTTAACCGTGAAATAGTCGATAAACTTTTAGCTTCTATTTCCGAAAGAGAGAGATTGGTTTTAGACTTACGTTTTGGAATAGCTAACGGAAAAACTTACACTTTGGCCGAAGTTGCCGAAATTTTGAATATTTCTCGGGAAAGAGTGCGCCAAGTAGAAAAAGAGGCTTTAGACAAACTTAAAAAATATACTAAGCAGGAGCAAATAAGAGAAGTAGAAACTAATTTAAAAAAGAAACCCGCAGGAGGAGATAAAAATGCGCTTAGAGCAGTATATTAGGAGTATTCCCGATTTTCCTAAAAAAGGCATTCTTTTTAGAGATATTACTACTCTTCTTAATAATAAAAAAGCATTTAGATTTACCATAAATGAATTAGCACGAATATTAAAAAATAAGAAAATCGAATATATTTTAGCTGCTGAATCCAGAGGTTTTATTTTTGGGGGAGCGCTGGCTTATAAGCTAAATTGTGGGTTTGTACCGGTAAGAAAACCGGGCAAGCTTCCTTTTAAAACTTATTTTCATACCTATTCTCTAGAATACGGAAAAGATTCTTTAGAAATACATCAAGACGCCTTTCCGAAAGGGGCTAGAATTCTAATTTTAGACGATTTATTAGCTACTGGCGGAACGGCTTTAGCTTTAATCAATTTGGCAAAAAAATTAGAAGCTAAAGTGGTAGCAGTAACTTTTCTTATTGAGCTAGTAGCTCTTCAGGGAGCTAAAAAGTTAAAAGGCTACCCTCTCTATTCCTTAATCAAATTCTAGCAGGAATACTGCAGTAAATGTCTTGATATTTTCTGGAAGGCGCGCGCCCCTATAGCTCAGATGGATAGAGCACGGCCCTCCTAAGGCTGAGAGCCCCGTTCGACTCGGGGTGGGGGCATTTAGCTGTTTTATTTACAATACTTAGTGAAAAAGCAAAGCCTTTAATTAATAATCTAGATATTCGTCGGATACACTATGCAAGGTTTAAACAAGTTTATCTCCGCCTTCGGCGGAGAGTGTATACGACTCGGGGTGGGGGCATGTTATAGAAGAATTTTTAGAGAAAAATATTGACAGAAAAATAATTATCGCTATAATAACTCCCATGTTAATAATTTTTCTATTTATTTTTGGTATCATTCTAAGGTTAATACCACACTTGCCTAATTTTGCTCCTATTACAGCCATAGCCTTATTTTCTGGAGCCTATTTAAATAAGAAATATTCTCTTTGGGTTCCGATATCTTTGTATATTATTTCAGATTTAATTATTGGTCTACACCAATTAGTTATTTTTACTTGGGGTAGCGTGCTGCTAATTACCTTATTAGGAAGATTAATACAAAAACGTCGCAGTTTGATAGTTAATTCTTTTTATGCCTTAATTTCTTCTTTGGTCTTTTTTATAATTTCTAATTTTGGCGTATGGTTAAATGGTTGGTATGGCTATACTTATTCGGGTTTAGTAGAGTGCTATATTATGGCTATTCCTTTCTTGCGCCTATCATTATTAGCCGACCTACTTTTTATTATTCTACTTACGCAGATATACGTATTTATAACCGCTAAGGTAGAGAACCAGCGGATTAGAACTGCTCTTTTAACAAATTAATTTTTCTCTTGACTTAAGGGAATGCCGTGTGAGTCGGCAACTGTCCCGCAGCTGTAACCTCAGAAAAAATCTTAAACTACGCTAAAAGCGGAACCGGTCACTGTCCTGAAAGTATTGGATGGGAAGGCCAGTTTAAGAAAGAGGGAGTCAGAAAACCTAGTCAAGCAAGAGAAGGAATTTTAAGTTACGCGGAATAACTTAATTTTTTTTATTTTTGGGTCAAGAAGAACAGGGTGCACCCCGACAATTATGTCGGGGTTTTTTATTTTAGTGGTAAGTCTAAAGAAGGAGGGTTTTTATGAAAACCTTGATTATTTTATTAATTATTTCTTTTAATCTTAGCTTCTGTTTTGCCGAAGACTCTGATAACGTTGATAGCGTAAAGCTGGAACAAATAGTCATTACGCCTTATAAAACAGGTATGCCTTATAGGCAAATCGGTACTAGCGTTGATGTCTTAGATGTCGATGAACAATATAACAAAGGTAATTATTCCTTATCATCAGCGTTAGGAAGCAATAATTCTATTATGGCTGTTAAAACCGGAGGCACCGGAGGAGATACCTCTATTTTTTTACGCGGCAATAATTCTTATCATACCAGGTTTCTTTTAGACGGAATTAAATTATACGACCCGCTTTTAACGCAGGCTTATTATAATTCAGCTCATTTCTATTTAAATGGAATTGATAATATCGAAATAAGCAAGGGTCAGCAGTCGTCGTTATACGGTTCTGATGCTATCGCCGGAGTAATAAATATAACTACCAAAAAAGCCAGCGAACCTTTTTTATTTACTTACCTACAGGAATTTGGACGTTATTATACCTATACTGAACAATTAGATTTAGAAAGTAAAAGCGAAAAATTAGGTTATGTTTGTAGCATATTGAGGACCGATTCTAAGGGATTTTCTAGCACCCAGGAAAAAGAAGGAAATTACGAAAGAGATCCTTATCATAATACTAATATTTCTTTAAGAGCCGATTATAATGTCAATGAAGATATCGATATTGGCTTTATTAACCGTTTTATATATGCTAATTATGAATATGACGGTACCAATCCTACCACTTGGCTTCCGGCAGATGACAACGACCGGCACAGCCGTAATTATGAAGATATTGGCACGGTATTTGTTGACCAGAGAATGAACAATATATTTAAACAGAGATTGCAAGTAGGTTATACCAGGTTTTACCGCCAATATTTTGATGATACCGATTCTACAATCAATGATTGGTATAATTCCAAAACCTACCAATTAGAGTGGAAGCTAAATGGCGATATCAATGATTTCTATAAGTTTATTTTCGGAACAGATTATTTAAGAGAAAAAGGCGATTATTATTCTCCGAGTGGAGATTTTCCTAAACAAACCCTTAACAATAAAGGAGTTTATCTTGAGAATATAGTTACTCCGTTGGAAGATATTCTTCTTTCCTTTTCTTATCGTCGCGACGAACATTCTTCTTTTGGAGGGCAAGATTCTAAAAGTGCCGGATTTTCTTATTTAGTTAACAAAACAGCAACAAAATTGAAGTTTTCTTACGGAGAAGGTTTTAAAGCCCCCAGCATGTATCAATTATATGCTCCGACAAATGCCTGGGGCCCAATTGGAAACATAAACCTTTCCCCAGAGCACTCCAAGACATACGAGACTGGCATCGAGCAAGATATTGGCAGTAATTTAAAAGTGCGCAGCACTTATTTTCGAACTTTTTTTAGAAACCTCATTGATTTTGTATCCGGTACGGGTTATACCAACGTGAGCAAAGCAAGAATATACGGAATTGAAAACGATTTTGAATATTTAATAAACCCTAATTTTAGCCTTGAATTTGGTCATACTTGGTTAGATACCGAAAACAAAGAGAACCATGCTCAGCTGGAAAGACGTCCTAAAAATAAAATCGATATAGGGCTTAAAGGAATTTTTAATAAGTGGGAAACTGAATTAGGTTTATCTTACGTAGGCCATAGGACTCAAGGTACTTCTGGCAACACCCTTTTAAAGCCCTATCTTTTACTTGATGCTTCTTGCTTATACCATTGGAATGAAAATACCGATTTGTTTTTAAGGGGAGAAAATTTATTAGATAAAGACTATGAGTTGATAGATCATTATCAGGTTAAAAGAGTATCGTTTTATTGCGGTTTTAAGAAGAAGTTTTAAATATAATTATTATTTAACATATGCCTAAAAATATAGTATTATCTTGGAGCGGCGGCAAAGATAGCGCTTTAGCTTTGTATAAACTGCAAAAGAAAGGCAAATATAAAATAGTCAAGCTATTAACGACAATAACTAAAGGTTACTTAAGAGTGAGTATACATGGTATAAGATATGAGTTACTTTTACAACAATGCCGATCCTTAGGTTTTAACCTTGAAAGTATATTTATTGCTAAAGATGAAACTAATAAAAACTATTCCATAAAAATGCGAAATTTTTTAAGAAAATGTAAGAATAAAGATATTTGGGGGGTAAGTTTTGGGGATATTTTTCTAGAAGAAGTGCGAAAATACCGCCTTAAACATTTATACCTATTAGGTATGCAGGGAATTTTCCCTTTATGGAAAAGAGATACTTTAGAAGTAGCTAATAATTTTATAGATTTAGGTTTCAAAGCCATAGTTATTTGCGTAGACTCTAAATCTCTCGATAAAAGATTCATAGGAAGGTGTTTTAACCGTAGTTTTTTAGCGGATTTACCTTCTAATGTCGATCCTTGTGGAGAAAACGGAGAATTTCATACTTTTGTATTCGAAGGCCCAATGTTCAAATATCCCATAAAGTATAATAAAGGCAAAGTTGTTTTTCGAGATTCCCGTTTTTATTACCTCGACTTAATTCCCATTAGGTAAGTGTTTTACCACCATTTCTCTATTGTTAACCACAGTCTTAATAAGTATTATCAAAAACTATCTTCTTGTAAAATTTTAAGCCTTTGATATAATATTTTCATAATCTTGCTCTTAATGTCTTTGATAATTTAACAGGTGGAGAATCCGACTAAATATTTTTTCTTCGTCTTCGGTATGGAAAAACCATAAGTTTTATTAAAAGGGGGAAGCATGGATTGCGAGGAAATTAAGAGGATAATTCCTAGGTACTTTCAACATACTGCCAGTGAAGAGGAAATCAAAAAAGTAGAAGAACACCTTTGCGTTTGTCATGACTGTCGGACAACTTTAGGTGAGTTGATGGATAAACTTTCCGAGTCAGAACCTTCGGAAACTCCGAAAGAAGATAAAGAGCCTACCTTTGAGCAACCGGCACCAGATAATATTTCTAAAGCCGAAGAGATACCATCTTCTCCAGTTCAAGAAGCTTCTTTAAAAGAAGATAAAGAATTAGAACCTTTACCACCCGAAGAAGAAAAAGTAGAATATTTTCCTGCGGGAAATGGGATGAATCTAGAAAAAGAGCCTTCATTACCGGAAGAAAAAAATCTTAAAGAAGATGAAACCGTAAAAGCTAAAGACGACCTTGATTTACCAAAAGACCAACCTTATCAGCCGAAAGAGAACGTAGAGGAGGATAAAAAAGAGGAAATAATTTCTAAAAATGAAGAAACAACTCCAGATATCCCTGTGATAGAACAAGAGTCTTTATCTGACTCGGTGTTAGATAAAAAAGAAGCCTGGCATTTGCAAAACGATGAAAAGGTTAAAGAAGCGCCGAGGGAAGATAGTCATTTTCCACTTGATCGACAACCGCTCGAAAAAAAGCAAGTTAGTCTGATAAGTTACCTTGCTTTAGCTATAGGGATAATTATTTTTCTTTTTTTTATCTACCTTCGCATTAAAGGTTAAACAAGTGAAATTCATATTT
The DNA here is from genome assembly GCA_017994375.1 of Candidatus Omnitrophota bacterium. Classification (GTDB taxonomy): domain Bacteria; phylum Omnitrophota; class Gorgyraeia; order Duberdicusellales; family 4484-171; genus JAGOLA01. Next base: position 4,406 of record JAGOLA010000024.1, on the reverse strand, counting down.
TTTGGAATTACCCAAGGTTTAACTGAATTCCTTCCTATAAGCAGTTCCGGACACCTATATTTACTAAAAAAAGTTATCGGTATAGAAGGAGATTATCTTCCTTTTTTTATTTTTCTTCATCTTGCAACACTCTTTACCATAGCTTTTTTTTTCTATCAAGATATTAACTTATTAAAAAATAAAAAATTATTGCTTAATATCCTAAGTATTACTTTCATAACAGGAATAGTGGGAATAACAGTTGAGCTTTTGCTAAAAAGGTTTTTTGATAATGTCTACTTGTTAAGCGCTTGTTTTTTATTTAATGCTTTAATTCTAATGAAAGCTAAATTTAACTCTGCACCAAGAAATTGGAGTGATATAAACTTTAAGGACTCTTTAGTAATCGGCTTAGTACAAGGGCTAGCGGCTTTTCCGGGCATTTCTAGATCAGGCATTACCATAATAGCCTTATTAAGAAGAGGTTTTTCTAAAAACGATTCTTTTAAACTCTCTTTTTTAATGGTCATACCCATTATTTTAGGAGCTTTCTTTTTGCATTTCGATGATTTACTAGCAAATAATTTTTCTTTATCTAATATTTTAATTGGTTTTATATTTGCTTTCTTTTTTGGTATATTTGCTTTAAGAATAGTAAAGAAGACTTTAATTATGGAGCGAATAGATAAATTTGCTTATTACTGTTTGATTATCTCTATGTTAGTTCTCTTAACTTCTTTAAGCAAAGGATAATTAAGATGAAGGTAATATTACGCGAAAAAGATGATGTTGTAATCTTAGATTTGGAAGGAAATATCGATATTAATGCTTCTAATTTGGTAGAGACCGTAGGTGAGATCCTAAAAAGAGATATAAAAGATATTGTTTGCAATTTAGAAAGTGTAAACTTAGTAGATTATGTAGGAGTTTCTTTGTTAGCGGTTATCTATAAGAATATTTTAAACCATCAAGGAAGAATAGTTTTATACAGCATTCCTTCTCATGTAATGAAATTATTTGCTATTGTAGGTTTAGATAAGGTATTCGAGTATTATACTACCGAAGAAGAGGCATTAAATCATATCAAAGAAGAAAGAGTTATTTCTCAAATATTACGCACTCAGTTACGGAGGAGATTTAAACGTATACCAATTAATTTAGATATCGAGTATAGGCAAAAATTAACGACAAAAAATTTGTTTTATCGCGGAAAAGTGGTAAACCTAAGTGCTGTAGGCATTTTTGTAGTAGCGAATAAGATATTTTCTCCTGGCGAGTTGCTTTTTAGCCGGATCAATTTTTTACCAAAACCTGGTATAATAGAACTTGATGCTAAAGTTATCTGGGTTGCCGAAGGGGAAGAAAAATTCCAGGGACTTTGCGGAATGGGTATTAATTTTCATAATATAACTACTGAAAAACAAGCATTAATTATTCAGTTTGTCGAGAGGCATCTTGCCAGCCCAGCCAAAGATTAAGTTATGGGTTTAGCGATTAATATGACGTTTTTTAGAGTTTAGATATAACCAAAAGGAGGTTTTATGCCTTACGAAAGTGATTTAGATCAACAGCTATTTTCAAAGTCTTGGGAGGTAGAGGTCACTAAGATAACTGTTAGCGTTTATTCTTATAATAAAGGCCCTAAAAAACTTCAGATTACGCGGGAAAACAGAGATGCTAGCGGTAATTTTAGGTTTACAAAGCTAGGTAGATTATCTAAAGAAGAAATCCAGTCAATATTGCCTTTGATTCAGGAAGCTATAGCCATAATGTAATAGATTATTCCAATTAATGCCAACGAGAATATATTTTAAGCTATCATTTTTTATCTTTTTTATCTTTTTAGTTTTTACAGATGTTTCTGCCCAATATACTATAGACCCCGAAGAATACCTAGTGTATTCTACTGTTATCGAGGATTGGTTTACTAAAAGCGATATAGAGTTAATAATTATACGTGATTATACTTCCTTGGATGAACCCCTGCAAATCTTAGAAACCACTTTAAATCACTTAAGCCAAGTTATCGATCTTTCCGTAGATACTATCCGTGATTTTAAAGCAAAAAATACTCAATCTTATCATTTAAAAAACTTTTTTAACCAACACCTAGAATGCCGTTTAATAAATGATGAAGAAGTAAGTAAAATATTTGATGTTGGAGGATGGAAGGAATTTTATCTAAGATACCCTAAATCCAACGGAATTTTAGCTTTTTCAAGGGTAGGATTTAACAGCGATAAAACTCGATGTTTAGTCTATGCTAGCAATCAAGAAGACAAAATTATTGCCGAAGGTTTTTATTATTCATTAACTAAAAGCATATATAATAATTGGTTAATAGAAAGTCGACAGAGAACCTGGGGTACTTATCATAGAGAAATCGATTAACTTTTATGAAAAAAGATAAAGACATAGAATTTTACCGAAAACTTAAAACGGAAAAATTATCCAAGCTACATGATTATTACAAAAGTTACAACATAGATTTATTTATGTCAGACTTAATTAGCTATTTTGAAGGAGAAGTCGATTTTGATATTGATAATATCCGTAAATACCTCAAAGATTCAGCTAAATTAGATGAATTAATCAGTTTAGCAAAGACAAATAGCACTCATCCCGTAATAGAATTCATTCAAAAGATTTTTAAAGAATTGGCTAGAGAATAAAGAGGCATTTAAGAGGTAAGTTTCTCTTTTACTAGCGAGCTGATTATTTTTGAGTCAGCCCGGGCACCGGCAATATTCAGCACTTCTTTCATTACCTTTCCCATTTCTTTGATAGAAGAAGCACCGGTTTTATTGATTACATCTTGGATGATTCCAGAAAGCTCTGAATTAGACAAAGGTTGAGGAAGGTATCCTTCTATAATACTTAGCTCTTTTTCTAAATTTTCTATAAGATCAGCTCTTTTCGAAGTTAGGATACTTTCTTTAGCTTCTAGAAGACGCTTCTGTTGTTTTTTAAGAATAGATAAAACTTCGCTATCTTCTAATTTTTCTTTTTTTAAATTAATACACTGGTTTTTTAATTCTGAACGGACTAAGCTTAGAAAATCGGTTTTTTGGCGGTCTTTTGATTTTAGAGCAGTTAAATAATCTTGATAAATTCTTTCTTCCAACATTGCTTTATTATAATACTTCCTTATAAATTTATCAAGGTTAAGTTTTAGCGTTAGAGGTATTTAAATGTTTTAAAACTATGTTATAATTACTTATAAATACCAAAAGATAATCAAAGGCTTTTAAGAAGCCGGTAATGGAAAACAATGGTTTTTTTTATATATTTTTTTATCTTAATAGCTTTTATTTTAGTAATATATTCTTTTACTGCCGACAATAAGAAAAATATCCAACCCAAAATCACCCTTAAAGAAGAGTTAAAAACCAGCCAACAAAAGAATATTACGCAATTTCAGTTAATCAAATCTTTAAAAAGACAAATTGCCGAACTTAAAACTAAGAATACTCTTTTAGAAAAAGTAAAGCTTAAGTACCTTGCTTTAAGCAAGGAGGAAGAAACTTTAAAAAGGACAATTAAAGAGTTAAACCGGGAATTAGAACAAAATAAGAAGTGGGTTATTTTACAGGAAAAGATGCTTAAGAAAGGTAAAGGCCCTATCTCTGAATTTAAGTCAAAACTCTTGGAAAAGGAAAAACAGCTAGAGAAAGAATTTTCCAAAGGTGTAAATTTAGAAAAGTCTTTACGAGAATTACAGGAAGAGATTAAGAGCTTTCAGGAAAAGATTGCTCTTTTATCTCAGAAAAACGAATATTTGGAGAATACTCTCAAAAAGGAGAAGGAAAAAACTCAAAAATACTTAAAAGAGGCTAATACTTATTCTAAAACTATATCGGAATTGCAAAGAAAAGAAAAAGAAAGCGATTGGGTTTCGAGGGAAGAATATAATTTATTACGCGAAGAAGTAAACAACTTAAACGGACAACTAGAAGCTAAGAATAAAGAATTAAGTTTGAAAGATAAAGATATTCAGAAGATTGATGAAGAACGTATTCGAATTCTTCATCAGTTAAGGGAGTTAGAACAAAAAGGTCTAATTACCGTGGAGGATAAGCAAGCCGCCGTTACAGCCAAAGCTCCTTTAGATGAGAAAGATGTCAATGAAGTAGTTTTGAAAGAATCATCTGCAGATATTGATTCTACGAAAGTCGATAACAAAGAGGAATTACCACAACCTGATATAGCGGTTGAACCCGTAACGGAGTTAGAAGGAGAAAAGATAGAACTTTTACCGCAAGAGCCTAAAGAAGACATTGTACCGGAACAGGTAATAGAAAAGGAGTCAGAACCAGATGCAGTAGAGCAAGTCATAGATGTTATACGTAAAATTGACCTTTCTAAAGTGCGTAACATCGGCATCATGGCCCATATCGATGCCGGTAAGACTACCCTTACCGAAAGGA
>JAGOLA010000127.1 GCA_017994375.1 Candidatus Omnitrophota bacterium | reverse complement strand
GTTGTGATTACTGTGCAAACTTGGCAAAAGTTATCGTGATATGGAGGGCTTAATACATTATTCGGAAGCAATATTTAGCCTATAACTCGAAAGTAAACCGGAGGCTAGCTTCGCCTTCGGCGAAGATTGCTTGCGAATCCCGTCCTCCCGATAGTTAATAGTTATTTTATAAAGTTAAAGTTATATATAAAGGCTATTGTAATTTAGAAAGATTATGTCTAAACAAAGACAAAGGTGGGGTTCGAATTTAGGTATTATTTTAGCTGTAGCCGGAAGTGCAGTGGGCTTAGGGAACTTTTTACGTTTTCCGGTAAAAGTAGCTCAGAACGGCGGTGCTGCTTTTATGATTCCTTATTTTATATCCTTAGTTTTATTAGGAATACCTCTTATGTGGATAGAATGGACGATTGGGCGATATGGAGGAGGTTTTGAACATTCCACTACGCCAGGTATATTTCATACTTTATGGACGAAAAACCGTTTTATTAAGTATTTCGGAGTAATTGGGATTTTTGGGCCGATGATGATATTTATTTATTACACTTATATAGAATCATGGTGCCTTGCCTATAGTGTGTTTTCGATAATGGGTAAATACCAAAATGCCCTTACTCAAAATAATATGGTTAATTTTCTACGTGCTTTTCAGGGTTTAGAAGCTAACCAATATTTTAACGGTTTAGGCTGGGCTTATTTATTTTTTACCATTACCTTTATTTTAAATGTAGTGGTAGTTTACTATGGAATAAAGGGCGGTATAGAGAGATTATGCAAAATAACCATGCCGCTTCTTTTTATTTTTGCTTTATTACTCACCTTAAGAGTCTTAACTTTAGGTATCCCTGATGTTACTAAACCCGATTGGAATGTTTTAAACGGCTTAGGGTTTTTGTGGAACCCTAATTTAAAAGTCCTAAAAAATGCTAAGATTTGGCTAGAAGCAGCCGGCCAAGTATTTTTTACCTTCGGAGTAGGCATAGGTATAATAGTAACTTACGCTAGTTATCTTAAAAAAGCCGATGATGTTGCTTTATCCGGACTTTCAGCAGCTAGCACTAACGAATTAGCAGAAGTTATTTTAGGCGGCTCTATTGTAATACCAGCTACTTATGCTTTTTTCGGCCCTATGGGTATGAACGAAATTGCTCAAGGCGGACCATTTAACTTAAGTTTTGTGACTATGCCGGTTATTTTACAGCATATTCCTTTAAATTCTTTATTCGGGTTTTTATGGTTTATTATGCTTTTTTTCGCCGGCGTTACCTCTTCGGTTTCAATGGCTCAGCCGCCAATTGCTTTTTTAGAAGATGAATTTAATTTAGACCGTAAAAAGGCTGCTTGGATATTTAGTATTATAGCTTTTTTGCTTTGTCAGCCGGTAATATTTTTTCTATCCAAGGGTTTAATTGCCGAGTTAGATTTTTGGGCCGGAACTTTTTGTTTAGTTCTTTTTGCAACTGTAGAAACTGTTATCTTTGCTTGGATTTTCGGTATCGATAAGGCTTGGGATGAAATGCATTATGGTGCTAAAATGAGGATACCGCGAATTTATAAATTTATAATTAAATACATTACCCCTTTATTTCTATTTATTATTTTAGGCTGTTGGTTTAAACAAGAATGGCTTACTACTATTAGGATGGAAAATATAACACCTGCGGATAAACCATTTATTATGATAACCAGGATAGTATTACTTATTATATTTTTATTATTATGCCTTTTGATTAAATTAGCTTGGCGTAAACGTAAAATGTCTACATATCATTAAATTAAGATGAATATATACGGTTGGATATTTATGATTGCCTCTTGGTCTTTTATAATAGTAGTAGTTATATTTTGTTTCTACAAGATATTTACCTCTCAGAAGTAATACTTTTATCAGTAAATACCTTCTATCCAATATCATTTTTTCTTTAGCATTACCCAACTGATTTTTATTGACTTAGCTGGTCTATCGTAATAATATAAGTTTAATTCGGACAAACGACTTATGTCGTGTCCTCATGAAAGGAGGCTAAAGATGGATAATTACGGTGGTCCTGAAAGGAGAAATTTACCTAGAATAGACGCTAACTTTGTAGTTAGCTATCGCATAAAAAGCGGAAATTATGACCTTACTCAGACTAAGAACCTTAGTCAAGGCGGTATGCTTCTTACCACTAATTGTGCCTTTGAAAAAGGTACGCTTTTGGCAATGATTATACGTTTTCCTTTGGCCCTCAAGAAGATAGAAACGACAGCCCAAGTAGTTTCTTCCAAAGAAATAGTCAAAGGGCTTATTTATGAGACCAGAGTTAGATTCTTAGATTTAGACAAAGAGTTCTTCAAAAAATTAGGTGAATTCATACAGGAAAATTTAAAATGAATATTAAAAGAATAGGCATAATTGGCTTAGGAACAGTAGGGGAAGCAGTATTAAAATCTCTTATTAAATATTCTTCTATCATCTCTCAACGTACTTCTCTAAAAATTGAAGTAAGAAAAACTTGCGACATTGACAAGTCTAAAAGAAGTATCGCCGGAAAACTTGGTTTCTATTTCACTAAAGACCCTTTAGAATTAATTAACGATCCTCAAATAGATATTATCGTGGAGTTAGTAGGAGGAATCGAGCCGGCTAAGACTTTTATTTTGGAATCTTTAAAAAAAGGTAAAGACGTTGTTACGGCAAATAAAGCTCTCTTAGCAACTAGCGGCAAGGAAATATTTTCTTTAGCCGAAAGAAAGAATAAGTGTGTTGGTTTTGAAGCTTCTGTTTGTGGCGCTATACCTATTATCAAGAGTATCTCGGAAGGTTTGATTGGCTGCGAAGTCAAGACGATTTACGGAATATTAAACGGAACTACTAATTATATTCTTTATAAAATGCGTAAAGAACAAATTGATTTTAATTCTGCCCTTAAAGAGACTAAAGAAAGAGGCTTAGTAGAAAGGAATTCTCGATTAGACATAGAAGGGATAGATGCTCTTCATAAATTATGTATTTTAAGCTATCTTTGTTACGGCGTCTGGCCGTCTTTAAAACAGGTCTTTACCGAAGGTATCTCTAGAATATCTTTGTTAGATATTCTGTATGCCGAAGAGATGGATTATTGCATTAAACTTTTAGCCGTGGCCAAAAAAAAGGAAGGCCAGTTAGACTTAAGAGTACATCCTACCT
>JAGOLA010000126.1 GCA_017994375.1 Candidatus Omnitrophota bacterium | reverse complement strand
TATTAAGACAGAGATATAATCGTGTAGAAAAGACAGTAAGGACTTTACTATTACTAGGAGGGAGCTATGAAGATCCTAATATTTATTATGATTTTACCGGTAATCTTTTGTGGTTGCTTAGCAGTTGTCAATGAAACTAAAGAAGGCAAGAAAGTAAAATCTTTTATTGTTACCGATAAAGAAGTAAGGGGTATAATTGACCAAGCCGAGAACAAAGACTCTGCCGGTAAAACTTTACTTTTTAATTTTATAAAAAAGGAAAAATCAAAATAATTTTAGCTGGGAAAGCTTTTAAAAGTAAGTCCGATAGAAGGAGATAATTTATGTATATGATAAGAAAATTAGTTATAATAGCGTTGGTAGTATGGATAGGTTTTATTGTCTATAAAAAATTTATAGCCCCTATAGTAGAGGACTTTTTTAAAGGCAATAAAGACAAGGTAGATTTTTATCAGATTTCTTACGATCAACACAAAGATAATTAATGGTTTAAAAAGTTAGGGAGGTAGACAAAATGCGTGTAGTTCCTGTCATATTGTTAATTTTACTATTTGTTAGTTGTGCTACTTCAACCCAAAAAGATCTTAAAAGCCGGACCATAGAAAACAAGTTTATTGCTTTAACCGTAAAAAACTTAGAGAAACTATCGGTAGGTATGACTAAAAGCCAGGCTTTGGAAGCTATGCGGGAAGGGTTATCCGATTTTCCAGAATGGCTGCTTACCTTAAACCCTTTTCGTTCCGAAACATTAAAGATTAAAGGCAAGACTTACGAAGTCCTATATTATTATATAAATATTGGAAAACGTGAAGGAACAGCAGACGCCAATGAATCAGTGCCTTTAGTATTCGAAAAAGGAAGACTCATCTGCTGGGATTGGGAGTGCCTTAAACGCTAACTTTATTTAAAAATCATATTGAGATAATTTTATTATGCAGAAAAAAATATTAATTGTAGATGATGAAAAAGATAATGCTTATTTTTTAGCCGAGAATCTTCGTATGGAAGGTTTTGAAGTAATTTTAGCTTACGACGGCATAGAAGCAAAAGATAAGATATTGAAGGAGAAACCCGAGGTGATAATTTTAGATTTAATCATGCCGCGTTTAGATGGTTGGGGAGTTCTGGAGTGGCTAAGAAAAGAAGCTAAATTGAATACTCCTACTATAATAGTTTCAGCCAAAGGCGAATTAGATGACATGAAAAAAGGTTACGGGTTAGAAGCAGATACTTATCTAATTAAACCGGTAACGGTAAACGATGTATTAAGAGGTATAAGCATAGTATGCTCTTTAGAGAGCGATGAGAAATAGTTCATGGGCCTTAAGGTTATATTTGTTAGTTTAATTATTTGTTTTATAAATAGTTTAGCTTTAGCTAAAGATTCTAATAACATTGGTAGCTTTAAACCAGGTTCGGAACCAAATGGCTTCAGAAACCTTGTCTGGGGGGCTACTGTATTTAATCTGGAGGAAGAAGATTTTCAATTGATAAAAAACGATAGTGAAGAAAAAATATATGTAAAAGAAAATGAAAATTATTTATTAGACGGCATACATTTAGATAGAATTGAATATTGTTTCTGGAGAGACCGTTTTTATAAGGTTAATTTATATATCGATAAACCTTTAAGAAGGCAGCGCCTATTACACAATGTCTTTAGAAAGATTGGCTATACTCGTCCTAGCGCCGGTTGTTATCATTATAAAGGAGATATCACAGGTTTAGTTTTTTGTAGCCCAAAAAATAAAAATCTACCTACCCTTAGTATGTATTCTTTACTTTATTTTTTTAAGAAAGCCGAAGATTTAAAATAATAAAAAATGAAAAAATATTACCTTAATATAAAAAGTAATAAAAAAACGATAAAAGGATATATCTTGGATATAAGTTATAATGGCTTAGGGATAGCTTGTAAATCAAGAGTACGAAAAAATACAGCAATTGAAATATTTATAAATGAAATAAAACCGATCGTTCTTAAGGGAAATGTAGTAAGTTGTAGCATTAAAGAGGGGAAAATTTATTGCTATAGATTAGGAGTAAAAATGAAACACTCCGAAGAGATAATAAAAGCAAGCCTGGATAAATTATTTTTAATGCATAATAAAAGGAAATTTCCTCGTTTTCCTTTATTTAATTCATGGAAACAAGATTAACACATAGATTAGACCTACGTTTAAAGGTTACGCTAGGGGTGGACGAAGAATTTAAGAATAAATTCGTTCTGGCTGATGGTAATAACTTTGAAGCCGAAGCCTTAGATATAAGCGTATCAGGAATAGGAATTATTTCTAAGTATTACATACCAACAGGGTTGATCGTTATTTTAGAAATTCCGGGGAAGATTTTTGGATTAAAAGATAATATCAAGACCAAAGCCGAAATCCGTTATTGTAAATTTATTAAGTCCTGTGAATATAGGTGTGGTATAAAGTTTTTAGATATGAGCGAGGAATACAAAAATGCGATAGTAAAGTTTATCTCTATTTATGAAAAGAGAAAAGAACCGCGACTTAAGCTTTCCGAATGATTATAAGAGTTTTATATTTAACTAAGGGAGGTCAAATGTATGGATAAAAGACGATGGAGATTTTTAAAAGTTAGAACATTTAACAGGTTTAAGTTCATAAATTATATTTTAGTGTTTATTATTATATCGTTATTATTAAATACTCATCTTACCGTAAAAATGATAGAGGAAGGAAAGATCCTCTTTGGCGGAGAAACGTCTTTTATTGCTTTTCAAATTAATTTTATAGCTATTATTTTGATTCTTATCGTGAGCTTTCTTTTTTTCTTGCATTATGGCTTTGGTGCTTTATCTCGTATGGAGAATATCTTGAAAAGGATACTCCAAGGAGATTATTCTTTACGTATACATTTACGTAAAAGAGATGTCATGAAGTCTTTCGCCGAAAAATTAAACGCTATTCTTGATTTGTTGGAGGAATATAAAACTAATAAGAGATATTCTGAGAAAAAATAGAACTTTAGGATAAAAAGGGGAGGGACATATAAAATGGACAAGAAAAAAATACTCATAGTAGATGATGACCCTGATTTTTTAGAGCTAATCAAACTTAGGCTGGAACACGCCGGTTATGAAGTTTATGTGGCTTCTAATGGAGAAGAAGGTGTAGAAAAATTTAGTCAGGTTAAGCCGGATTTAATAC
>JAGOLA010000125.1 GCA_017994375.1 Candidatus Omnitrophota bacterium | reverse complement strand
CTTCGGGTGGTTGGTGCAATTGCCTTCCTATCCCATGGCCTACAAATTTTCTTATTACCGAAAAACCATTTTTTTCTACTAAAGATTGGATGGCAAAACCAATATCTCCTAATCTTAAACCCACTCTAGCCCAACGTATTCCTTCCAACAAGGCTTTATAAGAAACTTTAACTAATTTTTTGGCTACGGTATTCGTTGTTTTACCTACTATATAAGTACGCGCAGTATCTATAAATAACCCTTTATATTTAATGCCTAAGTCAACGCTTACCAAATCGCCGTCAGATATTAATTTCTGCGAAGGAATGCCGTGGATTATTTCCTCATTAATAGAAACACAGCACGAAGCCGGATAGCCCATAAATCCCTTAAAGGCCAACTTCATATCGGGATATTTACTAATTTCTTTCTCTAGAAAACTTTCAATATTTTTAGTAGAAATTTCTGGCTTAAGAAAAAATTGTAATTTTTTTAATATCCCGGAAGCTACTCTACCAGCCTGCCGCATTAACCGCAGATCTTCTATTGTCAAAGAAGCTACCATTGTAAGGTACTTTTTATTCTGTTAAAGATAGTATCTTTATCGCCGTTTCCGTCAATTTTAACCAATTTATTTTTATCTTTATAAAAAGCTAAAACTTCTTTGCTCTCTAAAGAAAAAACCTCCCAACGTTTCTTGATAACCGTTGGAGTATCATCTCTTCTCTGTATTAATTTTCCACCGCAAAGATCGCAAATACCTTCTTTTTTGGAAGGCATATTTTCTAGATGATAATTAGCGTTACAAGATTGGCATACTCTTCTTTTAGAAAGACGATTTGATATTATCTTTTGGTCGATATCTAAATATAAAAAGGCATCGATATCGATATTTTTCTTCTGTAAAATTTGATCTAATTTCTGAGCTTGCTTTAAATTACGAGGATAACCATCAAGAATAAAACCCCCATTATTAATATATCTTTCGATAACATCTGCTACTAATTCATCCGGAACCAGTTTACCCTCTTCCATATACTCTCTTACTTTCTTGCCTAATTCGCTATCTTTCTTAACCTCGGCTCTTAAAATATCTCCTAAGGATATCCGGGATAATCTAAAAGCCTCGGAAAGTGCTACTGCCTGAGTACCTTTACCAGAACCTGGAGAACCAAAAAGGACCAATCTTTTAATCATTATCTTCTTCCTTTCAAAGTTCCGCCTTTAATAAAACCGTCATAATGTCTAACTAACAATTGCCCTTCTACCTGTTTCATGGTATCTAAGACTACCCCTACTATAATCAAAAGAGTAGTTCCGCCAAAAAGAGAAGCCAAATCATAAGAAGGAACTTTAAATAGATACATAATGATTTCCGGAAAAACAGCAATAAAACTTATATAAATGGCGCCGATAAAAACTACGCGTGTAGCTACAAAATCAAGGTATTCGGCTGTCGGCCTGCCAGAACGTATACCAGGAATAAAACCACCATATTTCTTAAGATTATTGGAAATTTCTACTGTATTAAATATCATGGCGGTGTAAAAATACATAAAAAACATAATTAAACCCACAAAAACTATATTGTACCATAGGCCTCTTTGTTGAATAATATTCTGTAAAAAACCGATGATTTTAGTAGTACGTGGCACAACCATAGCTATTGTGGCCGGAAAAGCTATAACGCTACTGGCAAAAATAATAGCTATTACTCCCGACATATCTACCTTTATAGGAAGATAAGTATTTTGTCCGCCGTAAACTCGCCGGCCAACAATACGCCTTCCATATTGGATAGGAACTCGACGTTGAGCTTGGCTAAATAGAACAACAGCACTAATCATTAAAAAAAATAAAACTATTAAGGCAATCACTATCGGCGTAGCAATCTGGCGCTTAGAAGGATCTAGAGGCGAATAAAGTATCCAAAGCTGCCGTAAAGAAGAGGGAAGACGCGAAATAATACTGACAGTAATGATTATCGATATCCCGTTTCCTATCCCCCGTTCTTGAATTTGTTCTCCCAACCACATAATAAAAATTGTTCCGCTGGTTAAAGTCAAAACTGTTATAAATTTAAAGAGCCAGCCTGGATTAGGCACTATAACTATTCCTTGAAAATTACCGGGATTCTCAAGCCATAAAGAAAGAAATAAACCTTGGATACTACAGAGTACGAAAGTAAAATATCTGGTGTATTGATTTATTTTTTCATAACCAGCTTTTCCTTCTTTAGCTATTTTTTCTAAGGCAGGTATAATTGCCGTTAATAATTGCATGATAATCGAAGCTGAAATATAGGGCATAATACCTAAGGCAAAAATACTTAAACGGGTTAAAGCTCCACCGGTGAAAAGATTAATCATACCTAAGAGGTTTTGTCCTTGGCTTCGGGCTATTTTTTCAAAAAATTGAGTTAAAGCAAAAGTATCTACGCCTGCTGTTGGAATAAAACATCCTGCCCGGTAAACAATCAATAAAGATAGGGTTATAATGATTTTTTTCCTTAACTCTTCAATCTTAAATATATTGGCTACCGACTCAAACACTCAGCTATTCCTCCTGCTTTTTCGATTAACTCTTTTGCTTTTGCGGAAAACTTGTCGGCTTTTACGACTAATTTACAGCTAAACGGCCCTTTTATATCGGCCAGAATTTTAACTAGATTATTTTCGTTTTTTATAAGATTAAGTTGTTTTAGAATAGTAGGGTTGATTTCGCTTTCTTTCTTTATTTTATCCTGTATGCTGCCTAAATTAACTATTTGGTAATTTATTTTTTGGTGCGAAGTAAAACCTCTTTTGGGAATCTTTCTAGCTAAAGGTAAATTACCCCCTCTAAAACCTAAATAAGGAAGTTTTTTGCCGCTACGTTGTCCAGCACCTTTATGGCCGCGCCCAGCAGTTTTGCCCCATCCCGAGCCCGGGCCACGTCCTAATCTTTTAGTGGTCTTCCGTTTTTGTTTAGGTCGTAAATTTGATAAATTCATATTCAGCCTTTTAACTTTTTTAGACCTTCAAAAGTTGCTTTAACTACATTAACTGGGTTTGTAGATTTACCTAAATTCTTAGTCAATATATCTTTTATGCCCGCGCATTCGCAAATAGCCCTTACCGGAGAACAAGCTACGACACCAGTTCCTTTTCCGGCCGGCTTAAGTAAAATATTAATTGATCCGAATATTCCTTGGACTTGATGAGCAATGGTAGTGTCTTTCTT
>JAGOLA010000124.1 GCA_017994375.1 Candidatus Omnitrophota bacterium | reverse complement strand
CAATCAAGATAACCTTTGAAGATGGGTTGCCGGTATCAATAAGGGAGGAGAAATCCATAGATACCGCGCCTTTTAAAGAAGAGATCAGAGAAAGTTTAAAGAAAGATCCGCATGGAAAGAATAATTAGCTTATTTTTAATGAAAAAACTTGACAACTTGAAATTATAGCGTATATTAATTTCTGAAAGTTAAAATTTTAGAAGTTAGAAGTAAACAGTCCTATTTGAAGAACAAAGGGGCTGGTGTTTCTGAGGAAAATCTCAGGAATGCCAGCCCTTTTTTATTTGCCATGAATGATTTTAGAGCTAATCCGCAGGTAAAAGATGGATACATTCAGATCGCTAATGAGTTAATGGATGCGATGATAAGTTATCCTTTTAAAAATTCGGAATTAAAAATTGTGCTGACCATTATCAGAAAGACCTACGGCTGGAAGAAAAAGAAAGACCGGCTTAGTTTCTCGCAGATTTCAAAATTTTCTAGAGTAAGTATTCGCCATACAAAAAGAGTTATAAAAAACCTGGTCATTGATAATGTAATTTTAAAAGAGAAAATGGCAAATAATAATATCCTTGGTTTGAACAAAGATTATTATAGCTGGAGCCTGTGGAAAACTCTAAATTCGAGTGACAGAATTGTCACCGGCAAAGTGTCAGATTCGTCACTACAAAGGTGACAGGTAAGGCACTAAAAGTAGTGACGAAATTGTCACCTACAAAATAAAAGAAAGAAAATTAAATAAATAGTAGTAAAGAAAGAGCTGTGAATTTTGTGGATAAGTCATTCAAGTCGTTTAGGAAAAAATCGGGAATATTTCAAAAGAAGTTTATTCTCTCTTCCGGTGTACCTTTAATCCTTTTCGGGAAGGAGTCAGTAAAGGATCGTTTTGTAATCTTAAGGCTAAAATATTTCTTTAAGCTAACTAACAAATTAATAAAAAAATAATACCTTATGGATAAAAGATACTTATCGCCAAAAGAATTATCAGAATACACGGGATTTAGTGTTTATACTATCTATTTATGGATTCGGCAAAGAAGAATCCCTTTTATTAAAAAGAGTCGCCTGAATAAATTCGATAAAGAAGAAATAGATAAATGGTTAAAAGAAGACGAGGTTAGAAGTGTTCGCAGTTATTAAAGAATAGTTTATTGTTAAAATGTCTTGACATGGAGTTATATAATGTGGTAAACTATCGCAAGTATGGAAAGAAAATTACTAATAAAAGATGTAGAAAAGATTCTAAAAGTCTGCCGGAAGACTTATTACAACTGGGAGAAGTCCGGCAAGGTTCCTAAGGCGCGCAGGGACCCCATGAGTAATTTCAGGTTTTGGCTGTATAAAGATATTAAGAGATTAAAAAAAATAACCCAAAGGTAAATTAGGATTAAGATGCCTGTATACGAATACAAAGGAAAAAAAGGGATAATTTATTATATAGTCTATTCTTATAATGGCAGGAGAAAGACAGAGCATATCGGTAAAGATAAAAAATTAGCCGAGGCTGTTTTACATAAGAGATTGACTGAAATTGCCGAAAACAGGTATCTTAATGTAAAAAAAGAGGAAAAACTCCGGTTTAAAGATTTTGCCGATGAATATTTACAGCTGCATTCTGAACTCAAAAGATCTTATAATACCGATAAAAAGATTGTAGGATTATTAAAAAACTTCTTTGGCGGTAAATATCTTTACGAAATAACATCTTTAGACGTTGAGAGATTTAAGTCTGTAAGGGCTAGACAGGCAGTAAAGCGTGCTAAAGCTAAAAAAACAATAAGTCCAGCTACAGTTAATAGGGCTTTAGCGGTTTTAAAATCCATTTTTAACAAGGCGATATTGTGGGATAAGATTGAACGAAATCCCTGTAAAGGGGTTGAGATGTTCAAGGAGAATAATCAAAGGCTTCGTTTCCTTGAAAAAGAGGAAATAGATAAGCTATTATCTAACTGTTGCGAGCATCTAAGGCCTATAGTTATCGTTGCTTTGCATAGCGGTATGCGTAAGGGCGAGATTCTTAAGCTTAAATGGCGCGATATAGACATCAAGCGCAATATAATTCATCTATTAGATACCAAGAATGGCGAGAAAAGGGAAGTACCAATGAATAGACTTGTTCAGAAGACGATTATTGGGGTTCTTAAGCATCCGGATTCGCAATATGTCTTCTGTGATAAGGACGGCAAGCCGTATGGGGATATTAAAAAATCTTTCTTTACAGCCATTAATAATTCTGGTATAGTTGATTTTCATTTTCACGATTTAAGGCATACCTTTGCATCGCAGTTAGTCATGTCAGGGGTCGACCTGAATACTGTTAGAGAACTATTGGGGCACAAGTCACTGGAGATGACATTGAGATACAGCCATTTATCGCCTGACCATAAGAAACGTGCAGTTGATGTTTTGGAGCAAAATCTTCATAAACTAGGTTCTCAAACTGCAGGAAATTTGCAGGAAATTGTAAATCTTGAAAATAGGAGATTTTTTACTTTATCAGAACTGATTGATAATAAACAGGTTGGAATTTAAGGGCCATTAGCTCAGTTGGTAGAGCAGGACACTCTTAATGTCAAGGTCGTAGGTCCGACTCCTACATGGCCCACCATCTAAAATCCCTTAACTTAAAATAAGTTAGGGGATTTTTTATTGGTATCGCCTTAGGAGTTAAGGTATAATTATCCCTATGGCACATTACGAGGTTTTTGAGCATACCGCGGATCTCGGCGTCCGGATAAAAGGAAAAGATCTAGAGAGCCTGTTTAAAAACTCCGGACTTGCCCTATTCCAAATTTCATCCCGTAAGCAATTCACTAAAGACAAAACTCATACCGATATCAGCATTAGGCTCTCTGCGGACAACTTGGAAGGGCTTTTTGTTGATTGGCTAAACGAATTACTATCGTTATCCGCAGCTAAAGGGCTGGTTTTTCATAATATTAAGGTCAGCAGGCTGGAGGATAATTCTATTGAGGCAATTGCCGTGGGCAGCAGTATAAATAATTATAAAATAAATACCGAGATCAAGGCGGCCACCTATCATCAGCTTAAAGTCGCGCAGAAAGCATCCGGTTGGGAAGCAGAGGTGATTCTGGATGTCTGAGGTCAATTTAGAGAAGATTGATGATTTTCGCTGGAGGATCCCGAAATCTTATAAGCCTGGCATGCGCGTTGACGGGATTATTTATGCCGATGAGAAGCTGTTAAAGGATATCCGCCAGGAC
>JAGOLA010000123.1 GCA_017994375.1 Candidatus Omnitrophota bacterium | reverse complement strand
CAAAGGGACAGATAAAAATATTGAGCGAATACGTAAAGGAGGGCGCGCTATGAAAAATAAGGATTTTAAAGATTTATTAACTAGTATCGATCAGGCAAGAAAGATACATGGCGGAAAGCTAAAAGCCTCCAGGGTTTTTAAGTTTCATCCCATAATTGTAAAGAGAATCCGAAGGAAGCTCCATGCGTCACAACTTACCTTTGCCCATATGATCGGAGTTAGCGTTGATACTTTGCAGAATTGGGAACAAGGTAGGAGAAAACCCGAAGGGCCGGCATTGGCATTACTTAAGATAGCAGAAATAAGCCCTAAAACGGTTTTGGAAGCTTTGCATGCGTAGCTTAAGCTAATAATGAACAAGCCACCGCTGGCCGTTCTTCGAGTTATTTAAGCCGGCAAATAGCTCTATAGAAAAGTTCGGGAATCTACCCCTTTCGGGGAGTTTTTATATAAATCCGAACTTCTTTAAGAATGGCGATGGGGTTCGCCGATTTAACTGCCTCAACAGGCTGATAACTCCTACTGAATAGAAAGGAGATATTAGTTTATGTTGAGGTTTTTTGTTGTAGCTTTAGGCGGTGCAATAGGAACGCTTGCGCGCTACATAATGGGTGGCCTGGATTATCGTTTTTCAAACGGAGTTTTTCCTGTAAGTACGCTTGTGGTGAATGTTACCGGTTCATTGGTAATAGGTTTTCTTTGGGGTATCTTTGACAGGTTTACCATTTCTTCGAATGTTAGGTTGTTTATCTTTATGGGTTTATTAGGAGGGTATACAACATTTTCAACTTTTAGCCTTGAGACATTTAGCCTGATGAGGGATGGGGAATATCGCATTGCCATTACTAACATAACACTTTCGGTAATATTAAGTCTTGGGGCGGTCTTTGCTGGTTACATTGCCTCGAAGAGTTTGATGAATTTGTTTAAATGAGAGGTGTAGAATGAAACTACCCGAAGAAGGGATGCTTTTATGTATCTTTGTAGGAGAAACAGACCAGTATAAGGGAAAAGCTCTTTATGAGCAGATTGTTATTAAGGCAAGGGAGCTTAATTTAGCTGGAGCTACGGTGCTTCGTGGAGTTATGGGTTTTGGCGCGGACAGCCGTATGCATTCAGCTAAAATCTTGAGGCTTTCCGAAGATTTGCCCATTGTCATTGAAATTGTCGATACTGAAGAAAAATTAGATACCTTAATTCCATTTTTAGATGAAGTCGTTACTGAAGGATTAATTACTCTTGAGAAGGTCAGGGTAATTAAGTATCGGCACAATACTGCAGGTAAGTAAGTGTTACTAAGTAAAAACTATACTAAAGCGATTTCCTTGTTTATTAAGGTTTAACCCTATATAAAGATTTACAAAAAAGTTCGGATATTTACCATTATCGAGGAACTTTTTAACCCTCTGTAACAAATCATGTTGCGGAGGGTTTTGTTTTGGAGTAAAATAATTTTGGAGGTGTAAATATGAAAAATATAATCTTAGTCATGATTCTTTTTATTTCCCTATTTGTTATCACGAATGCAGCGTATACTCATTGTGATACGTTAGATGGTCCTGTTATAAATGATGCAAGGATAGCGTTGGAGAGAAAGGATGTAACGCCTGTATTGAAATGGGTCAAAATAAGTAACGAAAAAGAAATAAAAGATGCCTTTAATAAAACTTTAGCTAAGATAACACGCAATCCTAACGATAAAGAGGCTATCGAAATGGAGTTTTTTTCTGAACTGGTGCGGATACATAGGGCAGGCGAAGGCGCATCGTTTGAAGGCCTTAAACCTGCAGGAGAAGTTGAGCCTATAGTAAGAATTTCCGATGAAGCTATAGAAACGGGCTCTACCGATGAATTAACTAAACATATAAATGCAGGTATTGAAAAAAGATTTAATCGCGTTATGAAAACCGTAAAGCAAAAAGATGAAACCGTCGAGAAAGGGCGAGAATATGTAGAGGCATATGTTGATTTTATGCATTATGTAGAAAATATCTATAATGCCGCTTTAAAGTATGATGGCCATCATGAACATAATGAGAAAACAGGAGAGAGTTTAGAGACTAAAGAAGCTGGCAATACGGCTAATTGAGCATGAGTAGTAAACTATAGGTTTAGATGATTATTGCTAACGCTATACACAGATTTCCAGTGTTTGTTTGTTAACCAGCTGCAAAATTCGTTCAAGGGGAATGAGCTAATTTACTCGGGAATGTTTTTGAGAGTGAGATGATTTAAATGCCGGAATTTTCGATTTATTAATTATCGAGAGGTTCCAGCGTATATTAGTATCTAATCTTTAATAAGTTTTGACTTCAAGAATATAAAGCTCAGGAAGCGGTAGGCACCGATAAGAATATTAAGAATTAAGGAGCCTCCCGGCTTAAGGAATGCGAGTATGTTGGCTTTCTTGCGAATTATAATATATCCTTTTGATTGAAGCAGGTCTACGCTTTTTAACTGTTCTTCTTTGTTGAGGTGGCAGAATTCATAATGCAGGATCTTAGGCTTTATTCTTTCGAAATTTATTGTTTTTAATATCTTATAGTCATAGCCTTCGGTATCGATCTGCAGTAAGTCCAGTTTCTTTACTTCGTGTTTTCTTATTAATTCTTCGAAAGTTAAGCATTTTATTTTCTGGGATACTATATCCTTTTCTTTCCGGGGGAAGTTAAATTTGTGAATATGATCTATAGAAAAAGAGCCTATTCCTTTTATAGAGTTAGATATTCCACTGTTCTGTCCGCTAACATAATAAAAGTCCCTTTCGCAGTTTTCTTCTGCTATCGCAACATTCTCAAAAATCAGTCTGTTAATTGTCCCGTAATTTCTGGTCAATTTTTCAAATAAATATGGCACCGGTTCAACTATTATCCCGCGCCAGTTAAACTTGAAGATGGATTTCCCGATATGATCCGTTTCTATGTTGTCGGAAGCCCCTATTTCAATAAAGAAGAAGTCATGGTTCTCCTTTGAATAAATACCTAAAATAGTGTTCATAAGTAGGGCATCTATTCCGGAGATTATCTTAATCAAGAAACTTGATAAATGCATAAGTTTTTAGTAGTTAGCTATCAATTAATAAATGGTTCTTAAGCTATAATTATATTTTATTCCTATTTAAAAACATGTAAAGCCAATAATTATAACCCTCTGTAGTTAAAATAGTTGCGGAATCTTTTGTTTTAGAGTAGAATAAGAAATGTTCGGTAGTGTAAACTAAAGGTTAGGGCTTAAAATTTAGCTGCCCTAAGGGGACTTT
>JAGOLA010000023.1 GCA_017994375.1 Candidatus Omnitrophota bacterium | reverse complement strand
TCTTAAAATAGGGTTTATTAACTTTTCAACATCAGCAGCATTATGCTGTCCATCGGCATCAAAAGTAACTACAATTTCGGGATTAAGGATTTTTGCTATCTCAAATCCGGTTGCCGAAGCTAATCCTGCTCCTCTATTTATCAAATGTCGCACTAAAAATACCTCTAATTTAGCGGCAATTTCCGAAGTTTTATCATTACTTCCGTCATCGACTATCAAAATATTACTATAGCCGTATGCTTTAAGGTTATTAACTGTAGATTCGATTATTTTTTCTTCATTAAAAGCCGGTATGATTATCAAGATATTTTTTTTCATAGTATTCACTTATGATTATTATTTTTTAGCATCATCTGCTTTTTATAGAAATTATAAAAGGTATAAGAGGCAAAAATACAAAGAAAAGGCGAAATAGGGTAACGGTATATTAAACCTAAATCGGCATAACTGGCAGCGTGTAGTAAAGCATAATAAAAAATAAAAATAACCAGTAGTAAACCGCCCTTACCCCGGCTTTTTCGTGAAGCAAGCATTCCCCAAAAAGCTGCTGGAAAAATTATAATCCATGCTAATCCTTTATATAATTTAGCTAACGGCTGCATCACTGCAGTAAAAGGGCTCCAAAAAATTAAAAAACGGCGTAAGCAACTTGATAGATATTCTTTAAAATTATCTTTAACAAATACTAAGGTTTTTAAAATTAAATGATCGTGAGAATCGTAGCCGTAATTAATTTTGGAATGATCATATTGTAAATTAGCAGTCCCGATTAAAATTCCGGCTTCTTCAGTCAAAACAGTGAATTTACCAAAGAGAATAAAATTACGTAAAGCCCAAGGTAATAAGACTATAAAAATAATTAATACCATCACTAAAGCAATTTTAAAATTTTTCTTTCGATTGTCAGAAGAATAATATGATTGCCAGAGAAAAATAAAAGGCAAGAAAGGGATAATGGTAATCCTGGTCAACCCAGCGAGACCAATAGTAACTGCGCCAATATAAATCAGAAAAGGATTATCTTTAGAGTTTCCTCTCATCAATAACCAAAAACTTAGTGTCAGTAAAAAAATAAATAAGGTCTCGGTGCGTATAAAACTAGTCCAGAAAATTAAGTCAGGATAACAAGCTACTACCAAACCCGCCAACAAAGCCACTGGTTTATTGAAAATTTCTTCGGCAATCAAATAAACCAATAAACAGGTCAACGAACTAAGAATAAGTTGTGGAATAAAGTAAGCTAAGGTATTAACTCCTCCTAAAAAATAGCACAAAGCTAAAAATAAAGGGTATAAGGGAGGGATATTCTTATGAAGGTAATAGTCATTATCTATTATTTTTAGGTCGGCGTAGTAGGGAAAACTCTTGGGATTATCAGGAGGAATAATATTTAAACCCATAGTAACTACTCCTCTACCCTTAAGAAACCCTTTTGCAGCTTCGGTATACCAAATAGAATCCGATGAACTCCTATCATCGCCTTGGCCGCTATGAAATATTAAAAATGGCTTATCAAAGAATAACTCTTGCCTGATAATATTGCAACCTATCCTTAATATCATTGCTGTTAAAAAAATAAGTAATAATATTCTGTTACGTTTTAGATTAAAAAAAGCCTCTATCTTATTCATTATTTAAAACCTACCGGATTTCCTTTCTCTATAAACTGCAAAATACATTTTTAAAAAGTCTTTTATCACCGTTATAGCATTAAATTTACAAAGTATAGATAATACATATTCAGGTCTTTTAAAAAATCGGTTAACAGCGATTGAACGTAATTCCATCAACTTTTCGGCATCTAAAGTGCTATTCAAAGGTATTGGTGGAGTATTAACATTTCCAAAATCATTCCATCTAGGAAGTTTAATGGAGTTATTTAAACAGTGCTGATAAAGCTCTGAACCGGGGAAAGGTATAGCTATAGAAAAAGCGGCATAATCCTGCTTTAATTTACAAGCCAAATTAATAGTTTCCATAGCAGTTTTCCACGTTTCTCCCAAACTTCCAATCATATAATTTCCGACTACATAAAAACCTATTTTATTTGCTATCTTGAAAGCGTCTTTTATTTGTTTAAGACTAACCTCCTTATTCATTCTATTAAGTATTTCTTGGCTACCGCTTTCGACACCAAAACAAATCCAGCGAATACCGGCCTGCTTCATTTTTCGCAGTGTCGGCTCATGAATAAAATCTACCCTGGTTGAAACCATAATCTCTAAACGGCGGTTATACCCTTTATCAATAAGATAATCGCAGATTTCTTCGACTATCTTGCGGTTCACGGTAAAGGTATCGTCTTGAAAATAAAGAATTCTGCTTTGATATTTATTGACTAAAATATCAATTTCATTTTTTATTCTCTCTAACGGGAAAAAACGCGCTCCTTGACCGAAAATACAATTAGAACCGCAAAAATTACATTTTCCCACACACCCTCTGGAGGTAAAAACTACTCCTATTGGAGACCTATGGCCGTTTGCCCAACCATTCCAACCATAAGAACGATATAAATTGAATTTTAGTAAATGAAATGCCGGTAGCGGTAACTTTCCTAAATCTTTTATCGGAAATCTCCTAGCTGTTCTAACAATTTGCCCATTATTTCTAAATACAATACCATTGACTTTATTTAAATCGCCTTTGTCTTCCAAAACCGGCATAAGTTCTATAACAGTCTCATCTCCTTCTCCGACTACAGCGATGTCTATATCGGCAAATTCCCTTAAAGTTTCTTCCGGAATAGCGGAGGCATGTGGCCCTCCGACGATAATTTTAATATTCGGAAGCTTCTCTTTCAGCTGAGAATAAAATTCTCCGACAATATTCATAGTAGCTGTCATGGTAGTTGATCCTATATAGTCCGGTTTTTCACTAATTATTTTATTCAACGTCTCATCAAAACTAAGATTTTCGGCATCGCCATCGATAATCTTGACCTCATAATCCAATTTTTCCAAAACCGCAGCAATAGTAGTAATGCCTATGGGCAAAGGAATAGCTGCAAAATCTCTAAAGCTATGGTAAGCATTCTCCATCGAAGGTATGTTCACAAGAATAAATTTCTTCATTTAAGCTATTTTACTAATAAAATTATTGTATCTTTTTAAATATAAAGAACTGTTCAGAACCGTTTCTCTTTGTTTTAGAAAACTTCCACTCTAAAATAGCCATGGCCTCTATAGTTTTTCCTAACACGCCAGCTAATACTTTTAAAGGAAATAAAGAAATTAATATAGCTTTTTTTAAATAACTCTTGGTAAGTTTTATATGCTTTATAATGTCTGCCGTGTATAGCTTAATAGGTAACCTAAGCATAAGAAATATCATTCTTAAAAAAAACAGTTTAACTGCCGCTTTAAGACTAATCCCCTTTTTGTAATTGAAGATTTCTCTTATAAAGGATGTTTGTGATTTACTTATCCAATCTATTGCACCCCAAAACTGATGAGCATAAAATTCTTTGTATACACACAAGTTGTTTTTAGCGCAAAGGTCAATCAAATCTTGGCTTTTCATCCTTCTTATATGCTCAATGCCTTCATAAAAAAACCTTTCTTCCCCTTCTAGCATTTCTTCTTTGCCGTTTTTAGTTAAAGAAGTAATTCGCTCTTCAAAGGAATTCCTATTAGCACAAGGAAAAGCTACGCATAAATAGCCGTTTTTCTTAAGAAGATAAGAGATATTACTAATAGTTTTACTAATATTGCTTACGTGTTCAAAGACATGGTATGAAAATATTAAATCAAAATATTCTCCTGAAAAAGGAAGGCTATCGCCGTCAAAATAACAAAAATTGCACTTAGGAAATTTTTCTTTTGCCCGTTGGATAGCTACCCGAGATATATCTATTCCGTAGATATTGCTATTAGGAAATTTATTTTTTAACTCTTTAATCCAACCTCCTTGGCCGCATCCGTAATCAAGAATACCATCTGCTTTAATAGGTATATTTTCTAACACCTCTTTTATCCTTAAAACCGCTAAACCTTGGTGCTTTTGCATGTATGAACCACGGTATTTCTCATCATAAAATTGCTCAATATTATTTTTAAAAACTTCTAATTTCATCTTAAACTCAAGTAAATAAATTCTCTTTTCTAACTATGAAAGCTTTTATTTTTAACAATACCTTGATAAAACCAAGGAATAAAAATCGCACTAAGGAAATGGGGTTGATAAAAAAAGATTTTACTATGTTAACTAAACCTTTAAAATATTTACCTTGAGAAAAATATTTCATTCCCATAGTAAGAAATATCCGAGAAAGCGGTATGCTACGAATAAATTCCTTATGAAAAGGAATTCTACTTTTAAAATTTTTTAAATGCTTATTTACGACATTTATCTCATTTAATAGGGCTCTTTTAAAATCATGGCTTAAATTAGAATCATGGACTCTATATTCACCTAATACTTTATCGATAAAAAAAAACTTTCCGTGCCTATAAGCTATCCTTAACCAAGTTTCATAATCTTCGACGTGAACAAAATCCTTATTTTCATCAAAGCCGTTTATTTCTAATAAAATATCTCTCTTTACTACTGCGGCACTTCCGGCAAGACAATTAATAGTTAGTAGGTGCTTAAACATATCCTTTTTGACAGGGCCTTCGCGCATAATTGGGCCAATTTTCCCATTTTTTCTTTGAATTAAATTATGGGAAAGTATATCTATCTCGGGATCATCTTTTAAAACCTTAGCTACTTCCTGTAATTTTTCTTGATACCAAAGGTCATCAGAGTCAAGAAAGGCTATGTATTTGCCTTGAGCTAACTTAATTGCGGTATTTCTGGGGCCTGCTACTGAACCGGTATCACTTTGATAGTAGTAGTGTAACCTATTCCAACTTAAGCTTTCTACGACTTCTTTAGTATTATCGGTAGAGCCGTTATCTACCACTATAAGTTCATAATTACCGTAAGTTTGAGTTTTTATCGAATTTAGACATTCCGGCAAAAAATGAGCGTGATTATGGGTAGCTACTACCACTGATATTAAGGGATCTTTTTCCATTAATTTATTTCCTTTAGCATAATTTTTATATAACGCTCCACTGCTTCCTCCCAGGGTGACATCGGAGATAATCCTAAATTTCTCATATTATAATTATTTAATAATTCGCAATTAGGGACATTGGCTTTACGTGCAAAATGACTGGAATCAACCGGCTCAACTTCTGTTTTTAATTTACAGCTTTTGATTATTTTTTTGATATATTCAGCACGCGTACATCCCCAGCTATTAGTTAAGTGATATAATCCGAATTGGCTACTTCTTATTATTTCATCCATCTTCTCTACCAATTCTTCTACATAGGTTGGACATCCATATTTATCAGAAGCTGACTTTACTATTTTAGATTTCTTTGCTTCCAGATAGCGCTGATAAACAAAATTCTTTTTATGAGTTATCTTTCCACCAAATAACCATCCTGGACGAATAGCAAAAGTCTTCTTGTTAAATTTAAGAGATAATTGTTCACCTTCATGCTTTGTACGAGCATACACTGTCTTTAATACAACAGGATCTGATTCAACATAATACCTTATTTCATCGCCAAAGTACCCGCAGGAACTGATGTATATCAAAACTGAACCGACTTTAGAACAAACTTTAGCTAAACTTTCGGAAGCTTTAACATTAAGTTCAAAAGCTAATTGAGGATTTTCTTCGCTAGCATCAACATGCA
Source organism: Candidatus Omnitrophota bacterium (assembly GCA_017994375.1). Lineage (GTDB taxonomy): Bacteria > Omnitrophota > Gorgyraeia > Duberdicusellales > 4484-171 > JAGOLA01. The sequence goes on along the minus strand of JAGOLA010000023.1, from coordinate 9,577 downwards.
AAGCAGCAGTATGAAAAACATAATCCGGCTTAAAAGATATAACAGCCTCTCTAACCGCGGCGCTATTGAGAACGTCCAACTGAGCATGAGTAGGCGCCGAAACATTCTTTCCTTTTAGGTTATAAAAGTTTTCTATTTGAGAAGCAAGCATACCTCCCCCTCCGGTAATAAAAATCTTTTCTTTCATTTATTTTTAAGACTCCAATCGTACTTTATATGGCTGTTGAGTGGGTCATACCTAACCATCTCATCAGGATCATGCGGCAAAGTAGCGCAGTTAGCTACGATAGCCGGTTTTATGCCGATAACTTTATAGCCGTTAACTACTCCTGTTGGAATCCTAATCAATTGATAGTTATCCTCGCCGCTAAAAATTTCCATTAATTCTTTATAGGTTTTAGAATCTTTTCTTTCATCGTATAAAGCCAACTTTATCATTCCAGAGATAACCGCATAAAATTGGGTTTGTTTAGTATGCAAATGCCATCCTTTAATCACTCCGGGATAAGCCACCGAAAAATATATTTCGCCGAATTTCTCAAAGTGAGGATCAGTACACTTAAGCATATGCATAATCTTTCCACGCTCATCAGGAATTTGTTTTAAAGGAATAATTTTTACGCCTTCTATTTGTTTAGTCATTTAAAATACCTCCTTTTGAACCTGCTTTGTTTGTAGAATTATGCTGTCTTTTTAAAAACATAAATATCATTATGACCGAACGGCCTATTGGGATCATTCCCCAAATGCCCACCTAATAAAGTTGTTTTGCTTTCAACTATTTTAAATGCTGTTAAATACTCGATATAATCATTCTTTGTAACTGGATTCTTAACCCCCCCGCAACCTTCTCTTTGTTCAAATAAGAATATTCCATTGCTAACAAGTCTATTCAATTCTCTGCAATAACACCTTACAGTTTCATGGCTCATTTCTTGAAAGCTTGCCTGATTGGTAAAATTTTCAAAAGTGTTATCTTTAATTTTTTTGACTTCCCACGGAGCCACCACGATAATCCTTTTATCTGCAAAAGTGCCTTTATCTATAGATTGTAACCTCTTAGATTCCTTATACCCCAAAACATCGTCAGGAAACAAAGCTTTAAGATATTGTTCAATAACATATAATTGGGGAGGAATGTCAGTAATACATATTCTCAAATTAGGGAACATTTTTAAAAGGACATCCGCTTGTCCACCATAACCAGCTCCGATTTCAAAAAAATAATCTAGATGCGAAAGGTCTAAGTATTTTTCCAAAAGTAAAGCCTTCCAAAAGTATTCTAAAAAATTTAAACTATAATATTTATCTCCAAACTTTAATATTTCTGAAGGATTGCCTATCAGGTCATCATTTAATTCATAAAGTCGACCACCATTAGGTAAAATATGCAATAGTTGAAATATCATATCGCCATATCTTTGCCGTATAGCATCAGGATCTTCCCGGACCCACTTATATAGAAAATTGTATGCAATTTTCTTAAACAGAAATATTTTTAAGCCTAAACCTTGACAAATTTTTGTAAATTTTGACTCAATAGCAATTAAATTAAAAAAATAAGAAATTTTCTCAGGAAAAATAGACTTCTTCGTGAAAATACCTCCGAAAGAATTAGATCTGTTTAGGAATTCTCTTAAGCCATAATTTTGCAACATCCTTAAATTCCATATTTCGTAATTCTTCCAAAATTCATCGGCCTGATTTCTTTTGTCTTGAATCCAATAGTCATCCATCATAATCTTAAGCAACTCACTATCATCATTAATTTTAATATCTTTGGTCATTTGGATTTCACCTCGTTCCAAAAGATAAACTTCTGTTTTTTAGAACTGTTTGGAGTTGTAACAGCTTATAATACCTGGTAACACTTTCGCCAAAATAAATTATTATCAACCTTTTTAAATTTACTTTTTAAGTATATATAATGACCTTTTATCAAAACTACCTTCAACCAAATTTTTTATAGACAGAGATCATAATTTTTTCAAAAATATTAAAATCATAAGTGTCCGATTTTGACTGAATTGCAATAAAGGGATTGGGTATCTTTTTATCTGCTAACTTAATGAATATCGATGTTTCTGCAGTCCCAGTTTCAGAATAATAACAATCTTTGGGTAAAAATCTATTATTCCAACCTCCTAATTGTTGGTAGTTTTTTAAAACTAGTATTGAAGTAAAAGCTACTTCTTTTCTAATCTTATCGATAACTTCATCGATATTCAATATCATATAGGGGACCCATTCTTGATAATGCCACTGACATGATAATTCGGGGTCTAAAACACTTTCGCCTCTATCTCTAGTTCTTATTCTCAAGATCACTGCTTCTTTTGGAATAGAAATTAATTTCATTAAAAAATTAAATGGCTCTAACTGATGCAAAACTACATCTCTAGCAAATAAAACTGCCGGCGTTTGACAATAATCATAGATATCAGATAAATCTTTATTGCAAATAAAAAAGTTACCTCTAGGATATTTTTTCTTAGCACGATTTATTGCAGCTTTAGAAATATCGAAACCATAATATTTAAACCTCGGATAATAAGCATTTAGGTAGCGGTATAATTCTCCGGTAGCACAACCTACCTCTACGAAAGATTTCCCTTGAATTGGTGCCTGATTGTTCTTAAATAAATATATTTCATTGGTTCTCTCGTAGCTTTTTTTTAGCATCCTTAAGGGAAGATTCGCCCCGCCATCAAAAAAGTCGGCATGAATTGGCTTATTCCAGGCATCACAAATTTTGATTTTATCTTGTTTAACCATGTATCCAAAACAACTTCTTATCTACTTTATTATTTTCTAATAACTTATTGATTCTTTTTAATCTGGTAAATTTATCGCTGTCAAAATCATCTTTGGTTAATTTATTAGCCTTATAAACTTTTAAAATTTCTCTTACTCCTCTCTCGATATTCCAACTAGGCTTAAAGTAATCGCCTAAAACCCTATTAATTTTGCCAAAATTCACTTTATAAGTTCGTGAATCCGAACCGTGTTCGCCGGTATACTCTATATTACATTCAGGCATAACTTTTTGTATCACATCAGCAATATCTTTGATTTGATAATTAGAATTATTACTACCAACATTAAACGTTTGATTATGTATCAAATCTTTAGGCGCTTTTAAAGTGACGGTAAAAGCTTGGCAAATATCCTCTAGGTGTATCAATGGCCTCCAAGGTGTCCCATCGCTCATAATCCGAATTTTTCCGGTTACATAAGCCCAACCTACCAAATTATTAACTACCAAATCTACCCGATGCCTAGGAGAAATACCGTAAACCGTAGAATTTCTTAAAAATACCGGCGAAAAATTACTATCGGCATATTTAGCTATCTCTTGCTCTGCCTTTATCTTAGACTTGGCATATTCGGTAACCGGATTAAGCCGACCAGCTTCATCTATCATTTCGGAAGAAGAAATACCATAGATACTGCAAGAAGAAGAAAAAATAAATCTTCTCACACCGGCTTCTTTAGCATATTTAGCTAATTGGATAGAAGCTTTGCAATTTATATCATAAGTCAATTTAGGATTAAGTGCACCTATAGGGTCATTAGATAAAGCAGCTAAATGTATTATGGCGTCAAAACCTACTAAATCTTCTTTAGTTATATGGCGGACATCTTTAAACATATGCTCTATAGAGTTATCGCAATTAAATAGGTTGCATCCTTGATAAAAATCAGTATCTAAGCCTTTTATCTTAAAACCTTCTTCGGCTAATTTTGTGCATAAAACCGAACCAATATAGCCTTTACTGCCGGTAACTAAAATATTCATCACGTTAGATTTCACCATACTTTCCAAAAGGCTTTTTTATTATCCCAAAGTTCATTAAGGTGTTCTGTCTCGCGATAAGTATCCATACACTCCCAAGAGCCTTTATGCTCATAAACAGAAAGTTCTCCTTCTCTAGCTAACCTTTCTAAAGCCCCCTTTTCAAAATCGCAATCTTCATCATTAGTCAAATAATCAAATATCTTTTTATTAAAAATAAAAAATCCTCCGTTAATTAAACCCCCCGACGCTTGGGGTTTTTCGGTAAAGCTTAATACTTTTCCTTCTTTGGCTATCAAATCTCCGAAACGCGAAGGTGGCCTGACACCGGTAAGAGTAGCAATTTTACCCTGTTTTTTATGGTAATTTACTATCTCTTTTATATTAATATCAGCCACACCATCGCCATAAGTAAGTAGAAATAAATCAGTATCAATATACTTTTCTATTTTTTTTATCCTTGCGCCCTTAAAAGTATTTAAGCCAGTATCTATTAAAGTCACATTCCAGTTAATTTCATCACTTTGATTATGAAAAATTACTTCTCTTTTACTATCTAACTTTACGGTAAAATCATTCATTAAAAGATGGTAATGATAGAAATATTCCTTGATCATTGAGCCCTTATATCCTAAACAAAGGATAAAATCATTATATCCATAATAAGCGTAAATCTTCATGATATGCCAAAGTATTGGCCGAGCGCCGATTTCTACCAACGGCTTAGGACGAATTTCAGTTTCTTCTCTCAAACGTGTTCCTCTTCCTCCACAAAGAATTACTACTTTCGGTTTTGGCATTTGGATATCCTCCCTAATTTTATGCTTTAAAAACTTTACCTAAGACTTAATATTTAAAAAATCTACTGTTTTATCTTTAAAACTTCTGACATAAACTATAGCCACAAAAATAGCTACTAGGACCGAAAGAATTGCCCAGAATAGAAAAACATTTTTCCATTCACCGCTGCTACCGCTAACTAAAAAAGGTACAATGATTCCTATCAAGACCGTTCCGACGTAGCCCATACCGTCTATAAATCCGGTAGAAGCTGCGACTACCTGTTTATCGACAAAACGAGTAGGAAAAGTAGTTACTAAAAATACATGCGGCCCATAGAGAAAAAATCCTCCAACCAGTAGCATTAAGATAGCTAATAAATCTTTAGTGAATGGCAATATTACTAAGCTAATTGCTAACATCAATAGAGATATTATTGTGATAACATCTCTATTCATGCGAATTTTATTATAAACAAGAGTGCCTAAGACACCGGCAATAGGAATCAAGAAAACATTGAGGCCAACTTTACCCATCTGCTTTACCGTAAGATTTTGTATTTGAAATAAATATAACGGTATCCAGGTAATAACACCATACCTAACCATATTTAACAAACACAATGACATACCGCTTAAGACGATCGGAAAAGATAAAGTATTCTTTATTTGAACTTTTGCCTTAGGAACAGGTGCTATTTGTATTTTTGGCCTTGTTAATAATAACAGTATTCCCCTGATAAATAAAAAAATGCTGGCAACCCAAAATCCGGCATGCCAACCCCATGTTCCTACTGCAAAAGAAGATATGAGCCAAGCTATAGAATTACCGACTTGATACGATGTTCCTAATACTGTGGAAGAATTTTCTCTATTTTTAGAATCTTGCGTTAAAGCATTTGCCCTTACGCAAGACGACCATCCCATTGACTGGAATAAACCGTCAAGAATCTCGCCGATGAATAACATTACAAAAAATCCAGCAGAAAAAGCAAGAATCAAATTCATAATTGCAGAACCAATAAGGCCTAAGGATATATAGATAAAAGGGTTATGGCGTTCGGAAATTTGACCGTGCAAAAACTGGCCCAAAGCATAAGCAAAAAAGAATCCGCTTGATACCAAACCGACGCTATATAAACTTAAATCCTTATAGGTAGCTAATAATGCCGGAACTACTATGCTTAGATTAACTTTACCAAAGTAATAGGTAGCATAAGAAGACCAGATATTCCAAAATATTTTACGATTTTTCATTTTTTCAACCTCTTTTTTTATTATTAGAACGAGAAATCTATTGTTGTCCCTAAAATATTGGAATTATTCCAGTTGCCGTGAGCTTTTTTTCCGCGAGCCATATAATAAATAGATAATTTTGTACCCCAAATAAAATCGGTAGAGAAACCGACACTAGCTCTATTTTCGTGGAATCCAGAATCCGGCTCTAAATCTAAAAAGAATTCATTGGAGATAAAAGGCGTAAAAAATTTATGGAATAATTCAATTGTCCTTTTGATTTCTATGTTATCCCGATAAAGCCAGGAAGATTTAGTAGCATTACGTTCGAATCTAGACCTGTTGGATAATTTAAATTCGTCTAAATTAAAATGCAAAATAAGGTCCATATCTATTCGATGGCTTTCCGGCCAACGTTGGTTACTTTTAGACGATACTAACTGGTATAAACATGCTGTATCAAGATAATCGTTAATTTTATAACCTAAACCGGCATATTGAACATAAGTATAAAAATTACCCATATCGCTCTTCATGCGAAATTCTTCTATCAGCTTTAAACTTAGCTTTTCATTTAACTTTAAATTAAACTTATAAGAACTCCAATACTCGCTATCATCACTAGCGTATATCAGCGAAACATAACAAAAAAATACCATAAAAGACAATAAACATAACTTAAATACCCTCATATAACCTCCTTTTTTTACTTTTTTCCGGTAAGTATTAGCATTTTCATATCTATAAAACAATCTCTCTCTTTTTGGACCATATGGTAATCTTGCTTGAAATAATCTGCTGCTTCGGCATGTAACCGATATATTTTTTCCTGGATAATTTTAGAAAGACCACTATTAATGAGCCAGTTTTTTACGCTCATCCTTTTAAGATAAATAGTCTTAACCTTAATATCTTTAAAAGAACTCTTTTTCATCAAATTTACTAAATCTTTCTCATAAAAAGTAACTCTTTTTTCTTTCAAACGAAAAATTTTAATATAATCTTTTTTAACTCTTTTTGTGGGAGGAATTCCCTCGGAGAATATCATAAGCCCGCCTTTCTTCAACATCCGATAACACTCATCCATAGCTTTTTGCCTAAACTTTAAAATATGATGGAATACTTGACGGCAAGTTATTTTATCAAATACCTCATCGGCAAATATAGGATTTAAGATATCCCTTTTGATAAAATACATGTTTCCAAACCAATTGCTATGTTCTAACATATCTTGGGATTTATCTAATCCGATGACTTCTTTTACTAAAGGAGAAATAGCATGTACTACAATGCCTGTGCCTGTACCTACATCTAAAACTATATCAGTTTTCTTAAAATTTCCGGCTTCAATAAAGCTATTTAAATAAAAATGGTTCTTTGCCCATTTAAGTTTATTGTAATTTTGAGAACGTATCTTCCAAAAAGTACTGTTATATACGGTGGTTTTAGCCATCTTTAGCTCCTTCTTGTTAAAACTTTTAAACTATCTTACGCTAGATTGTCCTATTTAACTAGCTTATATCTTTCTTTATGCTATTTTTAATGTTGCTGGAAGACTGTGAAGGATAATACGGTAAAACAATAACCTTGCCACCGATACTCTCCATATATCTTCTATACTCTTCGATATCAACTTTGCTATGGCTGCTACTTTCCATTAATACATCAGGCTGAATCTCTTTTAAATTAGATAAAGGAGAGTAGGTTTCCTGAGCTACCACAACATCCACATATTTTATAGCTTTAGCCAATTCTATTCTCTCCGGAAACGAAAGAACCGGTTTTTTGCCCTTTTTTTCTAAAACGCATTGATCAGTCAAAATACCTACTATTAACTTACCGTCATTTCCTGCTACAGCTTTAGCATTCTGCATCATTAAGAGATGGCCGGTATGAACAATATCCAAAACATAATATGAATATACTATTTTCATCTCCTCCTCCTCGCTTATAGCTTTAAATTGCCCTTATTATTCGAAAATTCTTGATAATAACTTAAAATTTCGTCAGCCGCTCTTTTTGACGAAGATCCATCCGGTCTATAAAATATTTTTTTTAATAATTCTTCTCTTTGGGATTTATATCTCTCGGGATTATTTAAAGATTCTTTTACGCCTTCGATTAGCTGTGACAGCGAATTAGCTACTACTCCGGCTCTATATTCCTTAGGTAAATCTGCTGTTTGCCAACTAAAATCTTTATTATCGGGTTCAATATAGACTATCGGCCTATTTAAAGTCATAAAATCGGTAGCTGTTCCCGAAATATCGCTTATCAGAACATCGGTAATCCATAAAAAATGTTCAATAAGATTATCTAGATACCCTCCAATACGACCATTAACAAAACAGACATTGTATTTGTCGGCTATCTGAAGAAGCCTGTTGTCTGCGATTAATTTATGGGCCAAACAATGTAACCTTATTATCAGATTAATATTTAACTTCTTTAACTCTTTACAAAATTCTTCAAAAGCATCAATAACATTTCCAAAAGACTTAGGGAAAAGACCGTTATCATGAAAGGAATCCCAGGTAGGAGCATATAAAACATTTTTTAGCTGCAAATTTAATCCAATTTTTTTAGCAAAATTGTCCCTGTCGTCTTTGGTGAATTTATTATTGATAAAGTCATCAATCCTTGGCCAACCTACTACTCTTAACTTATCAGTATTATCTGTTTTAAAACGTTTGATTATCTCATTTTTACAATATTCATTAGGAAGAAGAGCTAAGTTGTATTTTAAAGTTTCTTCGATGATAATGTATTTTTTATAAGGAACAGAATGAAACACTAAAACTTTCATTGCTGAAGAAAAATAATCAGAAAGAATAAGAGTAGTATTGGATATTATAATATTCGGCATTAATGCATTTATAGTTTTTTGTATCAATCTTTTAAAGAAAATACTAGCCAGACGTTGTTTAATTCTTCTTAAAATCTTATATAAGATTAGTGGTTTAAATTCCGGGCTGTAAAGACTTTTAAAAACGATGTTAGGATACGCGGCTTTCTGTAGCTCGGCATAAACATCAGAGTTAGCCGTCATCCAAAAACATTCTACTTTGTCTTTTAATTGTTCCCAATATTGTCTAAGAAGCGTTGTTGAATGCGACGCAAAAAACACTACTCTTAATTTTGGCTTGCTATACACTGTTCTTCCTTAATGTTAATTCCCCCGTTAAACAATATTTCATAGGTAACTTCGGGAAAATTTAATCCTAATTTATCTTTGGCCGCTTTACTATCAACCCTTAAAGAAGCCACTTTTTCTAAATCATCAGCGCTAAGCTGTCTATAGTCTTTCTTTATTACTCCTTCGATGCCATTAATATTTATATAGGAAAGATAATCATCATTATCTAACTGCACAACTGGCTTATTTAACAAAAGGGCTTCTTCCAAAGCAGTTGAACTCATTCCTATTACCGCAATAGAATTTTCTATATCATCTTTTAGGCTCCTTCCTTCTGAAATCTCTAAAAAGCCTTTCTTTATCAAAGTATTTATCCTATTTCTAACGCCTAAACTTAATATCGCTTGCGGATGCAACCTCAACCTAAAAGGCAAGGGTATTTCTCTATCAACTCTATCAACCAAAAGATTATTAATAGTATATAATATCGTTTCATTATCGAATTCGGGAAGAGCGGTCACAAAAAGGTAGAATTTGGCTTGGTTTTCTTTTTTCTTAATATTATTCCAATGAGCATAACGGCTACTACAGCCTAAGATAAATTCTGTTTTAAGAAAAAATGGTCTAAGC
>JAGOLA010000122.1 GCA_017994375.1 Candidatus Omnitrophota bacterium | reverse complement strand
AATGATAGCTACCAATGATGAATTTTTAGCCGAGAAAGTACGAAAAATTTATTTTTCTCGCAGGGTTAAGGATGAGATTCCTTTTAGGAAAATTTGGCCAGCTTTTTTAGAAAGTTATCTATTGCCTGTAGCTTTATCTTACCCTTTACTTTATTTATTGAGCTTACCAGCTTTAAATAAAGCTATTTATAATATTTACCGCAAGTTACAAAAAGCATCAAGTATTGTATCTTTTAGCAATTTTCAGGCTTACCTTGGACTTAAAAAATTGGAATCTTTAGAACAAAGGATTGCTCAAAGGCAAAGACAAGCTCGCTTTTTAAAATCATTACTCAGTAATAATATTATTCCTCAGTATATCGGGAAAGATATTTTACCAAATTATTATTTTTTTGTAGCTCGCCTACGGTCTGATCCTGTCCGGACGAGGAGATATTTACTCAATCGGGGGATAGATTCAGGTATCGGAGCTGAAATCGCTGATGATTGCGGTAAACTTTTAGGCCGGTATGATTGCCCAAATACTAGTTCTGTTTTTAACAGCACGATTCATCTCCCTTTCCATGATGATATGCCGGAAGACAAGATAAAATATTTATCTAAAGTTCTCAATGCAGCATTAAGTTGATATGCTAGATATTTATAAAAAATCTTTACTATTTCTAGAAGGCATAATCTGTCGAAATTTAAAAATTGCCCCCAGAAGCATTTTATTTCCAATTGTTTGGATTACCAATAAGTGTAACTTAAAATGTAAAATCTGCGACCAATGGAAGGTTAATGCGGAGTTGTTCTCAAAAGAACTTTCGACAGAAGAGTGGTTTTCTTTTATTGATTCTGCAAAGCGCTTAAATGCTGCTGTTATTGTTATTACCGGCGGAGAGCCGTTTTTACGCCCAGACTTATTTGAAATTATAAAGTATATAAAAAAGAATAAGATTTCTTCTCATATCTGCACTAATGGCACTTTTTTAGACAAAGTAACAGTAAATAAGCTTAAAGAGGCAAAGCCCGATTCTATATCGGTATCTCTCGATAGTTATTCTGCGGATATTCATAACTTGCTTAGAGGCGTAGACTGTTTTGAAAAAGTAATTCAAGGCATTAAATTATTAAAAACATATGAGCCTAAGATTAAAGTTGGTATAAATTGTGCAGTATCTAAGAAGAATTTTCGTGATCTTTATAAGATGGTTCCTTTTGCGGAAAGCTTAGGAGTGGACCAAATCAAAATAGACCTTATTCACACTAATCTTAGACATAGAAATAAGAGTCTAGATAGTTTTGCTGAATTTATCTTTCAGGAAAATGACGCCTCGGAGTTAAAATCTGAGATAGATAAATATATCCATACGGCATTACGCTCTAAATTATTGACAAATTCAGCCACTTTTCTAAAAGGGATAGGTAATTCCAGCAAGAATTACTGTCTTAGGTATTCTTGCTCTGCTGGCTATTTATCCTGTGCAGTTGACCCCTTGGGCCGAGTTTCACCTTGCGATGATTTTGAAGGACAAGATAGTTTACGCAATAAGCCGCTCGAAGAAATTTGGAAATCTCCGTCTTTTAATGCTTTAAGATTAAAAGTACAAAATTGTACTCTTAAATGTTGGGATTCGACCCATGCTGAGGTAAACATAAGAAGTTCTTTCAGAGGATTTTTACAAGAATTTAGGCATATTCTTAGAGAATTAAGATATTATTCTTATAAATAGAGTTTATAAAATTATGAATAATTTATTAAAGAAGAATATCGCTCTATTATTTATTTTAGCCCTATTTTTATATGCATTTGTTGTATTTGATACCAATTTTCATGGGCCGGACGAACCACTTTATTATGCTTATACTGAGAGTTTAGTTTTAGACGGTGACCTTAATATTGTAGATCAGCTGAGTTTCGAAGAACACCCTTATTATTTTCCTGAAGGAAAAATATTGATTTCTAAGACATATAATTCTCCGGATTACCATAACCATGGAGGTGTTATCTTTTGGGCGCCGTTTTATATCTACGGTAAAGTAATCAAAGAGACAGCTGCAAAATTTAATTTTCCGGGCCTTTTACCTATATCCGGTACAGATTCTAGTAAACTCGCCATGTCTTTTAGTACGGTGTTATTTAGTATTTTAACGGTACTATTGTCTTTTTTATTTTGCAAAAATTTTTTTTCGAACGGTGTATCTATTTCAGCGTCTTTGATTATTATTTTCGGAACGCCGTTTTTTTATTTCTCGTTATTCCAGGTAGCTAATGCTCAAATTTTGGCAGCTTTATTCTCTATTTTATCTATTTGGTTTTTTATTTATATAATAAATAAGGACGAAAAATTCTGGTTTTTATATGGATTATTTTTTTCTTTTTGTCTTATAATCAAGGTCGATATCTGGTTTCAAAGTTTTTTTATCTTAACTTTATTTTTAGTCTTACTTATTCTTAAGAAGATACATTGGAGATTAGGAGTATATTTTTTGATTGGTCTTATACCAGGAAATATCCTTAAAATTATTAATGATTATTTAAAATATGGCACGTTCCATATCGGAGAGTTAGGGTTATTTAACAGGTTCAAAGATTTTTATTTCTTTGAACAACTCTTTTCTCACTACAGAGGTTTCTTCTATACTTCACCTATTTTTTATCTTTGTGTATTAGGTTTGATATTATTATTATTCGATATCTTTAAAAACTCTAAAGTTTCTTCTGGCAATATTATGCAAAAAATAATTATTTTTTGCATCTCGGTATCTTTAATTATAAAAGTATTTATACTTTCTTTTAGATGCGCTTGGGGTGGAGGTACTCCGGGAGCTAGATTGTTACTCACAGAATATCCAGTATTTATTTTGCTTTATGCTTATGCTTTAGAGAAACAAAAAAAGCTAATATTAAGAGTAGCTATTTATTTAGCATCTATACTTTTTATTTTTTGGAATTGGTTAATCATAGCAGAGTTTATAAGCCAATTAGACTTTAAATATATTCTGGGAGCGCCTCCCTTACTTAAAAGATTGTTTGCTTTAAAATATATTAACACCGAATTATTTTCTATAAAAGATATTAGTTTTAAATTATACTGTTTGCCCCTTATCTTTATAATTTTTCCGGCAATAGCCTATTTTACGCAGTCATTTAAAGAAATAAATATTTCTTTTTCTAACCTAGAAGTTAAAAATAGTAATAAGCTTTCGAAAATATTTATTTTGTCTATAATATATATATATATAAGTAATCTTGCTAATAGACGCGTTCAAAATTCTCACCTGATTATTAGTTATGTATCTGTATAGTATAAAAATATTGCTCAAAATCCGAATTTCTTTTATAAAAAATTATTA
>JAGOLA010000121.1 GCA_017994375.1 Candidatus Omnitrophota bacterium | reverse complement strand
ACTTAGTACCATAGCTTTACCCTTATATTTTAAAGCTCGCCAAAATACCTACGATAAAGAAGCCTGGGCAACTTTAAAGATTATTAAATCTGCTGAAAAAATGAGGCAGATAGAAACTACTCAATATATAGCCTGTAATGGTAATACCGATTGCGGTCAGAAATTAAATTTAGATTTACCGGTCACTAGCGGCTGGGATTATAGCGTAACTGTTAGTGGAGGATTTTGCGCTAAGGCTATAGGTAATCGAGGGACAGGAAATTGGCATATTGATATGGATAGTGAAGAGGCAGAGTCGGGAGAAAGTTGCTTTTAGAATATCTCTTGACTTTTATCAGCCGAAGTCTTATCATAAAACTTAAAAAGGAGGGTAGATATGTTTAATAAAAATTATATAGGAAGCGTTGGTTTGTTTTTTTTAGTAATTATTTCTAGTTTAATAGTAGTTAGTTGCAGCCAAATGTCAGCAAAAGCTCCTGCCGTAGTTACCGAAGATATGAAATTAGTAGATTCGGGCTGGGAGTATCGCAGATTGCAACAATATTCCGAAGCCAAAGATGCATTAGAAAAGGCTTTAGCGATTAATCCTCAGAATATTAAAGCTATAATTGGGTTGGCTTGGGTTTATAGCGATCAAGAAGATTACGCAAAGGCTGAAGAAGAATTTGCCAAGGCGGTAAATATAAGCTCGGATGATTTTTGGGTCCATGAACAATTAGGATTATTTTATCGTGAACAAGAAAAATATTTGCAAGCCGAAAAAGCTTTATTAAACTCTTTAAGGTTAAATTTTGGTAATGTTACTGCCCAAGTAGGTTTAGGATGGGCATATAGCGATCAGGAAAAATACGCCGATGCTGAACGCCAATTCGTAACAGCTGCTGAAATAGCCCCTAATAATGATTGGGTATACCTAGAACTGGGCTATTTCTATCGCGATAGGGAAAAGTATGATAAGGCTAAAGAAGCTTTTCAAAAGGCTTTAACTATAAATCCTAATAATTCTGCAGCCCAGACAGGATTAAGCGAAATTGAATAGCGATAAATTTTAGCAAGCATAGATATTTTATTTAAATCTAGATTATTTTCTGAAGTAAAATAATAATTCTTAGATATTATTTGCTGCTGTTATAAATTCCTACCTTTTAAAAATTTTACGGTGAAAAAAGAGTTACTGGTTATATTTTTTATTCTTTTTTTATCACCTTTCTTTATTTTTGCTGAAACTAAGATAACTATTCCGGATAAAATAGAATATGAGGGTGGTATATATAGCTATAGCCCTGTATTTAAAACCTACGAGATAATAACCACAGGTAATTTAGATGATGATCGCGCAAAAAAAGAGGTACTTATCTCCTTTGGTGCTTATAATAATACCGATAAATCTAAAAAATACCCGGCCTATTTTATTCAGATTTACAAATTTACCGATAGTGATAAAGGATATGCACTGTTAAAGACTATCAAATACGAGTTTAATCCCGGTAAAATAATGCTTAAAGATTTTAACCAAGACGGTATTGATGAGGTAGCAGTTTTTAGTCATAAAGAAAAGCATTATGCTCATATTTATATCTATCAATACCAAGATGGCGATTATATTTTAATTTGGAATAAAGGGAGTTATTGTGGAATAGAGGTTGATTTTGAGGCTGAACCGGTAATAATAAAAGTTGCTAGTTCCAATCTTAGCGCTAAGATTTTAAATGCTAAAGGCCAGCAAGTATACTGGTGTTATGCTGCCGAGCCTCTTTGGGAGGTTTATAGCTGGAGCGGTGATACTTTCAGCTATCGTCAGGATTTAAGTACTGCTGAACCCTTGAAAATAATGCATTAGTTTAGGAATTTAATCGGTATGTTTTTATACGGAAAAAATTCAGTTTTAGAGCGTCTTAAAGCTAATCCTAAAAGCATAAAACAGGTATTTTTGAGCGATAATTTTTCTTCACCGGTTATAGAAAAAATAATAGCTTCTCAAAAAATACTCCTTAAACGGGTTTCTCAAAACCAATTACGTAAAGTTAAATACGCCGATTCTTTAGGCGGAATTGTGGCTGAAGTAGATAAATTTCAATATGCCGAAATAGACGATTTGATAGATCAGCCTAAAGATAAGCAATTATCTTTAATATTTCTAGATAGGGTTTTTGACCCCCAAAATCTGGGAGCTATTCTAAGGGTAGCTGCTTGCTTTGGCGGATTTGCCGTAGTTATTCCTAAGCATAAGGCTTGTCAAGTTACCGATACGGTTTTACACGTTGCTCAAGGTGCGGAAAATTATATACCGGTAGCAATGGTCCCTAATATTACCAATATTTTACTCCAAGCTAAAAAGTCCGGTTACTGGGTGGTAGGTGCTTTTAGCCGTGAAGAACAAGATATTAACAATGCTACCTTGCCTTTCCCAATATGCTGTGTATTTGGTTCAGAAGCCAGTGATATCCGTTACGGAATAAAAAAATATATCGACTTTAAAATTCATATACCTATGGCTGGCGTGCCGCTTTCTCTGAATGTAAGCAGTGCTTGTACTGTTTTCTGCTACGAAATATCCCGCCAAAAAAAGACAATTTCACTTGAAAATAAGCAATAATTAAAGCCAAAATATCAACGGGTTGACTTAAAATATTAGATTATGGTATAATATCTCCGTTTTATGAAGAAGGTACTATAGCTTTAAAGCAGCTTTCTTTAATAGGGGAGGCTGCCTTTTATTTTTTATCTGTTTTATTGAGCAAGATAATGGAAGACGGTCCCAAACAAGAGATTTTAGAAGAGCTGGAAAGTTTACGCCAGAGAAACGCTGAGTTAGAAATAACCAGTAAGCAATGTTCTTGGGCAGAATCTAGACTGCAAAAGGAAAAGGAGAGATTGCAGCGTTATTTAGATCTTGCCGGAGAAATTGTAGTGGCTTTAGATAAGAAGGGTAAGATAATACTCATCAACAAACGCGGCAGTCAAATTTTAGGTTATGAACAAAACGAGATTATCGGCAAAAACTGGGTAGAAAATTTTATACCTAAAAGAATACGTAGCCAAGTCAGAAACACCTTAACGCAAGTTTTATCTGGAAAATTAGAAGGTTCGGAATATTACGAGAATCCAGTATTAACCAAAAATAAAAGTGAACGTTTAATTCGTTGGCATAATGCTTGTTTACAAGATGAAAGAGGCATTATCACTTTAAGCACTGGAGAAGATATTACCGAACGTAAATTGACCGAATGGCGCCTAAAAGAGATAAATAAGTGTTTTTTAAGTTTTGGCCAAGATGCCACTCTTAATATTAACAATGTTGTAAAGGTCTGCGGCAAGCTTCTTGGCGCTGATTGTGCTCTTTATAACCG
>JAGOLA010000022.1 GCA_017994375.1 Candidatus Omnitrophota bacterium | reverse complement strand
GTATTATAATGCGATTTACCGAATTTTCTAGGATAATGTAATATCTTAACTTCGGTGATTTTGTAACCGGCTTTTTTAACTAATAGAGTAAAGAATCTGTGCATATCTTTATCAAGATATATATCCTCTAAAACAGATTTTTTAAAAGCTTTCAAAGGGCAGCCGGGATCATGGATTTCTTCTCTAGTGATAAGCCGGCGAAAAAAAACCGCTAACCTAGAGGTATATATTTTAATTTTGGGATCTTTTCGTTTATAGCGATAACCACAGACTAAATCATAACCTCCTTCTATTTTTTCTAACAACTTGGGGATATCTATAGGATCAACTTGTAAATCGGCATCTAGAGTAATAATTATTTCTCCTTTAGCAATGTTAAAGCCAGCTTGTAAAGCTGCGGATTGGCCTAAATGTCGGGCTAAATTTATAATTACTAAATTAGCCGGATTTACCGATATTTGGTTTAGTTCGAAAAAACTTTTATCATAAGAAGCATCATTAACGAAAATTAACTCATAGGGCTTAGCCAACTTATCCATCGTTTCCTTTATACGGAAATATAGCGGCCGGACAGTTTTTTCTTCGTTATATACGGGTATGACTACAGAATATATCATAATAATTAGCTAAAAGAGCTTCTCGGCTTTCATAAAAATAAGCATCTTATCACTATATTTGAAAGGACCATAAATAAGGTCCCATTTAAAAAACTTTTTAGATTTAGAAATAACCTTTGGCATTTGCCTGCACTCTATTAAAACAAAAACGCCGTCTGTTTTCATAAAATCTCTGAGTGACATTGTAATCACCTTATTATCAATATAGAATAACATATTATAAAGTCCTTCGGGCGATAATTTAAAAATAGGATGACCTTCTGCCAATGCTGATATTGTATGTGCGTAGTAGCGCTTATCTAATGATTTCTTTGATACATACGGCACAACAGCTAAAAGATATATTAGGCGCAATAAAATAACTATACCTACTATAGTCCAAATAAACTTAATATTTTTTTTATTTTTAGCCCTTTCCTGATACACAAATCCCATTATTAACGCTAAAATAGGGGCAATCGGCGAGATATAGCGCGGCCTTGGAAAAGGAAGAAAAAAAATAACTATAGAACCGCAAATAATATACAAAAAACAAAAGCGGTAGAAATCAGATACCTTGAAAATATTCAATATTTTTAAAAATATTTTTTCTCTCCAAAATATGCTAACTATTATTATCCAAAAGGAGTAGTGTATTATGATTTTTATAATATAGTATACGTGCTTTTTAATATAGTTATTGAAATTACTGTAATCTCCTAAACGAAGAATTTGCACCACCCATATTTTTATATCTCCTGTTTTATAAATCAATGATGCCCAGATTATTAAAGGAATAAAAGAAATTACTAAACAAATAAGCAAGCCTTTGAAATGTTTTCCTATACTGTCGTATACAATGATATAACAAAATACAGTAGCATAAAAAAAGAGTTGCGTGCAAGGGCCTTTGATTAAAGTACTGATACTAAGAAGTAGCCCGGTTACTATCCAATGCTTAATTTTTAATTTTTTTGTAGAATACTTTTGCCACCAATAATAAAATACAGCAAAAGAATTGCACATAATTAGTATGTCGGTTTCCCCTAAAGTAGCGCTTCGTAAAACTATTGGCAAGGTAAAAAGAAAAAAGACAGCAAAAAACGATGCGCTATCGGATAAATACTTTCTAGCAAGGAAAAATACTAACAATCCAGTTATAAGAGTTGCCAAAAGTCCTGGCAAACGTATGCTTATTTCGTTTAGCTCTCCGGTAATATAAGAAGACGCTACTATTAACCAAGGAAATAAAGGGGGTTTATTGACGTAACGCTCGCCTGATACTCTTGGCAAAAGCCACTTGCCATTTTCTAAGATATCTTTTGCTCTAAGCGCATGTCTTCCTTCTTCTTTAACTAATTGTCTCGTTGTACCATTATTGGGAATAAATAGTACTACCCATAATAATACTATCCCTACACAAATTAAAACATTCCTTTTTAGAATGGTTTTAATCATATGTTTCCATATCCAATTTTCATACTATTTGTAATATTAATAAAATATATCCGGAAAAGGTAGAATTTGAAGAAAAATTATATTAAAGATTTTAATAGGTTATTAAAATAATCTCTTATCTCCTGTAGCTTAGCGATAGCGTTATAGCTGGGCGAGCCGTCTTTATCTAAGATATTTGCCCCTAAATTAGCATTGTCTTTACGCCAATTATCGATTAAAAATAAAAAATTGTAATAGCTGGTGGCTAACTCTACTCTTTTTCCCAGGTTATCTTTTAATTTCTCTGATAATTGCTTATACTTTTCATCCAGGGTAAGATCGTCTTCATAAAGATGAATGGCTTTGACCATATCTTCTCGGGTAACAATACGCAGCCGGTTCTTATTTTCAGAAAAATCATTTAGCCTGGTTTCTAACCTTTTTTTACAACTTTCCAGGTAATTAATCACGGGCACTCTTAAAGATTGGATATCGCTTTCTAACCCTTCCAGGCGGCTAGCTATTGCAGATTCTTTGGGCTTTTTAAGCAGGTAAACTAAACCAATAGTGATAGCTATTAAACCTAATATCCACCACATATTATAATATTCTACACCTAAAAATAACTCTTTAAAAGTATAAAATATAAGTATCAGTTTTGACCAAATGCTGTTCTAAAAAACTTATAAAACAATTTTTACTTTTTCTCTAGAAAGGCTATTTTTATAGTAGTATAAATTTTATTTTGCCAAGGCCAAAACATTGCTATAACCATAGCATTTTCCTCTTCCTTCTTAAATAAAGTCTGATTATCAAATATCCCACCGTAGTCCTTAGCTAAATCTTGGTCTTGTTTACTGGCCTTTGTTCCTTCAGGCTTGGCCGCTGGACCCAATATCGCGGTGAATATCTTATACCACTCCCCAAGGTCTTGACTATAGATAACCGCCTCATAATACTCATCACTAAGACACCGCTGTTCGTAAATTTTTAACTTATTGCTTTTCTCGATAATTTCTCTTAAATTCATAATCCCCCTCTTTGTTGAAAATACTTTCCGTAAATTTAATGATATCGTTCATCATTTTAACTGCCTCTATGGGGTAAGTTCCAACCGCAGTTTCTCCTGAAAGCATCAGGTGAGTTGAACCATCTAATACAGCATTGGCTACATCGCTTACTTCAGCCCGCGTCGGCCTTTTATTTTCTGTCATACTTTCCAGCATTTGGGTAGCTGTAATCACTATTTTTCTCTGTTGGAGACATTTTTTTATGATCATTTTTTGTATTAGCGGCACTTCATAAATCGGTAAAGTAACACCCATATCGCCCCGTGCTATCATTATACCGTCACTAACTTCAATTATCTTATCGATATTTCGGACACCTTCCTTGCTCTCAATTTTAGCAATAAGCAAGGTATCAAAATTATTATTGGCTAAAAAAGCTCTTAAATTAATAATATCCTTAAAGGTCCTTACAAAAGACTGGGCTATAAAATCAACCTTATGTTCTATACCAAATTTTAAATCTCTCTGATCTTTGTTGGTTAAACCCTTAAATTTAAATTTAATTTCCGGAATATTAACGCCTTTGTTTTCTTTAAGAATACCTGGTGTTATTATCTCTGTCTGTATCTGGCTCTTTGATACCGATTTTACTTTTAAAGTGATATTGCCGTCGTCGATATAAATAAAACTGCCTTTTTTGATATCCCGTAAAGACCCATCGTAATCCAAAGGTATAACTTCATCACTAACATTATGGTAATTATTAGTTAAATATATCGTTTGCCTCTTATTTAACTTTATAAATTTTTTTTTGCTGTCAAATTTCCCTATTCTTATACGGTAACCTTCTAAATCCTGTAAAATTCTTATCCGGCGGCGGTATAATCTATTTAACCTTCTTATCAAGTCTAAACGAAAAAGGTGCTCCTTATGGGTACCGTGTGAAAAGTTAAGCCGGGCAATATCCATACCGGCTAACATCATTTTACGTAAAGTAGTAGTATTCTGGCTGGAAGGTCCTAAAGTACAGACAATTTTAGTCTTAACCATCTTAATTAAAAATCTTTTTTATATTTTAAAATTACTTTGTTTTCAGAAGTAGTGGCATTAGCATTTTCTTTATCTTCTTTATCTGCCGCTATCTCCTTTTCTGCTCCGACAGCAATGGTATCAGTGACCTTATATTCTGTGCCTATAGTTTTAGTATCATATTTAAACGATATTCCTTTATCTTGAAAGTACTGTATTATTTTATTTTCGGAACCGCCAAAGATAAAATAATCTACCAAATCTCTGCTAACTCCTCCTAAATCTTGGCCCTTATTCATCAAAGAATTTTCCGTACCGGCCCAGCTTTTATTAGTCATCAGCATCAGGGCTATCTTATCCTGCGGATAGACTGGATCGGAATAAAGTTTTAAATCTGGTTCTTTAACTGTTCCCTTTAAGGTAATATCGATTTTGGTATTTTCGACTTTAGCTAGGCCCTTAGCATCAAAAGAAGGTATTTTAGGATCGCCGGAAAAAATAATCTTGCTGGGATTAACTTTTATAACAGCGCTTCTTTTACTTTTTATCTTGCCGGTTTTTACCTCTATATCGCCATAAATTTTGATATTATTCTCGATATTTTTGAGAATAAGTTTTATTTCGCCGCTAGAATCAAGCAAGGAAATATCGTTGCGATAAAGCTTTTCAATTTGAAAAGAGCCAGTTAGTTCGGGCTCTAAAAATAAGCCTTTGACTTTAATATCGGAATCGCTGATAGTACCGCCAATGCCTTTTAAAGCTTTTTCTTTAGCGAATGTTTCCAAAATATCTTCGATATCGATATCCTTAAAATAAATATTAAAATCTAAGAGGTTATTTTTACAGTGGCCGTAAAATAAAATAATATTTGCCCCAGAAATCTTTAAACGGCCGTTCTTTATATCTATACTCTTTCCTCTAAGATAAAAAGGATTTAGATATACTTCTAAATTTTGTACTTCCAATTTGTTATCTTTAGGAAGCCATTTTAATTTATCGAAACTAACTTCTTGAAGAATCAATTTTTTAGAAAAGTTTCCTTCGGCTTTATCGATAACTATGTTTTGTGCTCCTAGATAGACGGACAAAACCGCTTTAAGACAAAACAAAGAGCCCGAAGTAGTATAAAATAACAGGTATAGTAAAGTTATGAAAGCTATGATCATCGCTAGGGCTGAAATTCTAAATATCTTCATATCTAATTTTTAATTATAAAATAAAAAAACCTTCTGTTAAATCTTAAATTGTCTGGGTAAGGAAGGAGCAAAAATCCGTATAAGAAATAAAAGGCAACTAAAACAAGTAGCTTATTCCGGCCCAACCGATAAGCGATCTAGCATCGGTAGCTTGATCAGCATCCCAAGCCGGATCATGATTGGATTCCCAAGTTCTTCCCGAAAGCCTGATGAAAGCAGCTTCCAGGCCTAATTTTAATCTTAAAGATGGGGAAAAATTCCAAAACCCGTATAAATTGCCCATATAAGCAGTGCCATCGTCATAGTCGCCGTAAAAAGTCAAATTTCTTAAAACATGGTTATCTTCATCATAGGCCGTAGGATAAAAAGACCAGCGAGCATCTGCGCCTATACCCCACTTCTTACGTTCAAAGTTAAAAGCTAAACCTAAATAAGGAAGATGATAAGTAATTTTGTAGCCTAAGACTTTTTGGTCTTTGTAAAGAGTCTGTCCGGTGTAGCCGTAAAGTAAATCAGTTACATAATATAAATCATACATATCATATTCAAAATCCATGCGCTTATAACCTAATAATACTCCTAATTTAACTTTTTCTTCCGAAGCTGCCTTTTCATAAAAGTTATACCGGCCGTAAATATCAAACATAATTGCCCGTAAATCAGCTTGGGATTCGGTGTACGAATAAAGGGTACCCTGGCTAAAGGCAGATCCAGTTTGATCCCAGTCCTTATCTTTCATATCATTGCCGGCATTTTTATCGATATTGGTCCAAAAACTAAGGCCAAAAGAAAACTTAGAATTATTCAATCCTCCCTCTAGACTTCCTCCAATCATCCAATTATCCATAGGATATTCCAATTCACTGACATGATGATTAAAATCATAAGCAGTGTTGCCAGTCATATAACCTATTTTTAAAGTGGCCTCGGCATAGCCGTCTTGAGTAAGCAGCAACCAATCTTTAAAAGTTTCTTTCCAAGACGCTCCTTGGCTCGAAGGTAGAGTTGAATCCGAATGGCTAGGCCGCTTTTTAATAGTAGTATTTTCAAAAACAATCTGCTCTTCTAAAACCTGTTTTGCTTCGACATTGGTTAAAGTTCTATCTATTAGTTCTTTGCGGGAATCACTATAGGAAAGGCTGCTGATAAGAGAAAATATAATGCAAAATAGCAGAAAAAAACTATTTTTAATCACGTTAATTATTATATCATTAGTTGCCTAAAAAAGACAATAAATAAGTTAAATTTATAATGACGTTTATATTAATAATTACTTTTACGGTGATAGAAGTGTTTTTTAGCCGGTTGTTTGGATTTGGCGAGCTCTACTAAAGCCTTTCCGCCGCTTTTACCTTTTTTAAAAACCTTTAGTATCAGCTCTGCTTCCTGGAAAGGCACGGTAATAAAAGAAAAATTATCAAAAATACAGATATCATATATTTTATCGACATTGATATTAACATTTCTTCTTATTAGTTCCACTAATTTATTACGGTCCATTTTATCGTTTTTACCTCGGGCAATAAATAAACGGGTAGTTCCTTTATTATCGATGGAAACATCGCTAATTTTATTATACTTATCAGCATCCAATTCGCTGCCAAAAGCATATTCGATTAAAGCCGATACTACTACTTTAGGATCAGATTCTGCCAAAATATCCTGGGCTAAATCTAAATGTTTTACGTTTTCGCTGGACTGCATAATCTTTCTAATGCTGCTTTTTACTAGCTCTTTTTTAGTCTTGATCACCATATCGATTTGGGGAAGTTTGCCTTTACGTATCTCGGTCCGGGCGATTCGCTTGATAATCGCCAACTTACGGTATTCTTGCGGGGTAACGAAAGTAATAGCTGTTCCTTCTTTTCCGGCCCGGCCAGTCCGGCCGATACGGTGCACATACCCTTCGGGATTCTGCGGTAAAGAGTAATTTATGACATGGCTCACATTTTCAATATCTATCCCTCGTGCCGCCACATCGGTAGCTACTAAAATATTAACCCGTTTATCCTTAAATTTAGTCAAGATTCTTTCACGTTGATTTTGCGAAATATCCCCATTAAGGCCTTCAGCATTATAGCCGCGGTCGGATAGCTTTTTAGATACCTTATCTACATCTATCTTAGTCCGGCAGAATACTAAGCCGTAAAAATAAGGTTCGCAATCAATAATGCGGCATAAAGCTTCTAATTTATCGGAATGTAAAACCTCAAAATAAATCTGATCAGTCAAATTAACTGTAAGGCTTTTTTCCGGTATTTTAACTAATTTATAACTTGACATATATTTTTTAGCTAAACCTAATATCCTTGGCGGAATAGTGGCGGAAAAAAGTAGCATGCTTTTTTTGGTATTGGTATAAGATAAAATATCCTCAACATCATCGATAAAACCCATATTAAGCATCTCATCGGCCTCATCTAATACTACATAAGAAACTTCTTTTATAATGAGAGTTCCTCTTTGCAAATGGTCTTTGACTCGGCCGGGAGTACCGACAACAATATCAACTCCTCGACGCAAACGGTATAACTGCTGCTCCATGGATTGGCCGCCGTATATCGGAATTACCTCTAAACTTTTGCTGCCTTTTAAAGAGTTGATTTCTTCGGCTACCTGCAAAGCTAATTCTCTGGTAGGAGTAAGAATCAAAGCCTGAACTTTACCGGTGCCAGCCTTAATCTTTTCTATTATCGGTAATCCAAAAGCCGCGGTTTTTCCGGTGCCGGTTTGGGCTTGCCCCACTATATGCATATCTGCCTGTAACAATAGCGGTATTACCTGCTCTTGGATTTTAGTCGGTTCTTCATAACCTTTGCGTTTTAGGGTTGCCAAAACATTCTCGGACAAACCTAAACTTTTAAATTTATCTAACATTTATTTACTCCGTATCTTTATCTATTTCTTCTTCAGTTTCTCTTATTAAAATATCCATTAATTCCTTGACTGTGATAATCTTATCTATTCTTGATACATTACTTCCGGTGAAAACAACGGCATTATCTAAATCACCGACGGAAGCATTACATAAAGCTTTAGCGATGCAATAAGGTGCAGTTACTGGATCACAAGTTATCAGACACTTATAACGACAATTAATAGGATCTTTTTCTCCTTGCATTACTCTCTCGGTAAAAGCAGTTCTTATCGCTCTTCCGGGCAAGCCTACCGGGCTTTTTATAATCATTATATCCTTATCGCCGGCTTTAAGGTATAATTCTTTAAATTTTTCGGCTACCGAACACTCTTTAGTGGCAACAAAACGGGTAGCTATTTGCACTCCGGCAGCGCCTAACTTAATAAACTTAGCGATATCTTTACCGTTAAAGATGCCTCCGGCAGCTATCACCGGTATAGTTACCTTAAAATTCTCTCTATATTCTTTAACAACTTTTAAAACATCGGTAACCAAATTTTCTAGATTATCGTTGGAATGGTTAATTAAGTCTTCAAATTTAAATCCTAAATGCCCGCCGGCTAAAGGACCTTCGACAACAATAGCATCCGGAAAACGATTGTAACGTTTGTGCCAGGTTTTAATTATAATATTGGCGGCTCGGCCCGAAGAAACAATTGGGATTAATTTTATCGAAGAACCTTCCACAAATTCTGGCAACTTCAAAGGCAATCCGGCTCCGGAAACAATAAAATCAGCTTTTTCTTCGGCAGAAACCCGTACTAAATCTTCATAGTTAGTTAACGCTACCATAACATTTATTCCGATAATACCTGAAGTTAATTGCCGAGCTTTAACTATTTCACCTCTTAGTGCTTGTTTGGATGCTTCCAAATAATTGGCTTCGTTTTGTAAAGTTCCATAAGCTAAGCCAACACTAGCAATGGTACCGGCACCGCCACAATTAGCAACTGCGGCTGCTAAAGGAGCTGTGGAGACCCTAACCCCCATGCCCCCCTGGATAATCGGTACTTTTACCTCTAAATCTCCTATAAAAAGCGGCTTCATTATCATGTATAAACTTTCCCTAAAAACAAAAAAGCCATAAAATTCAAGCTACCTTGGAACTTTACGGCTACAAGATATCTTCACTACTCTAACTTTCAAAATATTATTTTATCCGATATTTAGTTATTGTCAATGTTTCTGGGACGGCAATAATTTTAGGGGATATATGGCTTTAAAGATCAAAGATAAAATCAAATAAGACAAAAAACCAACCGGCGGCAAGAATACCTATGCATAGCCATTTAAGCCAAAGTAAACTATGAGCTATGCTTTTCATTAATGATAACAATTGTTTCATATCGGTTTCTTCCATAATTCCTCCTTTAACTCTAGAATTTTATTTTTTCAGTTAAGTATTCTAAACGTTATATAAACTATAGCAATAAATGCTATGCTAACCAATAATACGCCCATAATTTTAGTATTGCGAATTTCTTTGGACAGAGAAATAGGCTCTAAATTCCAATTAAACATAGCGTAGAACTTGCGCTGCATTTCTATAATTAAACTGGGTTTAAACAAGTAGAATAAACCAAGAAATAAGCTTGGCACCGGAGTTAATATTGCGATAAGAAGGATTAATGATTCCATATTTAACTTATATTAATTTTACTCTTAGATTGAGTAGTAGTCAACTTTAAAAAGCTACCGTTTAGGATTTACTATACTAAGTAAGGAATTTGGTTTTGGTTTCGGCAATTTTCTTATCAATATCTTCGATTTGGCGGTTAATCTCATCTAGGAGTTTACGATACTTTTGGATAATGTCTTCTCCATGACGGCTATTGGAAACAATACGTTTTTTTACGTAATGTTCTAATTTAAGCTCTTTGCGCTTTTTTCTAAGCTTCTTGATTCTCTTCACTAACTGGGCATTATGCTCTTCGACAGATATGCTCTTATTATCCAAAGAGGCAGATTTATCGTTTTGAAAATTATCGGTTTGATAATCCTTATCTTTGGGGGTATCTGGCGCTATTTCACCCTTATTTTTTTTCTGGTAATAATAATCAAAATTGCCGGGAAATTTACGCACTTGACCGCTTTTTACTTCATAAACTACATTAGCTATGGAACGCACAAAATGAAGGTCATGGCTTATAAATATCACTGTTCCTTCATAATTAGTTAAAGCACCAACCAGAGCATCTACGGCATCGATATCCAAATGGGTAGTAGGCTCATCCAAAAGTAACAAATTAGGCGGATTAATAAGTAGCTTGGCCAAAATAAGCCGGCACTTTTCTCCACCGGAGAGAATTTTAACTTTTTTTTCAATGTCATCGGCTACAAATAAAAACATACTTAAAATAGTACGTATGGTTTCGGTGCTCATTTTAGCCGAAGCTACTAACGAAGCTTCCTCGATGATAGTATTTTCCGGGTTTAAAACATCAAGGTGAGTTTGAGATAAGTAGCCAATATTAGTATTATGGCCTAATATCCGCTCTCCGCTGTCGATATTGATTACACCGGCCATAATCTTAAGCAGCGTAGATTTTCCGGCGCCGTTTTCTCCCACTAGAACCGCTCTTTCCTGCCGGGTTACTTCAAAATTAAAATTGCGGTATACTTCGATTGACCCGTAAGATTTAGAAATATTTTTTAATTCCATAGCGGTATATCCGCCGCGTTCGGGCTTAGGAAAACTAAAATTTCTTATACTGGCCCGGCGTTCGCCCGGAACAATAATCTTTTCCATCTTCTCCAACACTCTTTTTTTAGCCCTAACTTGAGAGGCTTTATTGGGTTGGGCGTGAAAACGACTGATAAAATCTTCTAACTGCTGACGTTTCTTTTCCTGTTCGCTAAACTGCTTAAGGCAGGTGTTTCTTTGGCGGTCTTTTTCTTGCTGGTAATTTTCGTAGGCTCCTTTTACTTTAGTTAATAAGCCATCTTCTAATACTAAAACGTAATTAGTCACTTCCTTAAGAAAATCTTTATCGTGAGAAATAATAAGATAGGTTCCTTTAAAGCTCTTTAGGTAATCCTTAAGCCATAAAGTAGCATCTAAATCCAAAAAGTTGGTAGGTTCATCTAATAGAAGAAGCTCGTAATGGCAGACTAACAGTCGGGCTAAAAGAATCCGCATCTGCCAACCTCCGCTAAGCTGATTAGCTTTTTTATTAATGCTTTCTTTAGTAAATCCTAATCCCATGAGGACTTTTTCGGCACGATGTTCCAGGTCAAAAAAACCCATAAATTCTAATTGGTGTAAAATATCGCCGTAGCGGTTAGAGAGAGTCTCGTGCTTTTCTTCTAAAAGCTCTTTTTCTTTAGCTAGATACCTTATGGTCTCATCACCTTCGATAACTTCCTGTAATACTTTAGATTCGGATTTAAATTCTGCTTCTTGAGGCAGGTATCCGATACGGATATTCTTGCCTATTTGGATATCTCCCGATGAAGGCTCTTCTTTCTTTAAGATCAGACGAAATAAAGAGGTTTTGCCGGAACCATTCGGCCCTACTAAACCTACCTTTTCTCCTTCACTAATGTTAAGGGAAACTTCCGAAAAAAGAGTTTTCCGGCCATGAGTTTTAGCTAAACTGTTTATAGTTATTATCTGCCGCATTAAATAGAACTCCTATAGTTTTCTAGTTCAGGGATAAATATTTGCTGTTATTATATCACTGCCAAAGCCTAATAAAAAACCCAGATTACTAATCTATAATCCGGGATTATTGTTGATTACAGTTAAAGCTAAGCTTTAAGTAGTTTTACTTTTAGTCTTATATAAAAGTTTATTTTCTTGAGGAAAAATAAAAACTAATATAGTTAAGTAAAAATATAATTCAAAAATTTCATCTAAATCGGGCAAACTAAAGGGGAGTTTTCTTTTCGCTAACAAAATAATAATCTTAATAATGATGTATAATAAAGGCGGTGTAATAATATATTTTAAATTATTTAAAGGCCTCTTGGGAATAAACCTAACAAGAAAATTATTGATAATTTTTCTTTTAAAAACTAAAATTCCTCCTATAATTGCCGTAGATAAATAAATAATATGACCGGTATATTTGCTTAAATTGTGGATATTAAATTCTTGTTGATAGTTATGAGTTAAAAAGAAGCCGGGTATTGAATATTTAAAAATTCTTTGGCCGTAATTTATCTCTTCTAACAACACCCATAATGATATCAAAGAAACTGCCATATAAAATAACTTAAATTCACTTCCCGGATGCTTTAATATTATGGCACTTCTGGCGAATATCAACAGTAATACTGCCAATTGAGCTAATTCGACGAATCCACCCTCGCTAACTTTATAACCTTTGAGCAAAGCAAAAAAAATTATTGCTAAGAACCAAAGTAAACCGCCAAAAATATTTTTTTCTTTTTTTAAAACCACTTTCTATAACTAGAAAAATAAACTTATTCTTTTAAACCGCATTCCTGTAAACATCGTTTATAGGCTGCGTCGTAATCGCTTTGGTAATAATATTGTTTTTTAATATACTTTTCTGCCGTGTAAGTACGTAAATACTCTAGCTTCTCTTTAAAAATCTCCAAAGCCGCTTCTTTGGCTTGCTTTTTACACTTTTGGATGATTAGATTCTGGGAAGATTTTGATAAAGGTATATAAACAGTAAAATAAATAAGTACTGAAATACTAAATAGTGCCATCAAAATAGCAATAACCAGCCTAACCATATCACCGCTATTCTTAATGGTAAACTTCATAATGTTAAAACTCTCTTATATTTTGGAATGTTTCTATTTTTTAAAAATTAGAAGTGTCCACTTTTATACTATAAACCAAATTCTTTCATTATTGCTGAAACTGTCTTATTACGCCGCCCAGTAGTATCCTGTTCTTTTAGGAATTTAAACCAGGCCTCGATAAGCTTAGGATTCTCTAGATAATTAAAGACATGCGTTACTACACCAAAGACTTGGTCTTGTCTGGTAGCCCGATACTTGTTCTTTAATACCGTAAGCCGCTGTCTGTTACCTAAATACCCGTAGCCCAAGTCATATACAGTGGTTTCGTTAAGCATCATCCTTGCAGGAAGACTAGCAGCCCCTCCTGTTTCAAAACCTTCGGTACGATAAGGAATACCCCTTACCCAGTCATCTTCGTCGGGACTGCCTAAAGTTCTTATCTTTTCAGGAGATGCAAGCTTATTGAGTATCTCGATAAAATCATCCATCGTGCCACGATAACGCCCATCATTAACCATATCTTTCCTGCTGGTATAACCATCCCAAGTCCCTTTATGCTGCACAGGATGGTGATGGGCTCCTATCTCATGGCCGCTCTTCTGCCAACTTCGCACCAAAGTTAATTTCTCTTTATCTTTAAGGATCATTTCAGCCCACTGGGGCGTAAACTCTATAGTTAGTTTTACCGAGTAGGCATCGGCAATCCTAACCATTCGGCTTAAGGCATCAAACATCCGAAGATTTGCCGTAGTCGGTTCACAATGCACGGCAAAGAAATGATAGGAAGGATTATCATCCTGCCCTAAAAGCGGCTTTGTTAATAAAAACAAAGCCGCTAATAAAAAACTTATTACAAGGATAGGCCTGTTTTGTTCTAAATTCAACATAGCCTTCTATCTTTTTAAAAAAGTTATTTAAACTGTTTTTTATTTTAATTGCGCTTCCCAGGCAGCGAGGATTTTATCGTAACGCTCCTGTTGTTCTTTAGTTTTATCTAATATTTTTTGATTTTCTTCTTGTAATCTTTTGGTTTCTTCTTGTAACCTTCTAGCTTCGGTCTGAATACTATCTGCTTCAGTTTGCTGTCTTTGCTGCTCCTCTTGCAATTTCTTAGCTACCTCTTGCTGGCGTTTTTGTTCTTGCATCAGCTCGTTACTTATTACCATTTCCTCTGGCATTTTCTTACTGCAGGAAGCCCGCGGCGCTGAAGCGCAACCGCTAACTATAAAAATAACCAGAATCACTAGGCAAAGTGCTTTGCTCATCTTCCTACCTCCTTTATTTTATTATCTATTGGTTACTAAACCTTTATTCTACTTTTTTCTTACGGCCGATAAAATTATTAGCGCTATCAAAATAATAGGTATCGCCGGTTTCTAAATTACGGACTGCCACTGTCCAAGAACTTCCGCTATATTCTATAATATCATTATCTTTATGGCTCTCCATTACCGAGACAACATCGATGAATTTTGCATCCTTACTAATAGTTATATCCTCTTTCTTTATAATATCGTATTTTGGAGGATTGCAACTAGAAACAATTATTCCTATCAGTAATAATATTAATATTCTCATAACTTGCCTCCTTGACTAAAAAAGATAACTTTCACTATTATACTACTTCCATCGTTGACGGTGGCTTAGAAGCGATATTATAAGTTACGCTTACTACCCCGGGAACTTTATTGACTATCTTATCTGCTAACTTGGTTAAAACCTCATAGGGTATCTTAGTTGGTGTTGCTTTCCTGGCATCGATGCTATCCCAGCATCTTATCTCGATTTGTAAACCGAACTCTCTCTTGCCATCTCGCATGCCAGTAACTCTATCTTGGTGTAAAACAGCCAGGTATTGGAACGCTCCTGATGAAGATAAATCTTCTTCAACAATAGCAGTAGCTGCTCTTACTATTTTTATCCTTTCCGGCGTTACTTCACCAACGATTCTGGCTGCTAAGGCTGGGCCGGGAAAAGGTATTCTATTAAAGATAGCTTTAGGTAAACCTAAAGCTTGGGCTAACTTTCTTACGCCGTCTTTGCGCAACTGGACTAAAGGTTCAATAATCTTATAACCAAAAGCCTCTTTAGGGTCTATTCCTAACTGTTCAAAAACATTATGCTGCCTTTTAATTCCGGCTACTGTTTCATCAACATCAGTTAAAATCGTACCCTGTAAAAGATACTTAGCCTGACTTTCTCTTACTAATTTACCAAAAATATCTTTATAGAAAGTCTGAGTAATTGCTTCTCGCTTTTCTTCAGGATCAATTACTCCTTTTAAGGCCTTAAAAAACTCTTGCTGGGCATCTATTATCTCTACTTTAACTCCCAGTTTTTTAAATATCGCTACTATGGCCTGGGGTTCATCTTGCCGCATCAAACCATTGTCAATAAAATAAGTTTTAAGTTTACTGCCTAAAGCTTTATGACCAAGCATGGTAACCGCAGAAGAATCCACTCCGCCAGATAAAGCATTTATCACTTTTCCTTCGCCAACCGTCGAAGCCAATTCTTTAGTCTTTTTGGCGATAAAATCTTCGGTATCTAAATCTTTTAAGGTTATTTCTTGAATCTGATTCACTTCTACCTCCTTTGCCTAATTAACTATACAACTTGCTTTGTTTTCTGGATTTCCTTATTGGGCCTTATTATATCATTAATTTACTCTCTTAGAAACAATAAGCCCAGACTACAAATTTGTAATCTGGGCTTGTATACGGGAACGTTTCTATTTAAGCTTCTTAAACTCTCTCTTATTTCTTTTTGCCCAATAGAAAATAAAGTACAACTCCTACCAAAGGAAATATGAGTATGAGAATAATCCAAAGAACCTTTTTACTTGTAGCCATTGAGCTTTTTACGGCGTCAATAATAGCTACGATATCTAAAACCAAAACTATTAGGCCTAATAATCCTTTCATATCAAACCTCCCTTTTAGCCTATTGGCCAAAACTTCCTATTTTACTTTTAACATCAGTTACGGCTTCCTGGGCTTTTTGCTTTAACGCCTCTTTAGCTTTTTCTAGAAGATTTTTTGCGTCCTGGGAGTTTTTATCAACATATTGCAAAATATACTGAGCTATATCTATTGACTGTTGAAATTCTTTGGAATTATAAAATGCTTTAGCCTGGGTGATTAAATAATCGGCCTTTTCTTCGGCAGTTTCCATCGCCTTAGCTAATGTTATAGCATCATCACTTGACCCTGCCTTCTTAGGCCCGCAGCC
>JAGOLA010000021.1 GCA_017994375.1 Candidatus Omnitrophota bacterium | reverse complement strand
ATGCTGCCTCATTACACTACCGGGCAATGAGACTTATCCTTGACATTTAATGTCAAGGATTTAGTCGAATTGTCCTGACGTAAGTCAGGGCAAGATAGTACTTAAAAGTGCTATCTTGCAATTATGTTATTTCCCCTTTGCTTCGCTCCAAGGCAATGTGTTAATATTGTAGTATTTTTGAAGAGTTTTGACAAGAAAGTTCTAATACTTCCTTATCTTTATAAAGGATTGGAGGTAAGATAAGGATTATAATCGGTAGTATCAGCACTATCAGTAGTATTAGGTTCGCCGCCGCCCCAATAATTGTTTTCAGCCTTAAGATTAGCTATTCCGGTAGCGCCTAAAGAAGTAGAACCATTGGCAATATCGCTAGTAGTATTGTTGTAAATAGCATTATAGCCACCGCTACCAGTAGCGTTATTACCTAAATTAATATCGCTGACTGTGCCAGCAGTAGCTCCCACTAATATGCCAATATTGCAATTAGTTGCTGTATTTCTTGAGATGGTAACATCACTTATCGTGGAGTTAGCATTCGTAGTAGCAATGATAATACCCTGATCAGAAGCTCCGCTGATATTATTCCCGCTAATAGTAACATCGGAAATAGTAGTAGCAAGATTTAAAGCTGTAGTGATACTTATACCTTGGCCGGCAGTAATTGTAGAAATAGTATTATTTAAAATATAGATACCAGTGCCATCTCCGATATAACCTTGAACGAGAATGCCATTAGCGCCACAATTAGTAATGGTATTATCGGAAATAGTAATATCGGAAGCACCGCCGTTAACAACAAAATTAATTCCATCGGAATCTCCCGATAAATCACTAATGTTATTATGGCTAATAGTTATTCCTGATGAGCCAGCGCTCATAGCTATGCCATGATTATCGGTGGTATTTTGTAAGTTAAATCCCATTAGGGTAGTATTGGTATTCACGGTAACGATATTAGAACCTAAGCTTGTTCCATCAACAACCGGGCCAGTATCGGTAGTGATACCGCTGAATCCGCCATTATAACGGCTTCCCCATAAAGTTACACCTGTTGAAATATCTACCTGCTCATTATAATCGGAATTACCTTTTTTAACGTAGATCCACTTATCTCCGGTAGCATTACTTATGCCTTCAGCAATAGTATTATAAGGATTTTCTAAACTGCCGTCTTCGGCGCCGCTAGTATTAGAATTATCAACGAAAACAACATCATGCTCTTTGGCACTTTCCTGAACTAAATTAACTTCCGGGGCCCTAATATCTAAATCCCTTATTACCATATCGGTCATGCGCTTTCTTATCGGACGGGGACCTTGGGCAAAACTTAGTTGCTCCTTCCAACCTTCAAAGGGATTTTTATTATTAAAAAGGTTTCCGATAGAAAAAGGCAAAGTAACATATCCGCCTACATAGGTTTTGGTAGAAGAGATATTGTCATCGGTTATTTCCAAGTTTAAAGTAAAAGCCGGGACCGGGGTTATTTCGGCCCGTATCCTTAAACCATTGATATCGTCGCTATATCTTGAGAAGTAGTGATACCCTCCCACAAAACATCTAGTTTCGATTAAATCTGAAATAAAAGGGACTAATATACCAGCTTCGTAATCTAGGCCTCTTAACGGCTCTTCATAGACCGGGGTAGTATACTTAGTAAGAGTATTACTGGTAAAACCATAGTTTATCTTATCTTTCAAATACTTTTTCTCGGTAATCGGAAAGTAGAGATTACTTCTTAAATCGAATCTTTGGCTCAAAAGTTCTAAACCAAAACCTACCTGATCGTGACGGACATCATTGTCGCTTCTTCTGGTATCATAAAATAAGTTTGTACCTAATATCGCTTTATCCTGGCAGATTAACGTTCTATAACCTAAACCTATATTTTCTTCATTGGCATCTACCTCGCTATGGCGGGTAAGGGTAAGCTTGGGGTTAAAGAAAAAGAAAGAATTTTGATCGCCGAATAAGGGGATAAAGATATCGGAGTAATGGCGGACTTGGCCTTCTCCTCCCCGCATGCCCGGCCGTATCCGGCTAGGCCAATCTTGGGGTGAAGATAAAAACCAAGAAGATTCTTGAGATTCTTGACAAAAAGATAACGGCACAAGGCACAGAAAAAAAACAGTTAAAGATATTATAAATGTTAATAAACTACTTCTTTTATCTAACATAATATAATCTTATCTTTATGATAATAAACTACATACCCAGTATCTATTGGAAAGTTATGACTGCTGTATCGTTTGGCTATTGGATTTTTAACTGAAGCTAGTAAGAAAGGTTCGCTCATTTAAAGTCTAAGGATTATCTTAAAAGAGCAGAAAAAATGATTACCAATAATTCTCTTGGAACTCTTTATCCCACTCTTTTAGTTTCTGCCAATTCTCTTTAGTATCGGTGCCGATGCCTTTCATAGTATTAGCGCACCCTGCAAAAATAAAGAGTGAAATATCTAAAAGGAGAAAATAGAAAACAATTTTTTTCACTTATCCCCTCCTATCCAAAACTTAATTAAATTATTTAACCGTTTTAGGACTCTTTCTTTACCCAAAACTTCCATGACTTCGAATAAGCCCGGCCCGATTTTTTCTCCGGTTAAAGCAATCCGCACCGGATGCACTAAATCCCGGGCTTTAAGGCCCAGATTATCTGCCACTAACCTGAAATTTTTCTCTATTGTTTCTTTATCAAAACTCTTAAGTTCCGACAACTTTTCGTTCAAAGAGCTAATTTCTTTGGCTAAATTTCTCTGTAAAATGACTTTTGCTTCTTCGTTATAATTTATATTATCATGGAAACAAAACTGTGTCCAGCTAATTAAATCCGAAAAATTAGAAATTCTATTTTTAAAAAGGCCGGCTATCTTTTGTAAATAATCATCTTCTAAGTTCCCTACCAAAGGATTATCCTTAGCAAGATAATCTTTAAAAATTCTTGTGAACTCTTCTAAGCTCTTACCTCTGATGTATTCGGTATTCACCCAATTTAGCTTCTCTAAAGAAAAAACCGCGCCGGTTTTATTTACTTCCCTGATATCGAAAATATCCTTAGCTTCTTTTAAAGAGACAATTTCTTTATTTTTTCCCGGCGACCAACCTAAAAGCAAAAGATAATTAACTAAAGCTTCCGGTAAATATCCTAATTCTTTATACTCTCTTATCGATGTCGCCCCAAACCGCTTGGAAAGCCTTCCGCCTTTAGGAGATAAGATTAAAGGCACATGAGCAAATTTAGGCCTCTTAAAGCCTAAAGCTTCGTACATCAAAATCTGCTTAGGAGTGTTAGAGATATGGTCCTCGCCTCTGATAACATAATTGATACCCATTAAAGAATCATCTATTACACAACTAAAATTATAAGTAGGAGAACCGTCGCTTTTAATCAAGACCTCTTCGGACTTTGGTAATTCGGTAAAGACGATTTTCCCTCTAATCAAATCGTCTATTTCTATGCTTTCAAAATTATACTTAAAGAATACCGCATTATCTTTTTGGTAAGCTTTATTTTCAGCTATCAATTTTTGAGCATATTCTCGGTAAAGATCGAAACGCTCTGACTGATAATAGATTTCGTCCCAATCTAAGCCTAGCCACTTTATACTTTCGAGAATCTCTTCTAAATATTCCTTTTTAGAACGCTCTAAATCAGTATCTTCTATCCTTAAAATGAATTTTCCACCTTCTTTACGCGTAAAAAGCCAGCTAAATAAACAGGTTCGTGCTCCGCCGATATGTAGATAGCCGGTCGGAGAAGGAGCAAATCTTGCTCTGATAATTTCAGAACTACTCATAGTGGTAAATGTTGTTTTTGCCAATAAAAGAAACCTTTAAGATTTATATCTAACATAGCTTTATCCTTAAATGTTTCTTTTAAAGCTTCGATAACTTTTTCTTTTTTAAGTAAACCAGGCCTGTGAGCGATAATAATTCCTAATGCAACCGTATTAATAACTCTTATATCTCCGCAATCTATAGCTATTTTATTTAAAGGTAAATTTACTAACGTAACTTTAGAGAATTTCGGCAAATTCTCTACTAAATCGGCATTGGTTACCAGAAGGCTTTCTTTTTTTATCTTATTTTTAAATTTATCTAGCGAAGGTTGATTCAAAATAACAGCTATGTCCGGATATTCTATAAAAGGAGACGCTATCGGTTTATCCGATATTTTGGTAAAACAATGGGCTGTACCGCCGCGCATTTCAGCTCCGTAAGAAGGGATAAAAGTAGCGTATTTACCTTGCCGTAAAGCAGCTTTAGCCAATATTTTGCCTAAATTCATCATGCCTTGGCCGCCAAATCCCGAAATCAAGATTTTATACTCCATCTACTTAATAACTCCCAAAGGAAATTCTTTAACCATTTCCTCTTCTATCCATTTTAAAGAATCAAGAGGTTCTTTATGCCAAATAGTCGGACAAGGGCTTAAAACTTCAATGAGAGAAAAACCCTTTTTCTCTAATTGGTTGGTAAAACCTTTTTTTATATATTGGTAGGCTTCTTTGACTTTAACCGGGCTGCTAAGAGAAGCTCTAGCTACAAAAAAAACTCCGGATAAAGTAGCTAAGATTTCACTGACCTTTAAAGGCCAGCCTTCGCCAAGAGAGGGGTTTCTACCCCGAGGAGTAGTGGCAGTTTTTTGATTAATGAGAGTAGTGGGTGCCATTTGGCCTCCGGTCATCCCATAACAAGCATTATTAACAAAAATACAAGTAAGATTTTCTCCTCTATTGGCAGCATGAATAGTTTCGGCTAAACCGATAGAAGCTAAATCCCCGTCTCCTTGGTAAGTAAATACTACCGAGTCCGGAAGGCATCTTTTAATCCCGGTAGCTACTGCTAAAGCCCGGCCGTGAGCAGCTTCCGAAACATCAAAATCCCAATAATCATAAGCTACTACCGCGCAGCCAACCGGAGCTACTCCGATAGTTTTTTGGCGGATACCTAATTCATCCACTGCCTTAGTGATTAAACAATGTAATATCCCGTGACCGCAGCCAGAACAATAATGAGTAGCGACTGCCTTTAACGAAACTGGCTTTTTAAATTCTTTTTTCATGACAATTTTTCTTCACAAACTTTATTATCTCGCTAACCGAAGGAATGCCTCCACCGGTTTTACCTAAAAAACATATCTCTTTATTAGGTAAAGATAACTTCACATCATCGACCATCTGGCCTAAAGACTGTTCTATGACAATAATTTTCTTAGCCTTTCTGGCAATTTTTTGTAAACCTTCTTGAGGATAAGGCCAAAGGCTAATGGGCCTAAATAAACCGGCAGAAATATTTTTCTTTCTTAGCTCATCTACCGCTTCTTGAACGATCCTAGCCTGGGATCCATAAGATACTAGTAAATATTCAACACCTTGTATTTTATAAGTAGAAAACCGTTGTTCGTTTTTACGGATAGCTTCCCATTTTTTATTGAGATGTTTATTGTGAATCTCAAGAAGGCCTTCCTCTAAGAAAAAAGATTTTATTATATTGGCAGGACGCTTATTAGCGCCGGTTAAAGCCCATTTTTTGGAAGAAAGATTTTTTTTAAATATCTTTTTAAAATTTAAATTAACCGGCTCGACAATTTGGCCAATTACAGCGTCGGCTAAAATTAATACCGGTGTACGGTAATAATCAGCCAAATCAAAAGATAATCCCACTAGATTAACTGCTTCCTCTACGCTCCAAGGAGATAAAACCGGTGTAAAATAATCACCGTGGCCTCCGCCCCGAGTAGCTTGAAAATAATCGCTTTGGCTGGAAGCAATATTGCCTAATCCCGGGCCGCCGCGCATAACATTTATTATTACTGCTGGTAATTCTGCTCCGGCTAAATAAGAGATGCCTTCTTGTTTTAAAGATATCCCCGGGCTAGAAGAAGAAGTCATAGCTCTTCTGCCGGTAGCAGCGGCACCAAAAACCATATTAATAGCAGCTATTTCACTTTCGGCTTGAATAAATATCCGGCCTCTATCCGGCATATTCTTAGCCATATAAGCAATTAGCTCATTTTGAGGAGTTATGGGATATCCGGCATAAAACTGGCAACCGGCTCTTATAGCTGCTTCAGCCATAGCTTCATTACCAGATAATAACTCTCTTTTTATTTTATTCCTCATATATCTCGATACAGGCATCCGGACACATCATAAAACAGAACCCGCAGCCGATGCAACTAGTGCCTTCCTTAACTTTAGCAAATTTAACCCCTCTTTTATTTAACTCCGAAGAAAGTTCAAGATGCTTAGCTGGGCAATAAAAAATACAATATTGGCAACTCTTGCACTTATCTTTATTTATTTTTACCTGATAAGCGGATTTTGTTGGGCTCATAATTTGACAATAATTTTTTAATTTTTTCGGCTAAAGAAGGGGCATCCAAACCGTAAATTTCGAATAACTTTTCTCTTGAGGCCGAAGGTATAAATTCATCCGGAAGACCTATTCTTAATAACTTAATACTAGCCAAAAGCTCTTTGCTCTCGTAATATTCTAAAACCGCGCTGCCAAAACCACAAGCTAGGCTACTTTCTTCTAAAACTATAATAGTTTTAAAATTTTGGGCTAATTTATCCAATAATTTTTCGTCCAATGGCTTTATAAACCTGGCGTTCACCAAAGAAATATTCTTATCTTTAAGTAAAGACAGACTTTCTAAAGCTACCTTGACCATCGAGCCGCTAGCAAGTAAACAAATATCTTTACCTTCTTTTATAATTTGCGATTTACCCAGTTTAATAGGTTCTCGGTAACCCAAGCTATAAGCTCCCCCTTTAGGGTAGCGAATGCTTACCGGACAATTCAACCCTAAAGCAAATTCTAACATATCCTCTAACTCCTCTTTATCCTTCGAAGTCATACAAACCATATTAGGTATTAGCCTTAAGTACCCGATATCAAATACTCCGTGATGAGTAGGGCCATCTTCACCTACTAAACCGGCTCTATCTACTAAAAAAATTACGCCTAAATCCTGTAATGCAACATCGTGAATTATTTGGTCAAAGGAGCGTTGTAAAAAAGTAGAGTATATTGCTACCACAGGTTTAAACCCTTTTTTAGCTAAGCCGCTGGCTAACCCTACTGCTTGCGCTTCGGCAATGCCTACATCGAAGAAACGTTCTGGAAACTTATCTTGGAATAGATAAAGCCCAGTTCCTTTAGGCATAGCTGCAGTTATAGCTACTATTTTTTTATTTTTTTCGGCTAAAGCAGAAAGTTTTTCCGCTAATATCTCTCCAAAAACTACTTTATTTTCACTCTCATGTTGTCCGTTATCAATATTAAACGCCGAAGAGCTATGAAAATCTTCGGGATTATCTTCAGAAAACTTATATCCTTTACCCTTTTTAGTTATAACATGCAAGATACGCGGCCCATCAAGAGATAAAATATTTTTAATGGTTGGTATCAAAACATCAAGATTATGCCCATCAATAGGGCCAAAGTAACGAAAACCTAATTCCTCAAAAAATAAACCCGGTACTATCAGGCCTTTTAAAGATTCTTCGAATTTCTTTGCTCGGGGAGTTAACTTTTTAGCAAAAGAAAAATGCTCTAAAAAACTTTCTAATTCCTTCCTAATACGATTATAAATAGGGGCAGAAATAATTTTGGTTAGATGATTACCCAAAGCTCCTACCGAACGCGAAATACTCATCTCGTTATGATTGACAATCACCATTACGTTACTCTGATAATGACCGCAGTTATTTAAGGCTTCGAAGCACATACCGCCGCTTAAAGACCCATCTCCGACTACAGCAACGGTTTTGGAATCGTCATTATTAAGTTTTTTAGCCTCCGCAATGCCTTGAGCCCAAGATACCGCGGTAGAAGCATGGCCAGAAATATAAATATCATAAACCGACTCTTTAAAATTAGGGAACCCGCTTAAACCTTGGTACTCTCTTAAAGTCCCAAAGGATTTTCTTCTTCCGGTAATGATCTTATGGGCATAGGCTTGATGGCCAACGTCAAAAATTAACGAATCACGGGGAGTATCTAAACAATAATGGAGAGCTAAACATAACTCTACGGCGCCTAAAGAAGAGGCGGGATGGCCTCCTTTTTTAGATACAACTTCGATGATTAAATCTCTTATCTCCTGGCTTAAAGTTTTTAACGCTGCTAAATTTAAATTTTTTAAATCTTGGGGGGAATCAATCTTCTCTAAAATCATTCTTGCTTTGTGGCGGTTTTACAGTTTACCGGTTTAAATCAACCTATCTATAAAGAAAAATCATCTTTCTTATACTCTAGCCTCTTGATAGATAAAGCCCTACCGCTATCTTCGTCTATTTCGATAAGAACTGCCTGTATGCGTATATCATTCTGCGCCAGGTTAAATCTTACCGGCATATTAGTAATAAATCTCTGTATAATCTGGTCTTTCTCCCGGCCTAAAACCGAGTTAAAGCTTCCGGTCATACCGACGTCGGTAAGATAAGCGGTGAAATTATCTATTATTCTTTCATCAGCCGTAGGAATATGGGTGTGAGTACCAATGACTGCGCTCACTCTTCCCGAAAGAAAATAACCCAAGGCTAATTTCTCGCTGGTAGCCTCAGCGTGCATATCAACTATTATAATTTTAGTCTCTTTTATAATTTCTTTTAGAGCCTTATCTACCGCTTGGAAAGGGCAATCAGCTGGCTGCATAAAGACCCTTCCTAAAAGGTTTATCACTCCTACTTTTAAGCCTTTGACTTCTTTTATCAGAAAACCGCGGCCAATAGCTTTTTCTCCATAATTCAGCGGCCTTAAAACATCATATGTTTCCAGCACTTGCTGGGATTCTTTCTTTTTAAAAATATGGTCACCGCTGGTAACTATATCTATACCGGCATCAAAAAGTTCTTTGGCGGTAGAAGGCGTTATACTCGAGCCTCCGGCGGCATTCTCACCGTTGGCAATAACCAAATCTAAATTTAATTTTTTAACCACTCGGCATAATGCTTCCTTAAGGTAAAGTCTGGCCGGCTTACCAACAACATCACCTATAAATAACACTTTCATTGTTTTATTTTATCTCCTTTTAACAAAAGTTCTATCATTTTCGCTTATTTGGCGTAATCTACCGCCCTGGTTTCTCTAATCACGGTAATTTTGATATTGCCCGGATAATCCATCTCTTGCTCCAATTTTTTCTTTAGTTCGTGGGCAAGAAGGCTAATTTCTTCATCCTTAACTTTATTGGGTTGAACGATAACTCTTATTTCTCTACCAGCCTGTATAGCAAAACTTTTATCCACCCCTTCTAAGGAATTAGCAGCTACTTCGAGTTGACGCAGACGTTTGATATAAGTCTCAAGAGTTTCTCTTCGCGCTCCCGGACGGGCAGCAGAAATGGCATCTGCTACTAAAGCAAGTAAAGAATAAAGAGACTTAAATTCTGTTTCTTCATGGTGAGCTTCAGCTGCGTTTATTATTATTTCGCTTTCGCCATATTTTCTTATTAAATCTGCTCCCAACTGAGCGTGTGTTCCTTCGACTTGATGGTCTATAGCCTTTCCGATATCATGTAAAAGCCCGGCTCTTTTAGCTATTCTAGGGTCTAATCCTAGCTCCGAAGCTAATATTCCCATAATAATAGCAACTTCTTTAGAATGTTGAAGGGCATTTTGCCCAAAACTGCTGCGATACTTTAATTTTCCTAACAGCTTAATGAGTTCGGGGTGCAAGTTGTGGATTCCGACTTCGAAAGCCACCGCTTTACCTTCTTCTGTTAATTTTTTATCAAAATCCTGTTTGGATTTTTCCACTATTTCTTCTATTCTGGCAGGATGAATCCTTCCGTCCTGAATCAATTTTTCCAAAGAAATTCTAGCTATCTCTCTTCTGATAGGGTCAAAACCCGATATTCCTACGGCTTCTGGGGTATCATCGATAACTAAATCTACGCCGGTTGCCATTTCAAAAGCCCGGATATTACGCCCTTCTCTTCCGATAATTCTTCCCTTTATCTCATCATTAGGAAGAGGAACCATACTGACGGTTGTTTCGGTAGTATGTTCAACCGCACACCTTTGGATAGCCTGCGAAATTATCTCTTTAGCTTTTGTCTCTGATTCTTCTTTCAAAGATTCTTCCATTTCACGAATCATTTTTGCCTTTTCGCTACGCAACTCTTCTTCATATCTTTTTAACAAAAGTTCCCGGGCTTCTTGGGGAGTTAAAGATGAGATTCTTTTTAACTTCTCTTTTTCTTCTTCGATTAAACGTCCTAAAGAAACCTTCTTTTCCTCTATCTCATCTAACCCTTTCTTTAAATCATTCTCTTGCTTAGATATTTCTTCTTCTTTCTTCTCGATAAAATCCAGTCTTTTTTCTAAATTCTCCTCTCTCTGCACGATTCTTTTTTCTAATTGCGCTAGCTCTTCTCTTCGAGAGGAATTCTGCCTTTCGAAATCAACTCTAAGCTTATATAGCAATTCTTTACTGTCTAAATCAGCTTTTCTGGCGGTTTCTTCGGCTTTAATCTTAGCTTCGCGAATTATTTTCTCGGCATCTTCATTAGCTTTTTTTAGCTTGTTCTTGCCGAAAAACTCGCTTAGCCACCATCCTATAATCAATCCGGCGATAGCAGCTCCCGCTATATAAAAAATAATCATATAAACCTCCTTTGACGGCGTAAAAACCGGTTCTCAATTAAAATCAATTAGTTAAAACTAATAAGAACTTATACCTTAGATAATAAAATTTTCGCTAACGACGATGTCAACTTTTTGGTCTAATAGAGGGTTATTAGGAAGGTTATCCAGAACTTGAAATTCAAAGGCAATGCCAACTTTTTTTGTTAGTGGGGAAATCTTCTGCAAGAAGCGGTCGTAATAACCGGCTCCTCTGCCTAATCTGTTTAGTTTATGGTCAAAAGCAAGAGCAGGAACTATAACCATATCTATTTTACTGATATCCACTTCTCTTGTTTTTGCGGTATCCGGCTCTTTAACTCCGAAAGGCCCGGATATAAAATCCTTATCCAATTGGCTAATTTCAAATATTCTTAAATTCTTTGCCTTTAAATCCATGACCGGAAAACAAAACCTTTTGCTGCCGATATCCTTCCTAATCATCTCTAATATATTTACCTCTCCCTTTAAAGGGTAATAGGCCATAATAACTTTTGCATCTCTATATATTGGTAAACTTGATAATTTTTTTTCGACATTATTGCTCCTCCTTTCTATCTCGGCTAAAGTCAAAGACAATAGCCGTTTTAATAACTTCTCTCTTAATTCTTTTTTTTCTCTATTTGCAACCATAACCATGGGGGTTATTATACCATAGCCGGTTATTAAGTAAATAAACTCCCATTAAAATTTTTTTTGATTATACCATTATTTAAAAGAAAAAGCTACCAAATAAGGTGACAGTTCGATTAAGAGACTACTTTTATAAACTCTTAATTAGTAAGGTCTTACAAAATAATGATTAACTTTTGGGTAAGACCACCCCCCTTACTAAAAATAAATCAAAAGTCTCAAAAAGCTTGATTTTTCAGCTAAAAATCGCCTTTTAAGATAAAAGCATTGGGTTAAAAATTTAATTTTAATTTTCTTGACAATAGTTAGCTTGGATATAAAATAGTAAAAGCAATTGAAAATATTGGGTTTAATTCTAATGAGGTTGTAATTTTTCAAGCCTTAACTACTAAAGGTAGGCCTGGCGAAGAAAAAATACATAGCCGAATTATCATTAAAAAGAAGGGGGTGTTTAAATGAATAAGGCACAATTGGTAGAAGTAATCGCTGCAAAAACCACTACTAAGAAAGAAGCTCAGGAAATAGTAGAAACAGTTTGGGATTCTATTAAGAGTAGTCTCAAGAAGAAAGAAGATGTAGCTATTTCTGGTTTTGGAACATTCAGAGTAAAACAAACAAAAGCCAGAACAGGAAGAAATCCTAAAACCGGCGAAACTATCCAGATTCCAGCCAAGAAGAAAATAGCTTTTAGAGCATCTAAAGAATTAAAATCTATTCTTTAAAAGACGTAATTAATGAGATGGGGCATAAGTAATTTATGCCCCATTTTCTTTTTATACTTCTTTTAACTAGTTTTATTGCTATAAAGAAATTTTTTTGAGCTTGGCGATAAAGAAACCTTCCATTAAACCGTCAGGCATGATTCTTCGGGAAAGGCGTAAATCCGGAAGGTATTTTTTTTCCTGCCAACGGCTAAGACCTTCTTTTACATTAGCTAAAGGAATTTTTATCGGTACCATTTCCACCTTCCCCTTAAACTTATTTAAAAACCAATCTATCACGCCTTCGTTCTCTTCCGGAGAGAAGGTGCAAGTAGAATAAACTAATTCTCCTCCTTCCTTAAGGGCAAAAAAAGCGGCATAAAGAAGTTTTTTTTGTTTGAAAGCCATTTCTTTAACTTTTAGCTGTTTCCAATATTTATAGCTT
Source organism: Candidatus Omnitrophota bacterium (assembly GCA_017994375.1). Classification (GTDB taxonomy): domain Bacteria; phylum Omnitrophota; class Gorgyraeia; order Duberdicusellales; family 4484-171; genus JAGOLA01. Next base: position 3,772 of record JAGOLA010000021.1, on the reverse strand, counting down.
TTAGGGTTCTGGATAAAGAACCGGCCTTCGGCCGAACAGGGAACATCGGCTAAAATTTTATCAAAATATTCCGGGAATTTCTTTCTTACCCAAATAGCATCCATAAGGAAAGTTTTTACCGAATCGGCCCCTTGATTTTTTAAATTTGCCAGGAGTTTATAGTAGCGGGTGCGTATTTTCTCAATGGCTACTATTTTTGCTTGAGGAGCAAGAGAAAAAATCTGGGTAGTTTTTGCTCCGGGAGCAGAGCATAGATCAAGGATCCTATCATGGGCTTGTACAGAAAGGGTAATAACCGGCAGCATGCTGGATAAATTTTGTACATAGATCTTACCTTCTTGGTAAAGCGGCGTCGCCTGAAAACTACGTAAAGGACTTTTTAGCACAAAAGCTCCCTGCGGAAAGCTTAATTCTTTAAATTTGACTCTTTGGTTCACCAATTCCCTTCGTAGACTAATCAAATCCAAGCGGTAGTAATTTATCCTAAACGTAGAGGGTCTTTTATTAAGAAAGGTACTAGCTATCTGAACATAGTTTTGCGGATAAATTACTTTTAATTTATTTAAAAAATCGTGAGGCAGCTTATAAATTAAATCTCTCATTTTTACTCCTTTTAGCTAAAAATAGCCTTTAACTGCCCGCAAGCAGCATTTATGTCTTGGCCCTTAGATTTTCGTAGGGTAGCAAATATACCTTTCTTGTTAAGCTCGGCTTTAAAAGTCGCGATTTCCTCGCCAGAAGGTATTCTCGTCTGCTTGGATCCATTATAAGCTATTAAGTTCAACTTACACTTAATAGCATTGAGCAATTTGACCAAATCTTTAGCATCCTTAATAGAAATATTAATACCTTTAATCATAATATATTCTAATGTCACCGGATATCGTTGTAGGAAAGAGTATTTTTTCACGGCAGCCATCAATCTTTCTAAGGAATATTTCTTATTAACCGGCATTATCTGGCTTCTAATTTCATTGTTTGCCGAATGCAACGAAACTGATAACTTTATTCCTAAATTCAACCCGGCTAATTTTTCTATTTCCGGAGCCAAACCGCAGGTAGACAAGCTAATTCTTCTCTTGCTAAAGTTTAAACCCTTAGGACTTATTAATAGTTTTATGGCCTTAACCACATTATCGAAATTATCTAAAGGCTCTCCGATGCCCATAAAAACAAGGTTAGTGATATCTCGTGGAGCAATAATTAGTGCAACTTCTAAATACTGATTTATTATCTCTTCTGGCTCTAAGTTTCTTTTCAGGCCGCTTTCGCCGCTAATACAAAAGGAACATTTATATTTACAGCCTACTTGCGTTGATAAACAGAGAGTATAGCGGCTCATCTCGGGAATTAATACCGTTTCAATAGAATTTTTATCTTTCAATTCAAACAAAAATTTTTCCGTCTTATCCCGAGAAACTTCCCGCTTAAGAAGTTGAAATCTGGAAAGATAAAAATTATCGGCTAAGAAAATGCGGTTCTCTTTAGAGATATCGCTCATCAAAGTAAAATCCGTTATCCGTTTTTTATAGACCCAATTAAATACTTGGCTGGCTAAAAAACGTGGCCGATTATTTTGTGATAAAGTCTCCTGCAATTCTTCAAAAGTATAATTCTTTATATCATTCATCTTTATTAAATTAGAAAAGGAATCAAAAGAAGAGATTAGAATCCATACCAGTAGTTTATTAAGGGTTTGGTATCTTTGGTTTCTTCGAAAATAATATTTTTAAGCTTTAGATATTCCCAAAAACCTTCTTTCCCTAACTCTTTGCCGATACCACTCTGCTTGAAGCCACCGTAAGGAACCTCATTAAAAAACATGCCGTAAGTATTTATCCAAATAGTTCCGGCATTGATTCTTCTTCCTAATTCTTGGGCTATATCTTTGTTTCCGGTCCAGATGCAAGCCGCTAATCCGAAATCAGAGTCATTAGCTAACTGTACAGCTTGATCTAGAGAAGAGAATTTTCCTATACAAACTACCGGTCCAAAAATTTCTTTGCGGAAAATCGGCATTTTAGAGTCTACATCGGTAAATACCGTGGGCTCAAAGAAAAACCCTTTCTTTAAAGCCGCCTGATCGGGTTTTTTTCCACCATATAATAGCTGGGCACCTTCTCTTTTAGCCTGTTCGACAAAATTAATGACTGTCTGGAGTTGTTCTTTTGATATTAAAGGGCCCATTTGGGTCTCGAAATTTATTCCCTCTCCCAACTTAATACGTCTTAGTTTTTCTAAAAAGTCTTTGATAAATATATCGTAAATTTTATCTTCTACAAAAATACGCGACATAGCGGTACACATCTGACCCTGATTTAAAAATATCGAGCATAAAGAACCGTTGACTGCTGTTTCTATATCGCAGTCGGCTAAAATTAAGCTAGCGGACTTTCCTCCCAATTCCATAATCAGTTTTTTTACGTTTTGGGAAGTGTATTCGATAATTTTTTTCCCTACACTATTGGAACCGGTAAAAGAAATCATATCCACTCTTTCATCCGAACAAAGTGTTTTGCCAATATCTTCTCCCCTGCCGGCTAAGATATTAACTACTCCTTTAGGGAAACCGGCTGCGGCGATAATTTTACTTAATTCCAAGGCCGTCAAAGGAGTAAGGCTAGAGGGTTTTAAGATTACGGTGTTCCCAGCTGCCAAGGCTTGGGCCATTTTCCAGGAAGCAATCAATAAAGGATAATTCCAAGGCACTATCAAAACTACTACCCCTTGGCTTTGGGGCACAAGGTAACTTTTAGCGGTTGTTATCGGAGACTCGATAAGCCTGATTTCTTCTTTTAAGAATCGTTCCAGATTATTAGCAAAATACTTAAAGCTTTCGGCTGCCGAAGGGATATCCATAAAGGTAGACTCTTTAATTGGCTTGCCATTATTTAAAGTTTCTAATTTCGCTAACTCCGCAGCGGCATCCAAAATACCTTGGGCTATTTTTAAGATAAATTCCTTTCTTTGAGTTAAGGAAATTTTGCTCCATGGTCCTTGATCATAAGCCAAACGTGCAGCCTCTAAAGCTTGTTCTATTTCTTCTTGGCCGGCCAAGCTAACGCTAGCTATCGGCTCGCCGCTAGCAGGGTTAATGACATCTTCTTTTAAACGAGAATTCTTAAATTCACCGTTAATAAATAGAGGGTAATGTGGAAACATAAAAAATTGGTTTTTGTACACCTATATCGTTATCCAGTAAATTTTACTTGTTTGAATAACTGGAATAACCGGCTAAAAGGAACGTACCATTTGCTAAGTTGGCCGATTTGGCCTTTTAATTGCATCTTACCTTGCGTAACAGCGATAAAGGGATCAACCTTTCCTAAAAATACCTGTTCCCAAACTTCTCGTGAAGCCGAAATTACAAAAGGAGCGTCGCTATCCAAAGATAAATTAGTGATTTTACCGTCGTGAAAATTAAATTTATAAACTTCCTGGGCACCTTCAAGCTTAATTGCTAATTGCAGCGTCAAAGCTAATTCTTTTCCTTTTTGGGCGATAAACTCATCTTTGTTTACTAAATCCACTATAGCTTGAATATGGGAAAAAGAAAACATCGGATAGTTTTTATCTTCCTTGGCCAAAACGCTCTTAAGCTCGGTTTCCAACTCATCCAAAAGGTCTTTTTTAAACAACCTGGCTACTGCTATGGTTCTTATCGCTTCTTCTAAAGCCTCAATCAGATTCAAAGCCTCAAAAAAGTTATTACCGACTGCTACTACCCCATGGTTTTTCAGTACTACAATATTACTTATTTTCAAAGCCTCTA
>JAGOLA010000020.1 GCA_017994375.1 Candidatus Omnitrophota bacterium | reverse complement strand
CCTTTATCCTGAAGAAGAAGAGCTAAACCGCTCATCCCGATTCCGCCGATACCTATAAGATAGATATTTTTTATTTTTGATAAAACTTTTTCCATTGTTCTTCTAAATTTTCGATGCTTTCTAAATTATATAGTGCCCGCTTAAGAGCTTCCTCTAAATTATAACTTTTCTTAAGATAAAAGAGCAAGTTAGAAAAACTATGCCATCCGTATTTTTCGACGATAAAATTAACTACCGAAAAGGCTTCAAGATAAAAAAGATTAAGATAATTATCGTCCTTATTATCTAAGGTACTGGAATTTATATTAAAAAGTTCCGATAACTTAATATGATTATTTTTATTTATTGCCCGGCTCAAAAACTTAAGCTTTTCCTTATATCCTTTGCCGCCGTAACGGTCTTCCATATATACCGCTACCCCTTCGTCCAGCCAAAGCTTAAAGCCGCTTTTATCTACATATTCCCGAAAGATTATATGTGTTAATTCGTGGATAAATATCGGAATAAATCGGGATTGATCCGCATAAGTATAAATGATTTTACCTTGATAGTCAACACAAGCCGAAGACCAAGAAAAACAACCGAATTCTTTTAAGTAACTTTCTTTATCCTTGGCTACGAATATCTTGGCTCTATTATCCCAAAGCCAAAGCTCATCCCTTACTACTTTAAAGTCTTGAGTTATTATTCTGTAATATTTTTCGGCAATATTCTTAACCTTTAAAATATAATTATTGCCTACTGCTTTATGATAATTAATTACAAAATGGTCGCAGCGTAACTGTAGAAAATCTTTTGTGTCGGCGTAACTATAGCTATTGCCGAAAACAAAGAAACAAATATTAATAATTAGCCCTATTACAAAAATCTTCAAAGCTAACACCTGAATTGATTTGTTGGGCATTATTGCCCATGATAGTTCTTAAATTACGGTCTTGCATTAAAGAATCTAAGCAATGGCTAAATTCTGAAAAAGAAAAACTGTTTTGTCTTATCACATAGGCTGCTTGTTTTCTCTTAAAATGGTTGGCATTATCTTCTTGATGTCCGGCACTACTAGGATAAGGTATTAAAATAGAAGGTAAGCCGTAAAAGGAAATCTCTCCTAAAGTAAGCGCACCGGAACGAGAAACCACTATATCGGCAGCGCTATAAAGAATTCCTATTTGATAATAAAAATCTTGGACAAATTTATTGTTTCTTATTTTTTTGTACCTTTCTGAAATATTAGTATAATCTTTTAACCCGGTAAGGTGTATTATTTGAAAATTACTGCTTGAGTGTTCGGCATAATCTAAAAATACCTTATTAATAAATACTGACCCTTGGCTACCACCTAAACATAAAACTACTGTTTCTTCGTTAAAGTTTAATATTTTACGGGCTTCTTTCTTTTCTATCTTTTTTATATTTTCTCTCAAAGGGACGCCTATAATTTGATCCTTTTTCCTTTTAGATAACGGCTCTAAACCGCGTAAAACTCTTTTAACAAATAAGGAAAGCAAACGGTTTGCCTTTCCTAACCCGGCATTAGGTTCATAAATAACGGTATCGGATATAAATAGAGAGCTAAAAAGGATTAAGAAAAAACTGTCCCGTCCGCCGAAACCGATGACTTTATTCGGCCGCTGTTTAATAATAATATATAAGGCTTCCCAAAAGCGCCAAAATAGCTCTACTATTAAACTGCGGGAATTAACGCTTGTCCCAATAACTTCAAACCCTTCTTTTTTAACGTATTGCTTAAGATATTCCGAGGTAATAAAAAAAATGACCCTAATATCTTTTTGCCCTTGCTGTTGAAATTTCCGCAGTATTTTTTTCCCGAAACAAAGAGCGGGAAAAATATGGCCGCCGCTTCTTTCACAAGCTAAAAGTATCCTCATAATAAATAATTTTTAAAACAATTAATACTGTTTAGTCCGGCTAATACGGGAAGCATTAAAAAATAATCCTAAAAGAATATAATGGACAACAAGGTTGCTTCCTCCATAACTGATGAAAGGCAAAGGCAATCCTTTAGTAGGAAGAAGACCACAACTAACTCCGATATTCATAATTACTTCTAGGAACAAAATCAGAATTACCCCCCATAAAATTCCTTTTTTAAACTCATCTTCAGAGGCTGTAGCAATTTTAGACATTTTATGAAAAATCAAGAAAAAGACGAAAAGTAATCCTAGAGTTCCTATTAAGCCGAATTCTTCGGCAATGATAGAAAAGATAAAATCAGTATGGGCAGCAGGAAGGAAAAATAGCTTTTGCTTGCTTTCTCCTAAACCTACTCCCCATATTCCACCGGCTCCGTAGGAAATCTGTGACTGAATCAACTGAAATCCTGCACCTTGGGGATCGGCATAAGGATTAGCATAAGCAGTAATCCGGCGTAAACGATAAGGGTATTTATAAACTAAAAAAGAGCAAAGAACTGCTCCTAAAAGAATAACTGAAATAATATGCTTTTTTTGGGCTTTAAAGATAAAAAGAAAAAAAAGGCTCCAAAGAAACCAAAATGCCGCTGTGCCTAAATCCGGCTGTAAAAGAAGCAATAGGGCTATAAAAAATAAAATGAATCCTAAAGGCATGAGGCCAACGGTAATATCTTTTATAAAATGCTTCTTTCTCTGGCAGTAATCGGCACAATAAATTAAAAATGTTATTTTTAATATTTCCGAAGGCTGAATATTTATGCCGCCCAGATACAGCCACCTCCTGGCACCACCGACTTTTCTGCCAAAAAATACCACTGCGATCAAAGCTATGACTGTTAATAGCAAAAACTCTTTATTATGCTGCCGTAGAAACCCTAAGTCTATCATCAGAGCTAAAAAAAAGAAGACCAAAGAAACCAATCCGAAAAATACCTGTCTTTTAAAAAAATAGGATGGATCCGAAGCAGTTTTGAAAGCATAAATGCTCGAAGCCTCGTAAATCATAAGGCAGCCGAAAAGAGTAATAGATAGAATAGCTACAAAAATAAATTTTCTTAAACGCCGTAGTTGATTTTGTTCGGCTTTCATTAGAGATTCGGTATTATCCATATCTTATTAACTTTATAATATTAATGGCCTCAAACAGATATGCTATTTACTATCCGGATGAATTCGTCGCCTCTTTCTTCGTAGTTTTTGAAAGCATCATAGCTAGAGCACATTGGAGATAAAAGGATGGTATCACCCGCCTCAGCAGATTTAAAAGAAGCTAAAATAGCGTCTTTCATGGAAGCAAATACTTCCATATCTTTTTTAGAATTCAAAGCTTCTTTTATTTTACCGGCAGCCTGACCGAAAAGATTTATTTTTTTTACCCGTTTAAGATAAGGAATTATCGAAGCGTAATCTAAGCCTTTATCTTTACCTCCGGCTAAAAGAATTATCGAAGTATCGGCATTTCTTATTGCCCACTTAGTAGAAGAAGGATTAGTGGCTTTGGAATCGTTTACGAAAGTTATTCCGTTAATTTTTCTGACAAACTGCATCCGGTGAGGCAAACCGCTAAAACTGGAAAATACTTTTAGGCAATCTACTTTATCTAAGCCAAACACCTTAGCTATTCTATAGACGCAAGAAAGGTTATCATTAGAAAATTCGTCTGAGAAATAAATTATCTTAGCTTTTATTTCTTTTTCTATGGAAGAACGAAAATCGATATTCTTGTTTATAACGGCATAATCGGTAGGCTTTTGATTCTTGAATATATTAAGCTTGGCTTTAAAATAACTGGCAAAATCAGGATAGCGGTCTAAGTGATCTGGTTCGATATTAAGTAAAGCCGACACGTAAGGCCTAAATTCGATAATGCTTTCCAACTGAAACGAGCTTATTTCTAAAACGATGATATCTTCTTTCTTAGTATCTAAAACAAAAGAAGAAAACGGAACGCCGATATTACCCCCTAAAAAAACCCGTTTTTTGTTCTCTGCCAATACCTTATGGGTTAAATAAGTTGTCGTGGTTTTCCCGTTGGTTCCAGTTATAGCTACGATTCTGGCTTTAGTCAGCCAAAAAGCCAACTCTATTTCACCCACGCAAGGCATATTAAGATTACGCGCTAGTTTGATAGCTTCGGAATTCTCGGTATCTACTCCGGGACTTAATACTATCAACTGCGAATCTTTTAGAAATTTTTCGCTGTGCCCTGCGAATTCAAACTCTACCCCTTCTTTGATAAAACTGTCTATCGTATCGGCGCTAAAAAGACTTCTTTCCTTACTTTCGCTGACTTTAACTTTTTTCTTGAGCTTTAAAAGCAAATTACAAAGAGAAAGTCCGCTTTTACCGTATCCGATAACGCAAAATCTGTCAAAATTATTAATATCCATAAACTTGAATTTATTTATTAACGTAGTTTAAGGGTTAGCAAAGTTAATACGGCACAAATAATAGAAATAATCCAGAAACGGATAGTTACCTTAGACTCTGCCCATCCTAACACCTGAAAATGGTGGTGCAACGGTGCTGCTTTAAAAAGCCTTTTTTTTCTTATTTTTACTGAAAATATTTGTAAAATAACGCTTAGACTCTCGGCAACGAATAATCCGCCGCTGATAAAAAGCAGAAATTCCTGCTTTATTAATAAGGCTACTGCTCCGATAACTCCGCCTAAAGCTAGGGCACCGGTATTACCCATGAATATCTCTGCCGGATAGGCATTAAACCATAAAAAAGCTAAGCTAGCACCCATCATGGCAAAACAAAGTACTGACAATTCTGCGGCTTCTTTGATGTGAGGAATAAACAAGTAATCGGCAAACTTTATATGCCCAACAATATAACTCAAAACACCAAAGATAAAGGAATTAAGAATAATCGCCCCTATGGCTAAACCATCAAGACCATCGGTAAAATTAACGGCATTAGAGGTAGCTGCAATCATAAGCGCCGACCAGAAGACATAGAAATAACCTAAATCTATAACTACCTTTTTTAAAAACGGCAGGTTCCAGTAAGTATAAAGATTTTTATTCACCACGATTAATATCCCCAAGCAAAAACCTATTAAGCATTGCCAAAATAGCTTTCTGCTTCTCGAAAGGCCGCGGTTTTTCTTTATTTTTAAGAGGTCATCATACAGACCCAAAAGGCCTAAGGATAACATTACTATTAAGCTCAACCAAAGAAAATAATTGTCCCAACGCATCCAAATAATGACCGAAATTAATATCGAAAAAATAATTAAAACTCCTCCCATGGTCGGAGTACCTTTTTTTCCGCCGTACAAAGATTCCAAATGCACATGCCCATACATATCTATCTTTTCTATTATCTTCAGGCGCTTTAAATATTTTAAGGTTAACTTCCACAACAGAAATACGATTATAAAGGAAGTAACAAAAGCACAGCCGCTTCTGAAAGTAATATATCTGGTAACATTAAAAACGGAAAATATCTCTGCCAAAGGATAAAATAAGTGGTAAATCATAGCTAACCTTTACTCCTTTATTTTAAATAGCCTAAAATTTCTTCTAATTTCATCTTACGTGAAGCTTTTAAAAAAATCAAATACCTTTTCTTAAGCTCGACTTTATCTTTAAATTTTTTATTTATAAAATCAGCTATAGCTTTAGTCTTATCAAAATGAAAAGCCCTTTTATGCCCTAATTGACGCAGTTTTTTATTTAAGTAAAAAGTTTGCTCGCCAATAGTAAAACAATAATCAAAACCTCCTTTCGCTAACTTATAAGCAATTTGCTCGTGATAATACCGGCTTTTTTTCCCTAACTCTAACATATCGCCTACAACGGCAATTTTCTTAGAATCATAATTGCCTACAGTTTCCAAAACTTTGCTAAAAGAATAAGGATTAGCATTATAGGCATCATTTAATACCAAAAATCCTTTTAGGCGTTGTAATTCCATCCTCATAGAAGGAAAATCTTTAAATTCATTCATTCTTTCTACTAATCGTTTTAAAGAAATCCCTAAAAGATGAGCGCTTAAGATAGCTGCTAAAGCATTGGTGATAAAAAATTCTCTGTTAGAAGGTAGCATCAGACGGTATTTATTCTGGACAAGAAAAATAGAGTCGGTTTCGTTTCTTACTATTAGCTTAGCAAAAACGTTATTATCTTCGGATTGACCAAACCAATAAGTCTTCTGCTTAAGATGGACTTTGCGAAGATAAGGATCATCTCTATTTAAAACGGCCTTCATACCAGATTTAGCTTTAAAAAGAGAAATTTTCTCTTCATATATTCCGCGCATGCTTTTAAGCCCTTCTAAATGCACCGGTTTTATAAAAGTAATTACTCCGATATCGGGCTTGCTGATATGGGCTAAAGTTTCTATTTCCCCCTTAGCGTTTGTTCCCAATTCTAAAATCATTACCTTCTCATCCCTAAGAGAAAGAATAGTTTTACCTACCCCTAAAAAATTATTTTCGGTACGCTTATTCTTTAAGACTTTTAAGTGCGGTTCTAAAAGGAAACTTAGCATTTCCTTAGTAGTAGTTTTCCCTAAAGAGCCGGTAATGCCATAAACTAAAGGTTTCTTTTTTATTCTGATATATTCGGCTATCCTGCCTAAAGATTCTTGAGTATCATTTACTACAAAATAAGGGACTTTAGGCTTAGTGGGAATATATTTTTGAGCAATAATGGCCCTAGCTCCGCCAGCGACAGCTTTAAGAATAAATTCATGGCCATCATGGTATTTTCCTAAAATAGCGATAAAACCTTCTTTAACTTTTAATTGGCGGGAGTCAATATTAAAACCTTCTATAGGTTTAAAATGATAAAGGTTATATACCTTCAGAGGCTTTAATAATTTTACCAATAATTTAAAGTCGTTTATAATCATTTATTGCTAAATTTATAATTTCTAACTATTTCTTTAATACTATTGCTGTCGTTAAAAAATATTTTTTTATTACCGATAATTTGATAGTCTTCATGTCCCTTGCCGGCTACCAGCAAACAAACATTTCTATTAGGGTCTATTGATTTTTCTTGGTAAAACAGCTTAATAGCCTGAAAAATAGCTTTTTTTCTATCTAAAACTACGGCGTAATTACTATTAAAAAAGCCGCTTTCTATTTGAGAGCTTATCAAAACCGGATCTTCGCTACGAGGGTTATCGGAAGTAATGAAAGTAAAGTAAGCATACTTTGAGGATATTTTGCCCATAAGGCTGCGTTTGCTGCGGTCACGGTCTCCACCACAACCAAAAACGCAGATAATCCGCTCATACCCGATATCTCGTAAAGTTAAAAATACTTTTTCTAAGGCATCGGGCGTATGGGCATAATCTACAAAAATATCTTTGGCAGCTTTTTCTAGACGGCCTTTAACTGGTTTAAAAGAAGCTACTGCCTCTATTATTTTCTTAAGGCTAAATCCCAAGGAATATAAGGTAGCGGCAGCGGCCAAAATATTAAGAACATTGGGCATACCTAACAAAGATGTCTTCACTGAGTAGGTTTTAGTAAAAATACGAAGAGTAAATTTCGTACCTTTGCTATCTAAGATAACATTATCGGCTTTAAATTGAGCTTTGGCTTTAATACCGAAAGATAAACGGCGGGATAATCCGGAAAACAATTTCTTTCCGTAAGTATCGTCGGTATTAATAATAGCCAAGGAGGTCTTATTATTTAAAAATAACTTCTTTTTAGCGGCAAAATACTTACCCATCGTCTTGTGATAATCTAAGTGTTCCTGACTAAGATTAGTAAATATACATCTAGAAAAATTAATCCCTGAAATTCTATTCTGTTCAATAGCATGAGAAGATACTTCCATTATTATAAAATTAATTTTTTTCTGCTTAGCCTTTTGGAAAAGTTTTCTTAAAACCAAAAAGCCCGGAGTGGTATTACTCGCTTGGCAGGTAAACGATCCAAGATGGTATTTTATAGTACCTATCAACGCTGCCTTCTTTTGCATCTTATTGAGAATATGATAAATAAGATAAGCAGTAGTGGTCTTTCCATTAGTTCCGGTTATCCCGATAAACTTAAAATTATTTTTCTTAAACCCATAAAATATATCCACCGCCCTTTTAAAATGTTCTTTTACGCCGGTAACGAAAATGATCGGTTTATTTTTCAATAGACCTTTTAATCTTCTTTGCTGAGTTGTTTCAGCAACAAAAGCTGCTATTTTTGGCTCAATATCTTTAAGTGCGGAATAAATATCGAAGTTTTTTCTCTCCATTATAAAGAAAAGGTCTCCGCTAGATACATACCGCGAATCATCGCTTATCCCCCTAATTGTGGTATTTATGGCTTTACCGCTAAATTTTACTTTGGGAAGAAGCTGTTTCAGTTTCATCTTATCCTCTTATTTAATCTAAATATTTGATTACTTTTTCGGCGATATTCTTAAAAACCGGCGCGGCAACTACTCCGCCAAAATGAGATTTTTTAGGCTTATCGATAGTAACCCCTATTACTACCGCTGGTTCCAAATCGGCTATAAAACCGACAAAAGTAGCCCGATAATCCGTAGGCGAATACCTCTTTATCTGAGGGTCATACTTTTGAGCGGTACCGGTTTTACCCCCAATTTTCCTCCCTTCTATTTTAGCCTGGGCGCCAGTCCCGCTGTTAACGACATCGATTAAAATATCCTTCACCCTAGATGCTGATTCGACGGATAAAACACGTTTTTTTACAAAAGGAATGTCTTTACAGAAATTATCAAAACAAACGCTTTGAACTAAATGCGGCTGAACTAAAAAACCATCATTAACTACGTTAGCAAAAACCAAAGCTAATTGAATAAGATTAACGCCTATTTCTTGGCCTATCGGAATAATATACTGGGAGGTTTTAGACCAATTATTTAATGGTTTAATCATTCCGGCGGTTTCACCGGGAAAATCTATTCCGGTAACCTGGCCGAATTGGTATAAATCTAAATACTTATAGTAAATCTTCGACCCTAAAGACGCTACTATCTTGGCTACCCCGATATTACTCGATTTCATAAACACTTCCCTAAAAGTTAAATTACCGTAAGGCCGCCAATCGTGTAAAGTAGTACCAGGAACTTTAAAACTGCCTTTTTCACAAAAAATAATGTCGGAATCCTTATATTTGCCTTCGTTAACGGCAGCGATTAAGGCTACTATTTTAAATACCGAGCCCGGCTCAAATATGTCACAAAGCGCTTTGTTCTTAAGGTTACTTAAATCGCTTGGCTTAAACTCATTGGGATTAAAATCCGGATAATTAGCCAAAGCGTATATTCCTCCCGTAGAGGCATTCATAACTACAACACTTCCTCCTTCGGCATTAAATTCCTTTACTTTTTCGACTAAATATTTTTCGGCCCAATATTGTATCTGAGCGTCTATGGTTAAGATTAAATTAGCTCCGCTTTTGGGAATGACTATATGAGGAGAAAGGATTATCTCTTGAGAAGACGAATCCTGCAGAACCTGAACCCAGCCGTCTTTACCGTTTAAATAATCATTATAAAACAGCTCTAAGCCTTCCAGGCCATTATTATCTATGTCTACTATCCCAATTAATGAAGATGATAAGCTTTCTTGAGGATAAAATCTTTCCTCTTCCCGAATGAATCCTATGCCTTTTATTTTTAAAACTCGCAGCTTATCTCTATCTTCTAAAGAAATTTTTCTTTTTAGCCAACCAAAACGGTTCTTTTGTTTGAGTTTTGATAATAAAAATTCCTTTGATAAATTAAGTTTTGTGGAAAGTAAACTGGCAGTTGACTCTGGATTCTTAATAAGCAAAGGGTCGGTAAATACCGAATACCGACCGACACTCGTGGCTAAAATACGGCCTCGCGAATCAAAAATTTCTCCTCTTTTGCCTTTAAGAGATAAAAGCCGATAATGTTGGTTGCGGGCAAGATTTTTAAAGAAATTACTTTTAAATACCTGAAGGTAAAAGATTTTGGCAGAGATAACTAAAAATAGCAGAACAAATATAAAATATACGCCTTTTATTCTGCGATTGCAATTTTTGTCCACCTCTATTAAAACAACTCGGTTTAATTGCCTAAAGCAGCGTTATGATTTCATCGCTGCTAATAAAATATAAATAACCTAAATTTTATAAGCGGCAGGACAAAGTTTATAAACTTATCCCGATGGGCGTAAAGATAAAAGACTTATTCTTCATCATCCGCTAAAGCTACCGAGGCAGGTACCGAAGCTTTCAAGATTCGGCCTAACAATGAAGTCTTTGCGGCTTTAGCGATTTGCTTATCTTCTTTAGTATTAAGAACGACTACTTGCCTGCTGCTTACAGGAGAAAAATCGCTAGCATCTGCCCACTGATTGATTTTAGCTAAAGAAACTTCTTTTGAAAAGCAATATTTCAGGTTGTCTCTTTTATCTACAAGTTCGTTATAGTGCCGATAATTATTGCTCAACTGATAAGCTTCGATATGTATCTGTATTTTTTGATGAAGATATAAAAGGAGCGGGAAAAATATAAAAATCGGTAGAATTAAAGCTAAACCCTTTCTCATTTTAAATCCTCTCCGCTACCCGCAGTTTTGCCGAACGGGAACGCGGATTTTCTTTTCTTTCTAAATCGGTAGCTACAAGCGGTGTTTTGGTAATTATCTTTAGCTCGCCTCTGGAAGCATATTCCCGGAAAGTATGCTTAACTATCCTGTCTTCTAAAGAATGAAAAGAAATTACGCCTACTCTGCCGCCACGAGCCAAAAATGAGATAGCTTTTATCAAGCCTGTCTTTAAAGACTCTAGCTCTCTATTAACGGCGATACGTAAAGATTGAAATACTCTGGTTGCCGGATGAATCTTTTGATACTGGCTGGCAAAAGGCACGGCTTGCATGATTATCTGCGAAAGTTGGGCCGTAGTCATAATGGGTTCATCTTTTCTTGCTTCCACTAAATAATGGGCTATTTTACGCGAATAACGCTCTTCGCCAAATTTTCGAAAAATACTCTCTAGCTCTATTTCGCTCAAATTATTTATGAAGTCATACGCCGAAAGAAAAGAATTTTTATCCATCCTCATATCCAAAGGTCCTTCTTTTAAAAAACTGAAGCCGCGCTGTGAATCGTTTAGCTGATAGCTAGAAATTCCTAAATCAAAAAGAAAGACATTTACCTCTTTGATATTTAAATTACCTAAAATACTATCTAAATTTAAAAAGTTATCTTTGACTAAAGTAAAGCGGCTGTTGAAATCCTTAAGCTTCTGGTTAGCGATATCCAAAGAATCCTGGTCTTTATCTATTCCTATCAAAAAGACATTAGCTTCGGTGGCCTTAAGTAGTTCGAAGCTATGAGAACCCAGCCCGACAGTACAATCGACCAAGGTCCGTTTATTTTTTGCCGGGAGCAGTAACTCTAAAACTTCTCTGTATAAAACCGGATAATGATATATATCAACCATTTCTTCCAACAGATTTGAAATAACCATTTATTTATTGCTGGTATCGAGACTTCTTTCTAACAATATAGAATTTAGCGCCGATTTTCTATCGTTTTGACAGATACGAAATCCACTTAAGCTTAAAGTTGTCATTTTTAAACAGAACTTGCTTTTTCTACTGGTATAGTTTACTTTATTTTTTTTGATACGGCTGCTTTCCTTCATATTTTTGTATTTGCCTTAGAAAAGGGTTTCACCCATCTCTTCGAATTTACCTTTATTATTTTGATAGAAGTTATACCAGCAATCTTTGTCCCAAATTTCGATTCTCTCCGAAACACCGATTATTACGATTTCTCTTTTGATCTTGGCAAACTCTTTAAGATATACCGGAACATTTACCCGGCCTTGGCTATCGATTTCTATTTCTGAAGCTCCGCTAAAAAATAAACGGTTAAAAAATCGCGACTGTTGTTTAGTAAACGGCAGAGCTTCCAATTTATCTTTTAAATTTTTCCAAACCTCTTCGGAAACTAAAAAAAGGCAACTTTCCAAGCCGCGAGTAATATAAAATTTCTTATTTTTAAAACCTTTTATCTTTTCCCTGAACTTAGCAGGAAGAATGAATCTATCTTTTTCGTCTAAAGTATGTAGGTATTCGCCGTACCACATTCCACTTTACTCCACTTTATTCCACATTATCAATATAGAATTATCCCTTAAAATTGTCAAGGATTTTAATGAAATAAAATGCTAGAACACAAGAAGTTGTAGTCAATTTAGGGAAGGAATACCATATTTTGAGGTTATAAAATCTATATCTTTTTTAATAGCTGCTTCTAATTCAGTTAAGGAAGAAAATTTTCGCTCTTTTCTTATCGTATCTAAAAAAATAATTTCTATTTTTTTGCCTAAAATATTTTCTTTAAAATTTATTACATGCACTTCGATAAGGCTTTTTTTGGTATCGCTTAGAGTAGGCCTTGCTCCGATATTAACCGCGCCTAAATAAATTCTTCTACCGATCATCACGTAAGCCGAGTATACTCCGTCGGAAGGTATGATGTGGTCACAAACGAATAAATTGGCAGTGGGAAACCCGAGTTTAGTTCCTATACCTTTGCCTTTAATGACTCTGCCTTCTAAAGAAAAATATCTTCCTAAGAATTTTGCTGCTTCTTCTAATCTTCCGCTCTGAATTAATTTTCGTATTCTGGAACTACTTATTACCTGGGTATTCTTTTTTATTTTCTTTAATACCGATAGCTTACACCCGTATTTAACACAAAGGCCTCTTAAAGTTTCTAAATTAGCTCTTCTTTGATATCCAAAACGAAAATCTTCACCGACAATAAGTTTTTTAAGGTCGAAATACCGTAAAACATAAGCTATAAAATTCTCGGCTGATAAACTTAAAAGAGGTTTCCCGGTTTTAAGAAACCAAACATAATCAAACCCCATAAACCGTAATATATCTGCTTTTTGTTTAAAGTCGGTGATATAACCTTTAAAAATATCTTTTGATTTTTCCGAAGCAGACGGCTTCTTATTTAAAAATTTTTTGGGAGGCACGTCGAAAGTAATTACCAAAGAAGGGATATTTTGTCTCTTTGCTTCCGAGATGACTTTTTTTAAGATGAATTGATGCCCTAAA
Source organism: Candidatus Omnitrophota bacterium (assembly GCA_017994375.1). GTDB lineage: Bacteria > Omnitrophota > Gorgyraeia > Duberdicusellales > 4484-171 > JAGOLA01. Next base: position 3,232 of record JAGOLA010000020.1, on the reverse strand, counting down.
TGCACACCATCGAAAACGCCAACGCTGGCTATACAGCTTTTTCTTTTAGAAGGCAATTTTTTGTAAATTACTTTCATCAATCTTATCTATTTCTACGGCATCATCTAACCTAAAAGGACCTACGCTTAAGCGTAAAATCTTAACCATATGCGCTCCGCATCCTAGGCGTTCGCCGATATCTTCGGCTAGCTTACGGATATAGGTTCCCTTAGAACAGCGGACAAAAAATTCCACTAAAGGCAGTTTTATATTAGAAATTTCTAAATCGTATATTTTTATATACCGAGGCTTTCTGTCGATGACTATACCTCGACGGGCTAAATTATATAGCCGCTCTCCTTTAATTCTTAAGGCACTTACCATGGGCGGTATTTGCTCTATTTCTCCTTTAAAAAAAGAAAAAGCCTCCTTTATCTTTTCGCCATCAATATTATCGTAATGCGATTGTTTTATTATTTTACCTTGCGAATCTCCGGTGGTTGTCGCTTCGCCTAACTTTAAGACTCCAAAATATTCCTTATCAAAGTTTACAAATCTGGGGAAAAACTTAGTATAACGTCCAACCAATATAATCAATAGCCCTTCTGCTAAAGGATCCAAAGTACCGGCGTGGCCGACTTTTTTAATTTGAAACCTTTTACGTACGCTATCGACTACATCATGAGAAGTTATCCCTTTAGGCTTTTTTACCAAAATTATACCTTCTTTATCCATTCTGCTTATCGGTCTTATTTTTAAAATCTCTGGGTAGATATCAAGCTGTTATATATTTTTTGATGAAGGAAATTACCTTTCTTTCGGTATTCTTGATATTATCTTCTAAAGTAGCTCCGCTAGCCCTTTTATGGCCGCCGCCGCCAAAAAACTTAGCCGCTCTATCTACCGAAAAATAAGAACGGGAACGAAAATTAACTCGCGTTCTATTTTTGCCTATCTTCTTAAAAAGAAGAAAAACTTCCACGCCTTTTAAAAGGCGCATTGTCGAAAAAATAACTTCGGTAAGATCATATCCCTTATCTTCCCAATTGTCTACTCTCGCCCAACATACCTTGTTTTTAGCCGTAAATCTTAAAGATGCTATAATTTGGCTTATTAATTTTAGATCATAAGCGTTACATAAACTATGCAGGTTCTCATATATTTTATCTGGCTTCAAATTATATTTCATAAGATCAGATATGACTTTATGAGTTTGGCTATCGGTATTAGCATAAGTAAAGCTGCCGCTGTCGGTAAAAATCCCGGTATATAGACAAAGAGCGATATCCTTATTCATAATTTTAAACCGTTGGCAAAGCTCATAAACCATCTGGGCGGTAGAGCTGATTTGAGGCTTAACCCAGTTAATATCGCCAAAATAGGTATTGCTAATATGATGATCAATGTTGATAAGGCAGTCGACTTTATTTAATAAATTATCTTTAACGCTACCAGTACGGGAAAAATCCGAACAGTCCAAGACTATGGCTACCTCAAGATGTTTTTTATTAAAAGAGTTTTTTACGACTTGGGAATAAGGAAAAAAGCGGTAAATCGAAGGGGTATGATCATGGTTGTATATCATAACCTCTTTTTTTAACTGCTTAAGCAAAATATACACTGCTAATTCCGAACCTAAAGCATCGCCTTCTAAGTTAGTATGAGCGGTAATAACAAAACTTTTGCTCCTATTAATTCTATCGACAATCTTATTTAAAGACTTATTTTTTAGCATCTTCATCCAGTTTTTTTATTTCCTCTATTTTTTTATGTATTTCTACACTATACTCTATAGAATCGTCGAAAATAAAATTCAATTGGGGCAAAACCTTCAGGCGTATTCTCTTGCCTAATTCATGCCGGATAAACCCTTTCATATTATCCAGCATTTGTTTAGCTTTATCCCGCTTACTGTTATCTAAAAGGCTAAAGTAAACTTTACTTTCCTGCAAATCTTTAGTGGTATGTACCCTAGTTATGGAAAGAAATTCCATGGTAGGATCATCTATCTCTTTCTGTAAAATCGTCATAAGATGCTTTCGCAATTCACAATTAACTTTTTCCATCCGTAGTGACATTTCAAACCTCTAGTATTTTTAAAAGATTATAACTAAAAACCTATTGCTTATCAATTACTTTTATCGCTAGAAGAAATTGCTTTTCTAAAGAGGCGCTTTAGAGTCCTAATTTCGTCTCTCTTGGATTTAAAGCCTTCATCGATCTTATAATAAAATAATTTAGTAAGAACTTTACCGTAAGAATTTAGGGGCTTAAAATTCATTTTCTTAAGGTCACGGCCTTTAAGCTTAAGACGGATATGAATCAATTGATCTAAAAAACAATCTAAATTTTTTCTCAATTGCTTTTGTCTATGATAATAAGCATAAAAGAATAAGATACTTTCGAAACTATAAGGATTAAGTGTCTTGTAGATAACCGACATCTTCAGCTTTTTATTTAATTTCTTAAGCGGATAAAGCCCAGACTTAATGGAAGTGATAATTATCCTCTCTCCTCTTTTAAAAGCAAAATTATTAAGAATTCTTTTTATTTTCTCCGAAGGAAGCTTTAACAATATGGCAGCAAGATAAATAACCCAGGCTTTTAGTTTACGGTGGTTTTTGTATTTCTTTTTATAATGTCCTATAGCTTTTCCGATGTCTAAAAAAAGCCGGAAAGAATTCTTGTCTAACCTAATATTTTTATCGATAAAATTAAATCCTTCTAAAGAATTTATCCTCACCAGGCATAAGTAAGGTTTTTGCTCCTGGAGGATAAGAATTATTTCATCTCTTAGGCGGTGGGGATTCACTAATTGTAAAGCTTTAGTATTGATGGCTTCCTTCATCAGTCTATAGGTATCCTGCTCAATATTAAAACCAAATCTCTGTTCAAACCTTATAGCCCGTAAAATCCGGGTAGGATCATCTAAAAAACTCTTATCGTGCATTATTTTTAGAGATTTATTTTTCAAATCCTCAAGGCCTCCGTAAAGGTCGATTAAATATCCGTAGCTGTCTTTATTTAAGCTTATCGCCATGGCATTGATAGTAAAATCACGCCGAATTAAGTCTTCTTTTAAAGAAGCTGGAGTAACTTTCGGCAAGGCGCCATTACAAGAGTAGCTTTCGGTACGGGCAGTAGCAATATCAATTTTATGCTCGCCAAAATACACCACGGCAGTGCCAAAAGCATGGTGCTTACTAAACCGGCCCTTTATTTTTTCTGATAATCTATGGGCTAACTCTATAGC
>JAGOLA010000019.1 GCA_017994375.1 Candidatus Omnitrophota bacterium | reverse complement strand
CTCAATTTGCTATTGGCAAAGTTTTTGAACTAAAAGGCGATTCTCAAAAAGCCTTAATTGAAGACGAAAAAGTCAGCGAACTTTACCCCTTATCAGCTTTAGGATTGTCTACTCCGCTTTATATCACTCAATACTATAAAACTATTAATGATGTTGTCGGCCAGGAAAAGGCCCATCGCCAGGCGATTAGGCACTATAAGACCTTAATCGGCGATTATGCCGACACCAGCGTAGCATCAGTGGTGCAGAATTACTTAGCTCAAGCTCACTTACAAGGCCAAGAGTGGTCGGAAGCCATGAAAGTTTGGGATGAGATTATCATTAAGTATCCTAATACTCCTCAAGCTATAAGAAGTTTAATCGCTAAAGCTGAAACTCGGGCTAAACAATTAGAGGATTTAGCCGGAGCCATAAGTATTTATGAGGATTGCTTAAAGAAATACCCTAAAGGCGACTTTACTAAAGAGCTGCGTTTACGTTTAGGTAATCTTTATTTAGAAAACGGCCAAATAAGCAAAGCCAAAGAAGTTTTTAGCTCTTTGATGAAAGATTATCCTAAGGAAGAAAGCTTAGTAGTAAGAAGTAGATTAGGATTTATTAGTTGCCTAAAAGAAGAGGGTCTAAGCCAAGAAGTTATTAAAGGCTATGAGGATATAAAAAAGATTTATCCCGATAATCCGGTAACTTTTAGCACCCCTTATTTAGTTTATCGCTATTATCGGCAAATCAACGATAGTGAAAACGCTAAGTTAGCTTTAGATACCGCAATCAGCGGTTATGAGAAGAAATTTTTCTCATCTGGCGATGATTCTAACAAGAGTATCGTAGCAAGATTGTTATTTTTATGTTATGCTGAAAGCAAAAATTGGGACAAAGCTTTAAATTTATTAAGGACGTTATCTAATAACAACCCTAAAGATCCGGGTTATCTTCTCTCTATGGCTTTAGTTTATACTAAAGAGTTGGGAAATATTTCCGCAGCTAAAGAAATTTATAAAGAAATAATCACTAAGTATTCTTCTAATACTACTTTAGTTAAGTTAGCTAAAGAGCAGATAATAGCTTTGGATGAGCAAGCCACAGAGGAAACTATACAAGAGTGAAAAAAGTTTTTTATCCCGAGGCAATACTCATTTGTCTTTTTACTTTTCTGCTCTTTTTGCCGATATACAGCCATCTTTTAGGCCGTTTCGGCGCTCGTGAATCTTATTATTCCCACGGCTACCTAGTCCCCTTCGTAATAGCTTATTTAGTATTTAGAAAACAAAACCGTTTAAAAGAAATTGAAGCTCTTGGCATTTTTAGCGGTTTAATCATTCTTTTAACAGGGATAGTTTTATACTTAGCCAGCTTATTTTTGAAATCTAACTTTACGGCTTATCTAAGTTTACCGCTAGTAATTTTAGGAGTCCTGCTTTATCTTAAGGGAAAAAAATTTACCAAAGAGTTACTTTTTCCTTTAGCTTTTCTTTTTTTTATGCTGCCTTTACCGGAATTTATGATTATCGGGATATCTTTTAAGTTAAAGATTTTAGCAGCGCAATTGGCCACTAATTTAGGCAATCTTATCGGCATAAAAGCTATTTTATCGGGTTCTACGATTTTTTATCCCGGCGGTACTCTTTTAGTGGGAGATCCTTGCAGTGGTTTGCGGTCTTTGATTACCTTTTTAGCTTTAGGAGCTTTATTTACGCAATTTACTAAAGCCTCTTCGATACAAAAAGTTTCTTTATTTTTATCGGCAATACCAATCGCTATCATTTCTAATCTTTTAAGATTAACTTTTTTACTTTTGGTGGGATTTGTTTATGGGCAAGAAGCTATAACAGGTTTAGTCCACGATATATCAGGTTATCTAGTTTTTGTTTTAGGGTTTTTAGGTTTAATATTAGCCAGTAAGATTTTAAAATGCAAATTAGCCGTAGAAAACATATAGTAGTAATCGTAATCTTAGTTTTAAGCTGTCTTTTAGCTTTTAAAATAGAAACTACTAACATTAAAACTGTCTTCGATATCGATTTAAGTAAAATTCCAACTAAATTAGGCGTATGGCAAGCGGAAGATATCGAGCTTCCCGATTATGTCTATGAGATTTTAGAGACGAAAAATGTTCTTAGCCGGCGCTATCAAGACGGCCAAGACTCGCTGGAATTAACCATCGTTTATTCCGGCAATAACCGCCAGAGTTTTCATCCGCCGGAGATTTGTTATGTCGGCGGCGGCGTAGAAATTACCGCCAAAGGAAAAGAAGATATTCCCTTAAAGGAAAATAGCAGCTTAAAAACTAACAAACTCACTATGATTTATCCCGAAGGCACAATTAAAGCTTGGTATTGGTTTTTAGTCGGGGACAGGTTTGTAGATAGTTTTCTAAAACAACAATTGTACTTTGTGTTAGATATTTTAGCTAATCGTAAGTTACAGGGTGCTTTGATAAGGGTCTCGATGAGGGGAGAATCGCAGGACCTAGAAGATAAAGTTAAGTCGTTTATCTCAAGTATTACCCCTTACCTTAAAGAAGCTTTTTAAGATAACTAAGGCTTGCTAAAAAAATCTTGATTCAGGCTATGAAGAGTGGTACACTTGAGCAAATTCCGATAAGCTATAGCGAACCTATGGATATTTTACCCTTCAGGCACCAGTTAAAAGATTTTTTAACCCTTAGCTTAGAACGCTGCATGCAGGCGGTTTCAGCCCGTTCCGGCTCTATCTTCCTTATCGAAAGTAACAAGAAAGAGTTAGTTTTAGAGGTGGTTAAAGGCGTAGACCGCGAAAACTTAGAGGGTATCCGGGCTAAAATCGGCGAAAGAATAGTCGGCAAGGTAGCTTTAGAGAAGAAAGCCTTATTAGTCGAAGATATTGATCAGGAGCCTTCCTTGAAATTCCGTCCCAAATTGAAAGAATACCGCGATAAATCTTTCATTTCGGTTCCTTTGGAATTTACCGATGAATTAATCGGCGTAGTTAATGTTAATGATAAAGCCAACGGCGCTTCTTTTGACAGCCGGGATTTACATACCGTATCTACCATTTGTAAGTATTTAGGAATTACTTTACACAGTTTTTTAATCTATTTGGAAGACCAGAAAAAACTCAACGATGAGCTTTCCAAAGAATTAGGCAAATTACGTAAATCTCAAGACCAGCATAAAAAGCTTTCTTCTTTGGGTAAGTTTGTTGGCGGTGTAGTTCATGAGTTAAATAATCCTTTAGACGGCGTAATTCGCTACATTAATTTGACTTTAGATTCCATGGAAGAAAACGGTGTATCCCGAGAGTATTTACTGGAGGCTAAAAAAGGCTTAAGCCGGATTACCCAATTTGTAAGGTCTTTACTGGATTTTTCCTGGGGGCTTTCTTCGGTAGGAAGAGAGATAGATATGAACAAAGCTATTGAGGAGTGTTTATTTCAATTTGAACATAAATTTAAGCCTTGCAAGATAGAAGTTAATAAATTTTTAAGCCCCAAAGCTATTAAGATAGCCGATTACGGTTTAAAAGTCGTCTTTAATAATATTATAAAAAACGCTATCGAAGCTATGATTGAAGGAGGAAAGCTTGCTATTATTACTAAGTTAGAAGGTGAGTTTATCGAAATTATTTTTACCGATAGCGGAAAAGGAATGTCAAATGAAGTGGTGGATAAAATATTTGATCCTTTCTTTACTACCAAGGCTATGGGCGAAGGTTCAGGACTAGGTTTAGCCATCTCTAAAGAGATAATAGAAAGGTATCAGGGTCGGATTGCGGTGGAAAGCGAAGCCGGCAAAGGAGCTACTTTTAAGATAACTTTGCCGACTAAAGAACAAAGTGTTCAAGTTAAATTAGAGCCATGAGTAACAAGGGACATATTTTAATAGTTGATGATGAGCCTTTAACCAGAAAGTCTTTATTCGAAATCCTTAAATTTCAAGGTTATAAGGTTTCTACTTCGGCCGATGGAGAAGAGGCTTATGGCATTATCGAACAGGAATGTCCCGACATTCTCATCACCGATTTAAAGATGCCGAAGGTCGATGGTTTAGCTTTATTAAAAAAGACTAAAGAAATTTCGCCGGATACTACCGTTATTCTAATTACTGCTTACGGTTCTATTGAGAACGCCGTCTCGGCCATGCGCGAGGGGGCTTTTGATTATATTACTAAACCGATTATCGATAGCGAAATTAAAATTATTATTCAGCGGGTTTTTGAGCAGAAAAAAATCTTAGAAGAAAATAAGCTCTTAAAAAAGCAGATTGCGGCTACTTCCCGGGATAGTTTTTTCAATATTATCGGTGCTAATCATAAGATGCAGCGTATCTATGGGCTTATTGAAACTGTTGCTCCTACTAACGCTACAGTTTTAATTCAAGGCGAAAGCGGAACCGGAAAAAGATTAATAGCTCAAGCTATTTGGAAGAGCGATCCGGTGCGAAAAGATAAGCCTTTTGTGGAAGTAAGCTGTGGAGCTCTTCCTGAAACTCTTCTTGAGAGCGAATTATTCGGCCATATCAAGGACGCTTTTACCAGCGCGATTAAAGACCGCCAGGGCCGCTTTGAGACTGCCGATAAAGGAACGATTTTTTTAGATGAGATCGATACTTTTAGTCCTAAACTGCAAGTTAAGTTATTGCGAGTTTTGCAGGAAGGCGAGTTTGAACGGGTTGGTGATTCCCAAACCCAACGTGTTGATGTAAGGGTAATTGCAGCTACTAATCAGGATTTAAAGAAATTAATCAACGAAGGAACTTTTAGAGAAGATTTATATTACCGTTTAAACGTTATTCCGATATATATACCTTGCTTAAGAGAAAGAAAGGATGATATAATAATTTTAGCCGAGCATTTTCTTGAAAAGTGTTCCCAAAAAATAAAAAATAAAAAAGTTGAAAAACTTTCCGAAGAAGTTAAGGAAATTTTTCTATCTTACGATTGGCCGGGTAATGTCCGGGAATTAGAAAATGCCATCGAACGGGCAGTGATAATATCTAAAGGAAGCGTAATCGAGAAAGAACATCTACCGGAATTTTTGCAGAATATAAAAACGGTCAATGTTACTTGTAAAGAAAATCAATCTTTATCGCTGAAAGAAGCTTTAAAGAGCTCCGAGAAAAAAATTATCGAAGAAGCTTTAAAAGAAAGCCAGGGCAACCGGAAAAAGGTAGCCGAAACGTTAGGAATAAATCGGACTACGCTTTATAATAAAATGCGGGAATACGGGTTACTCGACGAAGAAGATTAGTCTTTATAATTATTTATTTACATGTCTTCTAAATTTAAAGAAATTGTCGATATCGATAAGTGGCAAGCTATCCAAGACCACTTTTCAGAGGTCTTAAGGGTCAATCTACGTACTCTTGATAGTCAAGGTACTTTGATTACTAAACCCAGCCAGAAAGTTTCTCTCTGTGATGAGCTGATAAAAAAATCTAAAACCGCTGAAAAAATCTGTAATTGCCATATCGGCTTTTTGGGGCGCCTGGAAAGAGATTGGAAAGAAGAGCATAATTGTCCAGCCGGAGTATATAGCTTCTTTATTCCCTTGCAAATGAAGCAAGAAACTTTAGCGACTTTAGTTGTCGGCCCGGTAATTTTAGGCAAACGCAAAGAAGAAAATGCTTACCGTGAAATTGCCGCTAGGTTTAGCTTAGATATTAATGAATTTTTAGACGCCTTAAGGCAGATTAGAGTGTTTTCTTTTTACGGAATAAAATCGGTTATTGAGCTTCTTTATGATATCGGTAATTATATTTGCGAGTTGAGCTATCAAAATATCGTTTTAGAAGGAATCGTTCCCGGCATGACCGGAATCTTTTCTTCTGTCCATAATTTTTATATCGATAAGTTATTAGATGCTTTGTTGGAAGTATCTTTCAATTTTACCGGTGCTGAACGTGGCTCGATTATGCTTTTTGATAAGTCGCAAAAAGAACTTTACGTAAAAATATCCCGGGGATTAAAACAGGAAATTGTGGCTCAAGCCCGTTCTAAAGTCGGCGAAGGCATTGCCGGAATAATTGCTCAAGAAAATAAACCTTTCTTTATTAACGAAAAAATTACCGATGAGCGAATTCGTAGCCAGTTAAAAAATCCGCAGATAAAGCACTCTATCGGAATCCCGATAAAAGTAAACAACAAGACTTTAGGCGTTTTAAATCTAGGGACTTCCAAAGACGGCTCCGATAAATTTACTTCCGAGAGTATCGAGACCGTAGATAGATTACGTCAACTGGTAGAGACTACTCTTGGCAGCATATCAATTGCCGATAATCCCCAAGCCGCTTAATTGCCTAATACTTCGCATTAAAATCTGAAATCCGAATATCTCTACCTGTCGTGTACAAGTTACAAGTTTCAAGTCACATGTCACAAGTTAGATGCTAGATACCAGATACTAGCGAAGGAGTTTCAATTTTCCCGGCGCTGGTAGTAAGCCGGAATTTGCAGTTCTTTTCGGTATTTAGCTACGGTTCGGCGGGCAATTTTTAAACCTTGCTCTTTGAGGAGCTCCACGATTTGGCTATCTTTTAAGCTTTGGCCTTCTTTTTCGGTTAAGATGTCTAATATTTTATGTTTCACATGCTCTTGAGATACTTTTTTGCCTTCGGTAGTATCTAAAGCCTTACTAAAAAAATAATCTAATTTAAAAGTGCCATAAGGAGTCTGGATATATTTACTATTGATTACCCGGCTTACCGTGGATTCGTTTCTTTGGACTATTTTAGCTATCTCTTTATGCGATAAAGGGTTAAGCAGGCTTCTGTCACCGCTTTCAAAAAAATCTTTTTGAATTTTTACGATATGCTCAACAATCTTATGCACGGTGGTTTCTCTTTGAGTTATTGACTTCATTAAACCTAAAGCCGCATTTATTTTTTCTTGAATATATTTTTTAGTCTTATCGCTTACCTTTTTTGACTTAAGAAGGTTTAAATAATAAGTACTGATTCTTAACTTGGGTAAAAAACCGCTATTGATAATTATTTCTGACTTTTCATTGATGATGATATCCGGCACCGCTGGTGAGATTACTTGAGTAGTAGTAGCTTCGAAGCTTTTACCCGGCCGGGGATTCAAGGTAGAGATTTGTTCTAAAGCCGAATCAATATCTTCTTTAGACACTTTTAATTTTTTAGCGATAACCTTGGTCTTATTTTTGATTAGCTCCGGAAGATGTTGGTTTACTATTTTATAAGCTAAAGAATGTTCCTGTTTTTTTAACTTTAGTTGTATCAACAGGCACTCTTTAAGATTTTTGGCAGCTATACCTACCGGATCGAAATTAGCTATTAGCTTTAAAATATCTTCGATATCTTTTTTAGCTGCCTTCTCATCAGGATATTTCTTATTAAGTTCAGTTGCTACTTCTTCGCAAGTTAAATTTAAATAACCGTTTTCGTCTAAATTAGTTAAGATATATTCACCAATGTGGTGTTGCTTCTTAGTTAGATGGCAAACTCTTAATTGTTTTAAGAGATGCTCTTCTAAAGTAGGAAGTTTAGAAATAAGGCTTTCCTTATAATCACGCCTTTTATTTATTTCATCCGGGGATTCGCTAAGAGAGTAGTCGCTTAAGTTTTGTTCCCGGTCAATAAGTTGTTCGATTCTCTCGCAGGTAGAGGAAGTTTCTATTATTGAGTCCTCACACTTTAAGACCGGATTCTCTTCGACCTCGGTTTCCAAATAGCTTTTGAGTTCAATTAGCGGCAACTCTAATATCTTTAGAGATTGCCGCATTAGGGGAGTTAAGGTCAATTTTTGGCTTAATTTTTGGGTTTGCTTTATTTCCATAGCGCCAACCATTATATCCCAATGATTAATTGAGGTCAAACCTGAAGCCAAAATAGGGAAAATTTGCGCTGGTTAAGTTATTATGCTATTATATAAAAATGGTTAAATTATCAAAAGAAATAGCTACCTTCTTAACGCATCAGGGATTTGTAATAGTTTCTACAATAGATCCTAAAGGTTATATTCATTGTTCGGCCAAAGGAATAGTGGAAGCTAAAGAAGATGGTAGAGTATATATTATGGACCTTTACCGCAGTAAGACTTTTAGCAATCTTAAAAATAACCCCTTGGTAAGTATTACTGCTGTTAATGAACATGAATTCATCGGCTATACTATTAAAGGTAGGACTAAAATCATCGAGAAAGCTAAAATTAGCAAAGACCTTTTAGAAAGTTGGCATAAGAAGGTAGTTTCGCGGGCTTCTACCCGATTGATTAAGAATATTCGTAGAGATCGTGGTTCATCCACTCATCCGGAGGCGCGCTTTCCCGACCCGCAATATCTTATTGAGATAGATGCCGAAGAAATAGTAGACTTATCCCCGGCCCATTTAAAACAACCCGCCTCTGATTAGCTTAGTTTAAGCTTGGGCTTTTAGCCAATAAGAAAGTCTTGACGTAATATGGCTCGTATGTTAATATCTTAACCTATGTTAGCGGTAGTTGAGATTAAAAATAAACAATATCTCGTCAAAGAAAACGAAACTTTAGAGGTAGAACGGCTGGGAGAGAAAGAAGGCAAAGTTACCTTTGATAAGGTTTTGCTTTTAGCCGATGATAAGAAGATAAAAATCGGTACTCCTTATGTCGAAAAAGCCCGTATAGAGGCCCAAATAGAAGGCGAGAGAAAAGCCGAAAAAGTAATTGTTTATAAGTTTAAACGCCGCAAAAAGTACCGCCGCAAACAAGGGCACCGTCAAATACATACCGTTATTAAGATTAATAAAATTGTTGCTTCTTCGACTTCTAGCCCGTCAAAGTGATTAGTATTAATTTACTCTTTATTCTTTAAGGAACGGAGTCTAATTTTGCCTTTATAAAGTGTGTGTTTACTTATCGTTTAAAATTGGTAAAATAATTAATTAAGTTAGATGAAAATAGAAAAAATGAAGGAAAAATCAGTAAAAAAAGTGGTAGTAAAAATCGGCAGCAGCGTGATTGCTCCGGCAGGCAAAATCGATTCTTCTTTAATCGAACAAATAACCAAAGATGTCCTTAAAGCCGAAAGTTTTGGCTTTAAAGTAATTTTGGTAAGTTCCGGAGCTATAGCTTCCGGTTTAAATATCCTCGGTTATAAAAAACGGCCTCAAGAGACCCACTCTCTTACGGCCATATCTTCATTAGGCCAGATAATTTTGATGGGTATTTTTAACGAGAAATTTCAAAAACAGAAACGTAAATGCGCTCAGATACTTTTGACTTGGGATGATTTTGATAATCGCCAGCGTTTTATGAATATTCGTAAGACCATCGATAAGCTTTTAAGCATAAATATTACACCGATTATTAACGAAAACGATGTTGTCTCTTATGAAGAAATTCGCTTTGGCGATAACGATTGTTTGTCAGCTTTAGTGGCCAATCTGGTAGGAGCAGATTTATTGATTGTTCTTTCCGATGTCCCGGGTTTACTTAAGGGAGATAATTTAGTAGAGGAAGTTAAGGATATCGATTCCGATATTTTATCTTTGGCCCGCCGGGAGGATAAAGTTCATACTAGCGGAGGAATGATTAGCAAGCTAAAAGCCGTTAAAATAGCCACAGCTTCCGGCATAAAAACAGTTATTACTTGTGGAAAAGAAAAAGAAGTTATTTCTCGTATCTTAAAAGGAGAAAAAAACGGGACTTTATTTTTACCTTCAGCGAATAAGAATCAGGCTCGTAAGCGCTGGATTGCTTTTAGTAAGAAGGTAAAAGGAACCCTTTTTATTGATGAAGGAGCAAAAGAAGCCTTGATTAATAAGGGAAGAAGCCTTTTAGCGGTCGGTGTTACCCAGGCTCAAGGTAATTTTGAAAAAGGAGATGCGGTTAGAGTAGCTGATGCTAAGGGTGCGGTTTTAGGCTGTGGTTTAATTAATTATTCTTTACAGGAACTGCAGAGCTTAGAAAAAAAAGCCTTTAAAAAAGAAGTTATCCATAGAGATAATTTTGTTAAGGGCGATAAAGATTTAGCCTGGGATAACTGCCCGGTTATTCCTGATAAGTAGTTAAAATGATGAGTACTGAAATTAAAAGTTTAGTAAAAGAAGCTAGGAGCTCTAGCCATAAGCTGATTAACTTAGATACCAAAACTAAGAACAGAGTCCTTAAGGACATGGCTTTGGCTATTCTTGGACAGAAAAAATTTATTCTTCGAGAAAACCAGAAAGATATTGTCACCGCCATAAGTAAGAAATTAAAAAAGAGTTTTATCGACCGTTTAACTTTAAATGAAAAACGTCTTAAAGAGATGAGTGCATCCTTACTTCAAGTGGCTTCTTTAGCGGATCCGGTAGGAAAAACTATTTTAGTTAATCAACGGCCAAACGGTATACGGGTTAAGAAAGTTCGCACTCCGATAGGAGTGGTATTAGTAATTTACGAAGCTCGGCCGAATGTAACCAGCGATTGTATTGGATTATTATTTAAAACTTCTAATGTCGGTATTTTACGGGGAGGAAGCAGCGCTTTTTATTCTAATAAAGCTATTGCCGCAGTTTTGGAAAAAGCTTTAAAGAAAAACGGGATTAATTTTGCGGCATTTTTTGTGGTTGAAAGTAAAGACCATAAAGTTGTGGATGAATTATTAAAACAGAATAAGTATATCGACTTAGTTATTCCCCGCGGCGGAGAAGATTTAATCAGAAAAGTAGTCAACTCTTCCCGTATTCCGGTAATAAAACACTATAAAGGAATCTGCCATATTTTTGTCGATAAGAGTGCGGATATCAAAAAAGCTTTAAAAATATGCCTTAACGCTAAAGTCCAGCGGCCCTCGGTTTGTAATGCCGTAGAAACGATATTAGTTCATAAAGATATCGCTAAAAGATTTCTTCCTTTACTTCGTAAAGAATTCGACGCTTATAAAGTAGAGATTCGCGGCGATGAAAAAACTGCTAAGATTATCTGTGGGATAAAAAAAGCCAGTCAGAAAGATTGGCTTACGGAATATTTGGATTTAATTGTTGCGGTAAAGGTGGTTAACAATATCGAAGAAGCCATTAGCCATATAAATACTTATGGCTCCGGGCATACCGAAAGTATTATTACCAAAAATAAGGCCAATGCCGATAAGTTCGTCCGGGAGGTTGATTCAGCCTGTTGCTTTGTCAATATTTCTACCCGTTTTAGCGATGGTTACCAGTTTGGGTTAGGGGCTGAAATCGGCATTTCTACCGATAAAATTCATGCCCGCGGTCCGATGGGCTTAGAAGAGTTGACTACTTATAAGTGGGTCGGTATAGGGAATGGGCAAATAAGAGAATAAAGATGGGAAACTCTAAATTCGACTCAAGTTGCAAGTCACATGTCACATGTGACCTTGTTACTTTGTGACTTTGATTATGAAGATAGGTATATTAGGCGGAACATTTAATCCGCCGCATATTGGGCATCTTATTTTAGCTCAAGATATCAGCGAGGATTTAGGGCTTGATAAAGTTTTTTTTATTCCTACCAATATTTCTCCCCATAAAAGCCATAATGAAATGCCGGCAGAGAAACGCCTAGAAATGGTAAAGCTGGCTATCAGTGATAATAAAAAATTTGAAGTTTTAGATTTAGAAGTAAAAAGAGGAGGCACCTCTTATACTATCGATACCGTAAGAGAGCTAAAAGTTTTATATCCCAAAGACGAATTTTATCTTATCGTAGGCTCGGACTTAGCAAATTACTTTTTAGAGTGGAAAGATTTTGGGGAATTAACAAAGCTGGTTAAAATAGTAGTTGCCCAGCGTAAAGAATCACCTTTAAAAAATAAAGATTCTTTTATCATAAGAGATATTACTCAAATAAATATTTCTTCTTCCCTGATACGGGCGATGATTAAACAAAGGCGAACAGTACGTTATCTGCTTAGTGATAAAGTCAGAGATTATATAGTAAAAAATAAATTTTATTTAACTTGACCCTTGACATTAAAGATGTCAAGGGCCCTCTGGAATTTCGAAGAAATTCCGAGGATTTAATCCCGGGAAATCTTTGATTTCCTCGGGATAATTCGCACTAATATTTTTTCTTCGTCCTGCTGCCTTCGGCGGCGAGACTTGAAAAAATATTGTGCTCATTAGGAGGAAAAAAATGATTAAATTTGGTACTGATGGTTGGCGGGCGGTGATTGCCGAAGATTTCACCTTTGAGAACGTAAAAGTTGTTTCTCAAGCTATAGCTGATTATATTAAGAAAAAGTATAAAGGAAAAAAGAGAGTAGTAATTGGCTATGACCGCCGATTCCTATCTCGGGAATTTGCCCAGACAGTTGGTTTAGTTTTAGCCGCTAATAATATCAAAGTAGTACTTTCGGATCGGGATCTTCCTACGCCGGTAGTAAGTTTACATTGCGCCCATAAAAAGTATACTTTAGGCGTTATGATTACTGCTTCGCATAACCCGGCTATTTTTAACGGTTTAAAGATAAAAACTTCCGAAGGCGGTTCAGCCGGAGAAGATATTACTAAAGCAGTAGAAGATCTCTTATTTAAAAGTAAGCCTCAATTTATCGATTTGGAATTAGCAAAAGAAAAGAAATTATTAGCAGCCGAAGATTTAACTAAATACTATGTCAATTTTTTAAAGAGCTTTGTTAATTTAAAAAAAGTGCGTTCTATAAAATTACGTATTTTAGCCGATATTATGTATGGTAGCGGCGGAAAGTTTATCCGCGAAATACTTAAACCCGGTAAATCCCAAGTAGATTACTTGCACGGCGAATATAACCCTTCTTTTGGCGGGATAAATCCGGAGCCCATCGAGACTAATTTAGCCGAAATGACTAAGATAATGAAAAAAGGCCAATACGATTTAGGATTAGTTTTAGATGGTGATGCTGATAGAGTAGCTTTATTCGATTCTAAGGGTAATTATATTAACGCCCAAGTTATTTTGCCTTTGTTAGCCATACATATGATTAAAAACCGAGGTTTAAAGGGCGGTATTGGCAAGACCGTAGTCGGAAGCGATGTTATCGATAAGGTAGCCTTAGCTTTGAAAGTTCCTTGCTATGAGACGCCGATTGGCTTTAAATATTTATCGGACTTATTTAAAAAGAACCTTATTTGTGTTGGCGGAGAGGAGGCCGGCGGAATTGGCTTTAAAGGTTATATTCCGGAACGTGACGGTTCAGCGGCTTTTCTGTTATTATTAGAGATGCTGGCAGTAGAGAAGAAAAATTTTAGCGCTCTTTTGGCGCAGTTTTACCGTACTTACGGGCATTATTACTATTGCCGGACGGCAATTCCGGTAAAGAATTTAAAAAAGAAATTATCGGATATGAAACTACCCAAAGCTCTTTATGGGAAAAAAATCGAGAGGATAAATACTCTTGACGGTATAAAATTAATAACCAAAGATTGTTGGCTGATGTTTAGAAAGTCCGGCACTGAACCAATTGTCAGGATTTATGCCGAAAGCAAAAGCCAAAAAGAAGCCAAAGACCTCGTTGCCCTGGGTAAAAAGATGATTTATGCTTTATAGAATTTCTACCAGTTTAGTATTTTGCTTATTGAAATTATTTTTTAAGTTTGAAGTAGAAGGCAGAGAAGCTATTCCCCGTAAACAGCCTTTCATTTTAGCTTCTAACCATGTAAGTAATTTAGACCCTCCGACTTTAGCAACAGCTTGTCCGGTAAAAATAGGTTTTATAGCTAAAGAAGAGTTGTTTAAGAGTAGATTATTTTCTATTTATCTACGTGACGTAGGAGCAATACCCTTAAAAAGAGAAAAAAGCGATATTAAAGCTCTACGGACTTGTTTAAAGATACTAAAAAATAAACCTTTACTGATTTTTCCTCAAGGAACAAGGGGATCTAACTTTGATGAATTGAATTTTGGCGTAGGGTTTTTGAGCCGAAAAGCCGCTGTCCCGATAATAGCAGCTAGAATTTATGGCACTGATGAGGTACTTCCTAAAGGTGCCAAAGGGCTATCTTTCGGCAAGATAAAAGTTATCTTTGCTAAGGTAGATAATATCAAAGAAGAGGACTCTTATCAGGATATTACCTTAAAAGTAGCTGATAAAATCAGGAGTCTTTAGGGTTTTTGGGTGTTTTAAAAGCCTAAAAAATCTATATAATTAGCCCTAGAAAGCTATAGTGTTTTTTATTGACAAAGATAGTTATTTAAGAGATAATTGGGAACCTTTGGCATCAAAGATGTCAAAAAATCTTTATAGGAGGATATAGAAAAATGGCAGAAGGGATCACAGATTTAGCTAAGGCTTATTATAGCTCCATAAAAGAGCTAAATGAGGGAGAAATTGTTAAAGGTAAAATTATAACTGCCAGCCCTACCGAAGTGGTAGTCGATGTCGGTTATAAATCAGAAGGTGTGATTTTACGCGAAGAATTCCACGGAGTTGATATCGAATCTTTAAAAGAAATCGATGTCTATGTAGAAAACGTAGAAGATGAAGAAGGCAAGGTAGTCCTTTCTTTCCGTAAAGCTCGCGAAGCTAAAGGTTGGAATACTTTAGCTGATAGCTATAAAGAAGGAGATTTAGTGGAAGGAATAGTTACCCGCATCGTAAAAGGCGGTTATATGGTAAATATTTTTGGCGTGGACGGATTTCTTCCCCGCAGCCTTTCTTCTTTCCGCGGAGTCGAGAACGAAGAGATTATAAATAAACCCTTTAAGTTTCAAATTCTAAAGATGAATAAGCTTAAAGGAAGCTTTATCGTTTCCCGTAAAGATGCCGTAAGAATAGAAAAAGAAAGCTCTTCCAAGAAAGTTTGGGGAGATATTGAAGAAGGCAAGGTAATGAAAGGCCGGGTTAAAAGTATTACTAATTTTGGTGCTTTTATAGATTTAGGCGGAGTAGACGGCCTTTTACATATCGCAGATATGAGCTGGAAAAAGATTTCTCATCCTTCGGAAATAGTAGCTTTAGGCGATGAGATTCAAGTGGTAGTTTTAAGTTTTGACCGCGATAAAGGAAAGATTTCGCTGGGTTTAAAACAGACTACTCCGGATCCTTGGGGCGAAATAGACAAAAAATTCCCCGAAGGTTCATCAGTCAAAGGCCGTATTACCAATATCCAGAATTACGGTATATTTATCGAATTAGAAAAAGGCATCGAAGGCTTGGTGCATATCAGCGAGGTTTCCTGGACTAAAAGGTTCATAAACCTGCAAGAGGCTTTTGCTATTGGCGACACTATGGAGGTAAAAATAATAGGTATTGATGCGGCTTCGCGAAAGATATCTTTAAGCATTAAGCAGTTAGAAAAAGATCCCTGGGAGGATATCGAAAATTTAGTTACTATTGACAGCGAAATTAAAGGTAAAGTCATCGGCTATGGCGATGGCTGTGCTTTTGTAGAATTAGAGAACGGTTTAGAAGCCGTAATTTATAATGAGGATATTTCTTGGACTAAAAGAATTATTCGTGCTCAAGAAGTCCTAAAGAAGTCACATAATTACGAATGGAAGATATTGGGTTTAGACAGAGGAACTAAGAAGATTATTGTCGGCTTAAAGCAATTGGAAGATGACCCTTGGCCGCAGATTTTAGAAAAATTTCCGATTGGAAAAGTAGTTGAAGGCAAGATAATTAAGATTACTAATTTTGGAGTATTTGTAGAGATAGATAAGGATTTAGAAGGTTTGGTATTTTCGGGTGAGATTAATAAAGATTTATTAGATAAGATAAAGCCCGGCGACAAGCTAACAGTCAAGATAATTAAAATCGATCCCGGCTCTGCAAAAATCGGTCTTTCTGCAAATATCGATACCTCTTCGGATAAGCCTTCCGAGACGGATTAATACTGGACTCGGATATTATATTCTGTACGTAATTTTAATCCTTCGCAGAAATCTCCGGGCTTTAGCTCGAGGAATGAATGTTCTTTTGAGATTTCTGCTTTAGGAGGGAGCCATGGACTAAAGTCCGTGGGGCTCCACGAGTCAATTGTTATTAGATGAATAATAATAGGTTATCTACCCATCTTGAAACAATAAATAAACACGCCGTAGAGGTAATTTCTCAAGAAGAATTAATTCTTAAAATTGAGCAGTCTTTTAAGGATAAAAAACCGCTAAGGTTAAAAATTGGCTTTGACCCGACCTCTCGGGATATCCATCTTGGCCACACCGTTCTATTAAGAAAACTTCGCGCTTTACAGGATTTAGGCCATTTGGTTTATCTTATTATCGGAGATTTTACCGCTAAGATAGGTGACCCTTCCGGAAAAATTACTCTTCGGCCGGTCTTAAGCGATAAACAAATTAAATCCAATGCCTCTACCTATACC
>JAGOLA010000120.1 GCA_017994375.1 Candidatus Omnitrophota bacterium | reverse complement strand
AGCCGGTGGTATTACACAGCATATTGGTGCTTACCAAGTTGTTTTAGATAAAGGCAGAATAACTTTCTTTGATACTCCGGGTCATGAAACTTTTACAGCGATGCGGGCCAGAGGAGCTGATATTACCGACATTGTTATTATAGTTGTAGCTGCCGATGAAGGAGTGAAGCCTCAAACTATCGAAGCCATTGACCATGCTAAAGCTGCTAATGTTCCGATAATCGTGGCTATTAATAAAATAGATAAACCTAACGTCAATGTCGACATGGTTAAGCAACAGCTTTCTAAATTGGAACTTGTTCCCGAAGACTGGGGCGGTAAAACTACTACAGTAGGTGTATCGGCTAAAACCGGAGAAGGGATAAATGAATTATTAGAATTAATCATTCTTCATGCCGATATGTTAGAGCTAAAAGCCGACTATGGGCGCTTGGCCTTGGGCACGGTTATCGAAGGAAAACTATCTAAAGGTAAAGGTTCCTTAGCATCGGTTTTAATCCGAGAAGGAAAACTTAAAGTCGGTGATTGGTGTATTTGTGGTCTTTATTGGGGAAGAGTTAAGGCCATGTATGATGATAGAGGTCAGCTTTGCGAGGAGGCATATCCTTCTTTACCGGTAGAGATTCTGGGTTTGAACGGTGTTCCTAATCCCGGCGAAAAATTAATGTCGGTTCCGGACGAGAAAACTGCCAGAGGGATTGCTGAACAAAAAAGAGAAATAGAGAAGAATAAGAAGTTAACTCCGGTGACCCATTTTAAGTTAGAAGATCTCTACCAAAAGGTAAAAGAAGATAATTTAAAACAATTTAAAATTATTTTGAAAGCCGATGTAGGAGGGACTTTAGAAGCAGTAGAGAGCGCTTTGAGGAAAATACCTTCCAACGAGATAGAATTAGTTATAACTCATAAGGGTGTAGGAGCGATTAATTCTTCGGATATCCTTTTAGCCGAAGTCACTGATTCGGTAGTAGTAGGATTTAAAGTTACAATTGATAGTGAAATTCGAGAATTAGCCAAGCGTAAAGGCATCGAGGTCAGATCTTATCAGATTGTTTACGAGTTAATAGATGATATAAAGGCAGCGATAGAAGGCTTGTTAACTCCTCAAATAAAACGGACTTTCGTAGGCCGAGCTAAAATTAAGACTGTTTTTAAACTCTCTAAGGCCGGCATAATAGCGGGCTGTTTGGTAGAAAAAGGAAAAGTTATCAGAGGAGCTCCTTGTCATTTATTTCGTGAAAATGAAGTAGTTTTTGAAGGAAAGATCCAGACTCTAAAGAGGCTTAAAGATGATGTTAAGGAAGTTACCGAAGGCTTGGAATGTGGCATCAGCATCGGTTTTGATAAAATAAAAGAAAGCGATATTATCGATGTTTTTAAAGAAGAAACTATCGCCCGGAAACTAAAATAGTAGTTAGAAATGAAAAAAATTATACTAAGCGGTATGAGGCCTACCGGGGTTTTGCATCTCGGCCATTGGGTAGGAGCTCTATCTAACTGGATTAAATTGCAGAAAGAGTATAAGTGTTTTTTTATGGTTGCTGATTGGCACGCTTTCATGAGCGAATATAAAGACCCTAAGCTTATCAGAAAGTATACTGTTGATAATATAGCCGACTGGATAAGTTACGGCATCAATCCAGAAATTTCAGTTCTATTTGTCCAATCTTGCATTGAGCAGCATTTAGAGCTTTTTATGATTCTTTCGGCATTAACCCCTTTGGGATGGCTGTATCGTTGTCCAACCTTTAAAGAGCAAATTGCCCAGCTAAAAGATAAAGAGATAAATACCTATTCTTTTTTAGGCTATCCGGTTCTTCAATCTTCGGACATCATTTTGTATAAGGCTGATTTTGTTCCGGTAGGCGAAGATCAATTGCCACATTTAGAATTATGCCGAGAATTGGTAAGACGTTTTCATAACTTCTATAAGAAAGAAATTTTTAAAGAACCGCAAGCTTTACTTACTAAAATACCCCGTCTTCTAGGTCTAGATAGGAGGAAAATGAGCAAAAGTTACGAAAATTATATCGCACTTAGCGAAGATTCTCATAGCTTAAAAAGTAAAGTCTTGGCTATGTTTACTGATCCGGCCAGGAAAAGAAAAGATGACCCTGGACATCCGGATTTATGCAATGTCTTTAACTATTATTCGGTATTCAAAAGCGACAGGAAAGAGGATGTTAGAAAATGGTGCAGCCAAGCCAAAAAGGGTTGCCGAGAATGTAAGGAAGAATTAGCAGAAATACTGGAAAGTTTTATTGCGCCGCATCGGGACAAGAAGAAAAAACTCCTTAAAGAAAAAAACTATATAAACGATATTTTGGAAGACGGCAATAAAAAAGCTAAAGAAGTTTGCCGTAAGACCCTAGGCGAAGTCAGAGAATTACTAGGAATATGAAGATACATTTAGATATTTTCGAGGGGCCTTTAGATTTACTTCTATATCTGATTAAAAAAGAACACCTTAATGTTTACGATATTCCAATAACTAAGGTGGTTGAGCAGTATCTTCAGTTTCTAGAATTGATGAAACTTTTAGATATCAACGTTGCTTCGGAATATTTAGTGATGGCCGCTAATTTGATTAATATTAAATCAAAAATGCTTTTACCTCGAGAACAAGTACCGGAAGAGCCGGAAGAAGATCCTCGGGATGAGCTGGTTAGGCGTCTTTTAGAATACGAAAAATTTAAAGAAGCTGCTGAGTTTTTGAAAGAAAGAGAGATTGAGCGTAATAAATATTTTCGGCGCGCTAATATTGACCCACAAACGCAGGAAACATACATAGAAGCATCGATATTCGATCTTATCAGCGCTTTTAAGGCAGCCTTAAAAGAAGTTCCTAAAGATATATTTTTTGAAGTTGTTAAGGATGAATTTACGGTAGAGGAGAAAATACACGATTTGTTGCATCTTCTTCTAGCAAAAGAAAAGATATACTTGAAAGATCTTTTTTCTTCGGCCAAGAATAAACTTGAGATAGTAGTTACCTTTTTAGCAATTTTAGAATTAATAAAGCTAAGAGAGGTAGTAGCGATACAGGAGAAGCTCTTTGGGCCGATAGTAATTGCCCGGCAGGAAGATATTTATACTTCGTTATAGTTATCTTTAAACTTTAGCTAACTTCTGACAAATAAAAAGCTATGGATATAGATAAAGAAAGATTTACCGATTACTGGAAAGAAAACGAAGAAGAGCAAATTATCAATCTTTCTTTACGTCCGCAAAACTTAGATGAATTTATCGGGCAAAAGAATGTTATTTCTTATTTAAAAATCTCTATAGAAGCGGCTAAAAAGCGGTCGGAACCACTTGAGCATTTACTTCTTGCCGGACCACCGGGTTTAGGCAAAACTTCTTTGGCACATTGTATTGCTAAAGAAATGAACGCTAAGCTTACGGCCACAAGTGGACCAGCTATCGATAGGGCCGGAGATTTAGTAGGTATTTTGACTAATTTAGAAGCCGGAGATATCTTATTTA
>JAGOLA010000119.1 GCA_017994375.1 Candidatus Omnitrophota bacterium | reverse complement strand
ATCTAATTTTATGGATAAAGTTAAAAGGATTTTAATAGTTTCTACCGATAGTAAGCTAAAAGACGTTCTTAGCTTTTGTTTCGATGGCTGGGGCTACGAAGTATTTCTTAAAGAGCCATCTTCCAAAGAGGATATAGAGGATATAAAAAAAATCGTTCCCGATGCTATTATCGTAGATATCCAATCGGCAAAAAAAGAGCAGCTCGATATTTGCCGGGCCCTTAAGAATAACTTTTCTACCGCTTTCATACCGGTTTTGACTTTAATAAATAAGCGGCAGCTAAGAACCCACCTTTTAAATTTAAAACAGGGAGTAGATGATTATTTAATAAAACCTCCGGACCCTTTAGATTTACGTATTAGGATTGAGATGGCGATCCGTCGGGCACAACACAGTATAAATGCTAATTCTTTGACCGGTCTTCCCGGCGGAAATATCCTTGAAGAAACACTCAAAGATAAAATTCATAAAAAGGACTCATTTTCATTTGGTTATATAGATATCGATAATTTTAAATATTTTAATGATGCTTATGGTTATCAGCGGGGAGACAAGGTTATTCTGCATACTGCCTATATTATCATGACTATTTTAGAAAAATTAGGGAATCCCAACGATTTTATAAGCCATATTGGAGGAGATGATTTCGCTTTTATTACCTCTCAGGATAAATACGAAAGTATTTGTGGTAGTCTTATTAAAAATTTTGATAATATAATGATTTTTCATTATCCGGAAATTGACCGTAAACAAGGCTATATTTTAGCTAAAGACCGTACCCATAAGATAAGAAAAATATCTTTGATGAGCCTTTCTATAGCTATAGTTAATGTTGATAGCAAAGCTTTAAAGAATATTGTCCAGGTAAATGATAAAGTAGCAGAAATTAAGCGTTATCTTAAAATGTTGCCCGGTAGTAAATTTATGGCTGATAGGAGAGATAATGAAGAATCAGTTACCATAGTACCTCAAATAAATAAAAAACTAAATAATACCGATAATTATAAACCCTTAGGACAAATTCTCTTAGAAAAAAACCTTATAACTCCTGAACAATTAGAAGAAGCCTTAAATATTCATTGGAGAAAGGGAATATTACTAGGCGAAGTTTTAAAAGAATTAAATTTTATAAGCGAAGAAGAATTAAAACGTCAATTACATCAACAAAAAACTAATTTTTCTTATATCCCAAGATAATATATTAATTCTTGATAATATAAATTTTTAAGGGGGCATTGTATGAATTTTGATTTTTTAAATACCTCATTTTTAAATAATACTTTTTATAATTATTTAATAGCTCTTATCGTTTTTGCTATAGGTTTTGTAGCTATTAATATCTTTAAAATAATTTTAATAAAAAAATTAAAAAATTGGGTTAAAAAAACTACTAATGTTTTAGACGATTTTTTAGTTGAAATCTTGGAACATTTAGTCGTTCCTTTTTTATATTTTAGTATCTTTTATTTAAGTATTAAATCATTAACTTTAAATTCTTATTTTGCCAAAATATTTAATGGATTAAGTTTAGGTATCCTAATACTTTTTATAGTTCGTTTATTTTTAATGATAATCAGCTATGCCTTTAAGTTATATTGGTTTAAAACCGGCCAGAGTGAAGTTTTAGAGCATAGCCTTAGCGGAATATTAAAAGTAATTAAGTTCGTTATTTGGTCTTTAGCAGGTATATTTTTTCTAGATAATTTAGGATTTAAGATATCGACAGTAATAGCTGGATTAGGCATAGGAGGCGTAGCTATAGCTTTAGCTGCACAAGCACTACTAAAAGATTTATTTAGTTATTTTTCTATAATATTTGACCGTCCTTTTGAAGTAGGCGATTTTATTATTATAGGAGATTTATTAGGCACCGTTGAACATATTGGAATTAAAACTACGCGTTTACGTAGTTTAGGCGGTGAGCAGTTGATCTTTTCTAACTCTGATCTTACTGATTCACGAGTGCGTAATTACAAAAGAATGGGGCAAAGGAGAGTAGTCTTTAAAATAGGTGTTGTTTATCAAACTAATCTTCAAGATTTAAAGGATATTCCAAAGATAATAGAAAAAGCCATAAAAAATATTAAGGATACAGCATTTGACCGTGCTCACTTTTTTTCCTTCGGAGATTTTAGCCTAATATTTGAGGTAGTATATTATGTTTTAGGCAGCGATTATAATAAATATATGGATATCCAACAAGAGACAAATTTTGCTATAAAAGAAGAGTTTGAAAAAAGAAAAATTGAGTTTGCCTATCCAACTCAAATTATACATTTAATAAAATAATAAAAATATCAGTGTCTTTAGCTGATTTTTTTAGTAGGTATAAATACTTACGAAAAAGATGTATTTAATTATCATTTTAGTTTTTATAGTAGGAGACTATATATTAAATTCAGCTGTTGAAATTTTTAATGTTAGAGCTATAAAGACTAATTTGCCGGAAGAATTTCTCGGCTACTATAGTCCTGATAATTATAAAAAATCTCAAAGTTATTTAAAGGACAATACCTATTTTAAAATCGTTCATTCTTCAGTTAAAACTATAGGGTTATTATTATTTATTTTTAGCGGTGCTTTTAATTTTATAGATAAAATCGCCCGTTCCTTTAATTTAGGAGATATTTTTAGCGGTTTAATATTCGTAGGAATTTTATTCTTAATCTCTCAAGTAATAGACATACCTTTTTCTTATTATCATACTTTTATTATTGAAGAGAAGTATGGTTTTAATCGTACTACCCTAAAAACATTTATTTTAGATATATTTAAAAGCTGGATTTTAACCCTTATTATTGGAGGAGTAGTTATTTCGGCAGTAATCTGGTTTTTTATTAGAATGCACTATTGGGCTTGGCTTTGGTGTTGGGCTGGAGTTAGTCTTTTTGAGGTATTTTTAATTTTTATCGCTCCAGTTATAATTATGCCGATTTTTTATAAGTTTACCCCCTTAGAAAACGGTAAGCTTAAAGAAGAAATTGAGAAATATGCTCTTTCACAAAATTTTAAGCTTAAAGGTATATTTAAAATGGATAGCTCTCGAAGATCCAACAAGTCCAACGCTTTTTTTACTGGTTTAGGCCGTCATCGCCGTATAGTCTTATTCGATACTTTACTTAAAAAGCATACTACGGAAGAACTAATTGCTATTTTAGCTCATGAAACTGGGCATTTTAAGAAGAAACACAACTTAAAATTGATGATTATAGCAATAATTACCAACGGCTTGATGTTTTTCACCCTTTCTTTATTTATTAATAATAGCTATATTATTACCTCATTAATTAAATGTCAACAATTTTTTTATTTTATTTTGTTATCACGTTTAGGATTACAATAATAAAACAGAAAACAATCAAATTGTGTTTGGTTACCCTGATAATTTTATTTAAGTTGTTTAAGACTTTCACTATATGGCGGATATGCAATACCTTTTTCCGTAACAACTGCTGTGATATACTTTGCTTCTGTTACATCGAAGGCGGGATTATAAG